>CAZKGT010000038.1:0-14403 GCA_964552285.1 uncultured Pseudobdellovibrionaceae bacterium | reverse complement strand
CGACGGCGGGACGCGCACGGCGGCGATTACCGGGGGGTATGTCGCGCTTGCGATTGCGCTCCAGCATCTGGAAAAAATTGGTTTACTCGAGTCTTCTCCGCTTGTGGACAGCGTGGCGGCGATTTCCTGCGGGGTTTTCGAGGGCGTCCCGGTGCTGGATCTTGATTACGACGAGGATTCGTCCGCGGAAGCCGATGCCAATTTCGTTATGACCGGCAAGGGCGGCATCGTGGAAATCCAGGGCACGGCGGAAAAAGAGCCTTTCAGCGAGGAACAGTTCTTCGAAATGGTGCAAATGGCCAAGGCGGGATGTGCAGACCTGAAACATATACAGGAACTGACTCTCAATGCAGGGGCGGAAAGAGATGCGGCCTGATATGCAAAAACTGGTTCTGGCCACGCATAACAAGGGCAAGGTGCGTGAGATTGGTGCGTTGCTGGAGCCGCTTGGAATTGCGGTTGTTTCTGCCGGGGAACTGGATCTGCCCGAGCCGGAAGAAACCGGGGCGACCTTTGCCGAGAATGCGGCGATTAAGGCGCTGGCTTCTGCGCAGGCGTCGGGCCTGCTCGCGCTGGCCGATGACAGCGGGCTGGCGGTGAATGCGCTGGGCGGGGAGCCGGGGATTTATTCGGCGCGCTGGGCGGGGCCGGAGAAGGATTTTTCCCTTGCCATGAGGGCTGTTCATGACAAATTAGGGGATGCGGCGGACCGGTCGGGCGCGTTTATCTGCGTGCTGGCGCTGGCCTGGCCTGACGGGAAGGTTGAGACGTTCGAGGGGCGGATTGACGGCGAGATTGTCTGGCCGCCGCGTGGCGACAAGGGCTTTGGTTATGACCCGATTTTTGTGCCGGCAGGCTGGGAGCAGACTTTTGCCGAGTGCGATCCGGCGGAGAAACAGGCTGTCAGTCACCGCGCAAGGGCGTTTCGTTTGTTTGTAGATTCGTTTTCCCGTTGACTTGCCGGTTTGAAATGGCGAGAAAACGAGGAGGCGAGTGAATGGAAAGAATGGATACAGAATTGTTCAATATCAGCAACATCCTGACGGCGGCCGCTTTCATCATTGCGCTGGCGGTCTTTTACGGCCTGTTGCGTTTTGTCTGGAAAAAGATCAAAAAGACCCATGATGATTTCTTTGAGATGCTCTTCCAGCATCTGAACGGTCCGGTGCAGGTTATTTTCCTGTTGTCCGCTGTTTATGCGGTGCTGCAAAAGCTGGATTACCCGTGGACCGATGAGCCGTTTGTCGGAAAAATCTATGCGATTGGGATGATTGCCGGACTTGGCTGGCTTGCCTTGCGCGGAACTTCGTTTGTCGGGGAGATTATTCTGAAACGCTTTGATGTGGCGAAGCAGGATAACCTGAGCGCGCGGATGGTGCATACCCAGATCAAGGTGGTCCGGCGGCTGGTCAAGGCAATCATTGTTATTCTGGCACTGGCGGCGGCGTTGATGACATTCGAGCAAATCCGCGCCCTTGGGGTGAGTTTGCTGGCTTCGGCCGGGGTGGCGGGTATCGTTCTCGGCATGGCGGCGCAGAAGACGATCGGGAATTTCTTTACCGGCCTTCAGATTGCCATCACCCAGCCGATTCGTCTTGATGACGTGGTGATTGTCGAAGGTGAGTGGGGCTGGATCGAGGAGATTAATCTCACCTATGTGGTGGTTAAGGTCTGGGATCTGAGGCGCCTTGTCGTGCCGATCAATTATTTTGTCGAAAGACCCTTCCAGAACTGGACAAGGACGTCCGCCGACATACTTGGTACGGTGTATCTTTACGTCGATTATACGATGCCGCTTGAGCCGATCCGTGACGAATTGACTCGCATTCTGAAAGAGGAAGCTGGTAGTCTCTGGGACGGTAAGGTGAACGGTATTCAGGTGACGAATACGACAGACAAGGTGATGGAAGTGCGGGTGCTTGTCAGCTCCGCGGATTCGCCGAAAGCATGGGATTTGCGCTGTCTTGTTCGTGAGCGCCTGGTTGACTTTATGCAGGAGAATTACCCGGACCACCTGCCGGTCTTCAGGGCAGAGATACCGGGGTTTTCAGAGCAAAGGGTTGCCGAATCCGCTTGACATATATGTAAAAATGTTGCAAGTATGTGATCGTAATTTCCGGCATAAAAAGGAGGAGTGCCATGAAAAAGGAAGGTTCTAATCTGTGTCTGAGCATTCAGGCTTCTGTTGTTGCCGGCTTTCTGATTGGTGCGACGCCTGCGAATGCGGCGAACAACTTCAGCGATATTGCCCGTAACGTGAACGATTCGATTGAAGAACTGCCGGGTCTTTTGACCGGTGTTGCTTATCTCTTCGGCCTGCTTCTTGGTGTTCTTGGTATCCTGAAGCTGAAGGATCACGTGGAGAACCCAACCCAGACGCCGCTGAAAGACGGTGCGATCCGTCTGGCGAGCGGCGGGGCGCTGTTTGCGCTGCCGATCGTTTACGAGGCGATGCGTGAAACGGTCGGTGATACGAGCGCGCTTGTTGATGCTGCGCCTGTAAGCAAGGTGACCTTCAATCTCAAGTAAGCCTGGTATGAAGAATAGTGCTACAAAAGCCTGTCCGGACGAGGACAGGCTTTTTGCTGTTTATGTGCACTGGCCGTTCTGCGCCTCGAAATGTCCCTATTGCGATTTCAATTCCCACGTCCGGGAGCATATCGACCACAGCCGGTGGCGGGACGCCTTGCTGGCTGAGCTTGATTACTATGCGGATCAGACGCCGGGGCGGACGGTTTCCTCCCTGTTTTTTGGCGGTGGTACGCCTTCGCTGATGGAACCGGAAACGGTAGCGGCTGTGATAGACCGGGTTTCCGGGCGCTGGCAGGTGGCCGATGATATCGAGATTACGCTTGAGGCCAATCCGACATCTTCCGAGCGCGGAAAGTTCGAGGCGTTTCGTTCGGCGGGCGTTAATCGTTTGTCTATCGGAGTGCAATCCTTTGACGATGAGGCGCTTAAGGCGCTTGGGCGAAAACATAATGCAAAAGATGCGGCGCAGGCTCTTGAATTTGCAAGAGAAACATTTGATCGCTTTAGTTTTGATCTGATCTATGCGAGACCGCATCAGAGTTTAAAAGAATGGCAGCAAGAGATTGAAATGGCTATGTATTTTTCTTCTGGCCACGTGTCTGTCTACCAGTTGACCATTGAGCCGGGTACGGAGTTTTACACGCAGGCGCAGCGCGGCGCTCTTAAGGTGCCGGAGGAAGAACTGGCGGCGGATTTTTATGAGTTGACGCAAGAGGTTTTATCCGGCGCCGGGTTGCCGGCCTATGAGGTGTCCAATCATGCGCGAGCCGGGCAGGAGTCCCGGCATAATCTTGTGTATTGGCGTTACGGCGATTATGCCGGGATCGGGCCGGGGGCGCATGGACGGCTTACATTGGAAGGACAAAAGCTTGCTGTGCGGGCACACAGGGCGCCGGAAATCTGGTTTGATCTGGTGGGCCGGAACGGTCACGGGGCTCATCCGTTCGAGGTGGTGGAACCGCGTGAACGTGCGGAGGAATCCCTTATGATGGGGCTGCGCCTTGCCGAAGGCGTTCCACTGTCCCGCATTGAAGAAGAGCTTGGGGCGCCGTGGACGGAGGCCATATCGCAGGACAGGCTTGCCGCCCTTCAGGCTGAGGGGATGCTGAAGTTTGATGGCGAGCGATTGCTCCCAACGCAGCAGGGGTTGCAGCGTCTCAATGCCATGCTGGCGTATCTTTTAAGTTAATCCTATTGCGGCGGTGCGGCTTGCTGCGGGGCCGGTTGTTGTCCTGCGGCGCCGTTCATCATGCCCATCAGGGCGCTCATGTCCGTGCCGTTCAGCATCATCTGGCCGGTTTCGCTCATCTCGAAATCGTAGATGCGGACGATGTTGCCTTCACTGTCCTGAGCCTGCTGGCCAAGGCTTTGCAGAATTGTCAGTGTCTGGGCCATGCCTAAAAACTGCTGGGCCTGCTCGGGCGTTGAGCCCTGTATACGGGCGTTGAGTACACCCAGAAGTCTTTCCATACCGGTAATGGCTGCCTTGCCTTTGAGGGTCCCGCCGTAGGGAGAGCGGGTATCGGCCTTTACGATGGCATCAACCTTGCCCTTATAGATGCCGTTTTCCATGCGCATGTCGGTGAATTTAATGTTGGAGCCGGCGCTGGCAAGGAGTTGCGGCAGGATGCTCATGAACTGGATCCCGGCCATCTGGGCGGCGTCCGGATTTGTAACAGCGGCCTCGACGGGGCCTTTACCCATTTCAACAAGTTCCTTGTAGGGAAGATTATTGACGCTGACGTTGAAATTCAGTGTGGTCGGTGTCAGTTCATTGAATTCCTCGGGAACTGGCGAGATCGACAGATCGTCAAAATTAAAACGCAGGTTCATGCTGACGCTGTTTTCCTGGAAGCCCGTCATATCGAAGCCGAAGCCGGAAGAGGCAATGGTCATGGATCCTTTGGACGGTATGTCCGAGGTCGGCGGGTTTTCAATCAGCACATCATTCATGGTGAACTGCATGGTAAAGCCGTTCCATGCGTTGCTGAAAAACTGCGTGATCATGTTGAACATCGCCATTGCGTGCTGCGCGCTGTACTGGTCCGGTGTCATGGCGGCCATGTTCTCGGCAACGGCGGTCATTTGCTGACGGTATTCATTGAGCGCGTCCGGTGACATGTCCATCACCTGGGAATCCATTTTGATCTTTCCTACTTTGACGGCACCGAGGCTCCCCTCCGGGCCGACCAGCGTAACCATGTTATCTATCTCCATCGTAACCGGCCCGGACCAGCGGTTGTTTTCGTCCGGGTCCAGATTGTATTTCACGGCCGTGGAGGGAATGAGCACGTCAACGGCATTGGCGTTGTCGCGGATTCTCATGTCCTTGTATTCGGCGTCCAGTTTGACGAAGTTCTCCAGCTTTTCATGCCAGTAGCCGGACATTCTCTGACCGCCGATTTCCATCGTGAAGACCTGGTTGTTTTCGCTGTCGAAGCCGACGATCGGTGTCGGGACGGCAACGGACATTTTCCAGAGATCGGGATAGGACGTCGGCGCTGCGTTCATGGCAATCATGCCGACCTCAACCCGGATTTCATCCGGATACATGATCGATACGTGCGGGAAGGTTGCTGCATAATAACCATTTGCGGATTCGACGGTTATATCCCCTTCGACTTTCATTGTTCCGCCATTCAGGGCGACGGCGCTTTTCTGGTAGGTCAGGAGGTTTTCCAGGATTGTTCTCAGCCTTTGTGCGCTCTCATCGGCGGCTTCCTGTGCGGCAGCGTTCTGTGCGCCGGCAGCAAGGAAAAGCAAAATCAGGGCAAGGGTAAACTTTTTCGAAAGGGATTTAACAAAGGCCATTTGTAATGCGCTCCTGAATGAAATCATTGGACGTACAAGATTTAGCAGATATGGGGACAGTCTTCTAGGCCAATTTCGGGCCATTGGAGAGGCAATATATTGGACTTGTCCAATATTTCTGTTTATACCTTATGCGATTCAAAAAGGACTGGGTAGTGAGGCTGTTCTTAAACGGCGGATGAGAACCATGCTGAATGCAGAACCGAAACAGTTCAGTGTCAGGGACGACGGCAGGATTTATTTTCAGCCTGATCCGACCAATCCTCTTCCCGGCGAGCCTGTGGCCGCTCTGAAGAGGGGAGCTTCTATTCTTTATCCTGATGTCGCGTTTCTTGAAGACGGCCTGCCGGAGGAGCAGGACAAGGAAGCTGTGAGCGCGAGCATCAATAGCTGGTTAAAAGGACATATCCAGAGCGTTCTGGAGCCTCTGGCCGTGCTTGAGAATAAAGAGGGCATTGAGGGAGCGCCGCGCGAGATTGCCGATAAGGTCTATGAGGCGCTTGGCATCCTGCCCCGTAATGATCTTGAAGACCTGATTGCAAGGCTGGAGCCGGAAGGACGGCAGGCGCTGCGGGCCTGCCGTATCCGTCTTGGCCCGGTGCTGGTGTTTATTCCTGCGCTGAACAAGCCTGCTGCTGTGCGGCTCAGGGCTTTGCTCTGGTCGCTCTGGCATGATGCGCCTTTGCCCGCGCCGGTGCCACATGACGGGATTGTTTCCATCAGCGTCGATCCTGCGCAGGCCGATCCGCGTTTTTACCGGGCGATCGGCTATCCGCTCTATGGCACGCGCGCGGTTCGGGTCGATATGCTGGACCGCCTGATTACGGCGGTTTATGACAGTGCCGACAAGGGGGTGTTTAAGGCACGGCACGAAATGGCCGAATGGCTGGGCAGTCCGATTGCCGATCTTTATGCGGTGCTGGAGGCGATGGGGCACCATAAGGTTTATGATCCGGCTGATGATGTGCAGGAAGAGCCGAAGGCAGACGAAGTCAGGTCTGAAGAACCTGCGCCTGAGGCTATAGCGGAAGAGACCGAAAAACCGGCAGAAGAGCCGAAAGCGATGCCGGAGCTTGCGACGTTCCGGCTCAAGAAGGGCCGGGCTTCCGATCAGGCTAAGCCGTTTCAGCACAGGAAGTTTGAGAATAAGCCCGGGAAAAAACCCGAGAGGAAAAAGCCTAAAAAGGGAGATAAGCCAAAACGTAGCGAGAAGGTCATGCAGGCGGCGGCGCCGAAGACCGATCCTGAAGATTCTCCCTTTGCCATTCTGGCGCGGTTAAAGACTGGCAGCGATGAATAGGGCTGTTCTGTTTTTCTCTCTTTGCTGTTTTCTGTGGGCTGTTCCTTTAAAGACGGCCGGTGCCGCGCAGTTTTCAACGGAATATCTGCTGCATGTCTGCTCGGTTGACGAGAATGATAACGAGCTTATTCCGGGCGGCAAAATTACCTGCCAGGCTTATATCGCGGGCGTGATTGACTACTACAACCTTCTGAAGTCTCTCAAGATTTCGAGCGGTATTGATTTTTGCATTCCCTCCAACGTTGATCTGGGCGGTTTGCAGAAGGTGGTGCTCTATTATCTGCAAAGACATTTTCGCCAGCATGAAGGTTTCGTAGCCTCTCCGGTTGTTGCAATGGCGCTGGCGGATTATTTTCCGTGCAGGCGCTAGAATCCGTTCATCGCCCAGCCGATCAGCAGGATTTGCGGGACGGTTAGGAGGGGAAGGGACAGGGCGGTTTTCCAGCTTTTTGTGAATTCCCGGATGACGAGGATTTCCGTGTAATCCGTGGCCACGCCCGCCATCAGGAAGGCAAAGCCGTTGCCGGGAGCGGCGGCGCGGGTCAGCAGGTCGCCCGCGATCGGTGCGGATCCTTCCGAGCAGACTTCAATGATCGTGGTGGCGAGCAACGTCAGGCCAAGGCCAACCAAAGTGGGGCCGAAATAATCCTGGAAGATTTCTACGGGCACGAAGGTACGGATGGCTGCGGCAAGAATGGTGCCGAACAGAAGCCAGCGCAGGATCATTTTGCCACCGCTCCAGCTGTTGGCGGCCAGCTCTTTGAAGAACTTTCCATCTGCCCTGAATCCCTTCAGGCGCGTTCCGGCGTCGGCAAGGATTGTAAAACCCTCCGGCAATTCGGTGGCGTTCGGGTTGTGGGCGACGTGGCCGTCTCTTGCAAGGGCCAGATAGATGAAGCCCGTGGCAATGGCGATCAGGGCGGAGGCCAGGATATAGACAAGCGTCCATTTCAATCCGACCAGTGCAATCAGGATCAGGGTCAAAGAGAGTGAGTTCCACGGGCTGGCAATAAGGAAAGTCATGACCTGCGCCAGCGAGGCGCCGCGTTCGTAGAGCTTGGCACCAACCATCAATATGCCGTGCGAGCACAGATCGAGCAGCAGGCCGGCCAGTGCGGCCCGGAAAATCCCGCCCGCCGTATCTCCCTTGCCGAGCATATAGGTGAAATACTCGCGCGGGACATTGTGCATCAGGCCGATCGCGATAAAACCGAGCACAATCCCCCACCACATCTGTTTCAGCAGGTCGAGGATGGATGCGGTGAATGTTCCAATATAGGGCAGGCCGGGCGCCGCGATAAACAGAATGACGGCAATCACAATGACGGCCAGAGAACCGTGCAGGATGATGTCCGGCTTAAAGGCCGGCTTGTTCGGAGCTTTTTTACTGCCGCAGCAACTGTTGTGTTCCATTTTTTATGTATCAAATCGTTTGAAGAGGTCTTTCAGTTCGGCAATTTTCTTTTCCTGTTCGGCAGGATTGCCACTGACCATTGCATCGGTGACGCACGACTTCAAGTGTGTTTCCAGGATGTCCGCCTCCACGGAATGTAGGGAGGCCCTTGCCGCGCGGAGCTGGGCCAGGATATCCGGGCAGTAACGGCCTTCATCGATCATGCGTTTTACGCCTTCGATCTGGCCGGTGATGCGGTTGAGCTTTTTTAATTCCGCCTTATGGCAGGGGCTGTTCTTTGTCATTGTTCCTCATGATTTCAACGAGTTCGTAACCGGCGTAATAAATTGCCTCTTCCAGGGCCTTGTCATCAATTGTTGCTCCCTCTTTGAGGATTACAGTGACAAGTCCCTCATCCAGGTTGATATCGACATCCTGCACGGACTCGTTTTTTTTCAGCACCTTTAAAACGGACTGGGCGCAGAAATCGCAGACCATGCCCTCAACCCTGATGCCGATTGTGTTTGTGGTTTCTTCGGCGCTGACGGGCAGCGTAAAGGAAATCAGAAGGCAGAGCAGGAGCGTTCTCAGTTTCATTGTTTTCCTCCTAGAATCTTTGAATGAAGTTGATAAGGAGCGTTTCATTTTCAATGTTATAGCCCGTTTCCAGTAGGCTGGTTCCCTTGAAAAAACGGAGCAGCGGCGTGACGGAAAGCTCCTCGCTGCTGTCCAGTTTCGGACGGTAGTCGCCCTGAAGCATGATCCATGTGTGGAGGTTGCCGTAATCGCCTATATAGGGGGCGATGCCGATGCGGGCCTGGTGGTGGCCGAAACTGTCGAGGTTTCCGGCCCTGAAGAATTTGTTTGAATAGCCTGCAAAGAACAGCCTGTTTTCCCAGTCGGCGGCGATGCCGGTGAAGCCTGCCAGCGCTTTATCGTTATCATCGTAGGCCATGCCGATCCCGCTTTTCAGGTAGATATTTGCCTGTGATCCTTCCATGTTCCAGCGCCTGACCAGCCAGTTGAGCTGGATCATATCCGCATTGGTTTTCGAGCCGCGCAGATATTCATGCCGCAGGCCGAGAGAATAATGCACGTTCGGGGTATAGTGCAGCAGGGCGGCGTTGCTGTGTCCGTCGTTCTCCATGATAAACGTCCAGCCGCCGGGATAGGAGACGGGCCGTGCCTGCGCCGTCTGGGGCAGGAACACTATAAATAATAACAGGACGGGAATGATTTTTTCCATAGGACTAAAATATACCCCATGGGGGTATTTGGCAAAATTAATTTATTAATCCGTGCTTTTCCAGCAGGTTTTGCAGGCTGCCGTCGCGTTTCATGTCTTCGATGATTACGTCCATGTTGGTGCGCAGGTTGTGGCTGTCTTCTGCGAAGAACAGGCGGACGGAGGCCGGGACCAGTGTCTGGTCCGTGACCTGTTGCAGTTTTCCGGGGTTGGCTTTCAGGTAGGCTTTTTCTGCCAGCCGCGAGAGAATAACGAAGTTCGCCTTGCCAGTATGCACTTCAAGGAACATGTTCGCAGGCGGTGCCCCATGGGGAAGCATATTCAGCTTTGCTTGCGGGAAGAGTTTCGGGACGTAGATCCCGCCAAGCTCTCCGTCCATGCCGACGAATGTGTATTGGGGGTCGTTTAGCTGATCAAAAGATGTGATGGCGGAGATATCGGCGCTTGCATCGGCATAGATATTGATCGGGTCCTCGTTGATAAAAGCGCCGGGCAGGCCCTTCATCATGGAGGAAGGGAAGGCCAGGAGCGGCGAGCAGATCATGTCATAGCGCCCGGCCTTCATGTCCTCAAACAGTGTGGCGAAGCTTGAAATCTCGGTGTACTTCACCTCAAGGCCTGTGCGCAGGCTGACCTCTTTAAACAGGTCAGCGGTAAAGCCCTCGGGCTTTCCTTCCGCGTCATAGTTAAAAATCGAGCCCAGTACGTAAACGCCGCAATTGATTTCCCGGTTTTTCTGGATTCTTTGGAACGCTTTGTCCTCGGCCATGGCCGGGGTGGAGAGCATCATCAGGGCAAGAAGTAGAATGCTGGAAATAAAAGTTTTCATGATGTGGTCTCGTGTAAAGCGAAAGCGGATGGTCGGGGCGAGAGGATTCGAACCTCCGGCCTCATCGTCCCGAACGATGCGCGCTACCAGGCTGCGCTACGCCCCGACCTGTAGAATGGACGTGTTATAGAGGATTTTGGGCGGGCGGGGCAAGTGTAAATCAAAAATCCCTGTCGACGGTGAACCGGACAAGGTCGGCCAGCGTGTCGCGGATATCGTTTTCCGGCAGGCGTTCAAGTGAAAGCAGGGCGCGGGTGGCGTGGTCTTTTGCCATGTGCAGGCTTTTCTCAAAGCCGTCATGTTTGCGGATGATTTCCTGCGCCCGTTCAAGGTCGCCGTCGCGCTGGTCCAGTTCTTCGATGGTGCGCTGCCAGAAGGCCCGTTCTTCCTCGCTGGCTTTGATCAGCGAAATGATAACGGGCGCGGTCATTTTACCTTCGCGGAAATCGTCGCCGACGGTCTTGCCGAGCTTTGCCTGATCGGCGCTGTAGTCCAGCACATCGTCGACGATCTGGAAGGCCATGCCGAGGTTGGTGCCGAATTCGCGCAAGGCTTCCCGCGTATCTTCGCCCGCACCGGCCACGACCGGGCCGATCTCGCAGGCGGCGGCAAACAGGGCGGCGGTTTTTGCCATGATGACCTGTTCGTATTCTTCTTGCGTCGTTTTGATGTTGTTGACGGTGGAAAGCTGCATGACCTCGCCCTCGGTAATAATGGCCGAGGCGTCGGAGAGAAGGCGCAGGACCTCGAGCGAGCCGTCCTCGACCATCAACTGGAACGAACGGGCGAAGAGGAAATCGCCGACAAGAATACTGGGCTGGTTGCCGAAGATCAGGTTGGCGGCGGGTTGTCCGCGCCGCTCCTCGCTCTCATCGACCACGTCGTCATGCAGCAGGGTGGCGGTATGGATGAATTCGACGGCTGCGGCCAGACCGTAAGGGCGCGGGCTTTTGTCACCGAGAAGCCTAGCGGAAGCAATAGTCAGCAGCGGGCGGATGCGTTTTCCCCCGGCGGCGATCAGGTAGCTTGCCAGTTGCGGGATCATTTCGACATCGGAATGCAGGCGCCCGATGATAAGGGCATTCACGGCATCCATATCATCGCTGAGAAGTGTGCTCAGGCGCTCCAGCGGATGGTCGCTTTCTTCCGTGATTTTCCGGGCTGTTTCTACTGACATAGGATTGTCTTAAAGCAGGTTTTCCGGTTAGCTGCAAGATGGAAGCAGAGGAAGGAGCGCCGCTTTGGAAAAATCGCCGAAAATTCGTTTTGTGAAACCGGATGAGGTGTTACTGGACTCCTGTCTCGAGGCACTTGCCGAGGGGCCGTATATCAACATGGCGCTTGGGATCGGTGATGAGGCGGCTGAAGATATCCGGAAGGATCCGCAAGGATATCTGGCGCGCATAAACAGTCCCGGCCCGCATAAGATCGTGACGCCGGACGGGCATGAATTTGTTCTTGAGGATTGCGAGATGTTCTGGATTACGGACGGGGAGCGGTTCCTGGGAACGTTGCCGCTGCGATACGACCTTGATCATCCCTTATTGGAAGAGGCCGGGTGCGGCCATGTTGGCCTTGCGATCCGGCCCTCGCTCTTGAATAAAGGATACGGCGTTAAGGCTTGTTATGTAGCCTATGAATATGCTCTCCAGCGTTTCAGGGAAAAGGGGTTTTCCTGTTTCCTTGCCAGTGCCGACCCGGAAAACCGTCCGTCCTGGCATTTGATCGAGCATTTCGGCGGAAAGCGGCTCAGGGAAATTGGGGACGATGAGTCTTTGGGCTATGGACGCAGCGTGATTTACCGGATTGATCTGGAAGCGAATGACCGATCCTGTTGAAATTCATGTGCTCGATAAACGCGTGCGGCTGTTGCAGCCGGCGGAGGGGTTTCGTACGTCGCTGGACTCCGTGATGCTGGCGGCGGCCTGTCCTGCGCGCGAGGGGCAGAGTGTCCTTGATCTTGGCTGTGGGGTTGGCGGGGCGGCGTTTTGTGCGCTGGAGCGTGTGCCGGGCACAACGTTGACCGGGATTGATATTCAGCCGGACTATATTGATCTGGCGGTTCGCAATATTGACCTGAATGGTATGAGCGGCCGGGCGGCGTTTGCGTGCGCGGATGCGCGGGATTACGAGGGCGGCCCGTTCGATCATGTGATCTGCAATCCGCCTTATCTTGAGGCAGGGGCGCACACGCCTTCGCCGCAGGAAGGGCGGGCGCTTGCCAATGGGGCGGAGCTGGATGTAAAGGACTGGGTTGATGCGGCTTTTCGCAATCTCAAATCAAAGGGCAGCCTTGCCATGATCCACCGCGCCGATATGACCGACAGGATTATTCAGGCGCTCGGTCGGCGGTTCGGAGCGGTCGAGATTATCCCGCTCTTGCCGAAGGAAGGGGAGGCGGCAAAGCGGGTAATCATCCGGGCCGTCAAGGACAGGCGCTCGCCTTGTGTTGTTCATGCGGGTCTTGTTTTACATGACAAGGAAGGCGCCTATACCCCTGCCATAGAAAGGGTTTTGCGTCATGCTGAAGCCGTCGTATAGTTGCAGCATGGATAATATTGTTGCGCGACTTGATGGGATTCCTTTTCTAAAAGAACTGTTTCACAGTGCTCCCCGCGTTCCTGTGATCCGGCTGAACGGGATCATATCCGATAGCGGCATTCGCCGGGGCGGCATCAGTTACAGTAAATTTTCCAGACAGATAGAAAAGGCTTTTAAGGTAAAGAATGCGCGGGCCGTGGTGCTGGTGATCAACTCGCCGGGCGGTGCGCCGGCGCAGGCTTCGCTGGTGGCGGATGCCGTTCGCCAGCATGCCGGGGAGAAAGAACTGCCGGTCTATGCCTTTATTGAGGATGTTGCGGCATCTGGCGGGTACTGGCTGGCCTGCGCGGGCGATGAGATTTATGCGCAAGGCGCCTCGATTGTCGGCTCGATTGGCGTGATCTCGGCCAGTTTCGGGCTCGACCGGTTTATTGCCAGGCATGATATTGACCGGCGGGTTTATACGGAAGGCAGGGACAAGTCTTTCCTCGACCCGTTCCAGCCGGAAAGTCAGGATGATGTGAAGAGGCTCAAGGTTGTTCAAAAGGATATGCATAAAATCTTCATAGGCTGGGTGAAGGAGCGCCGCGGCGAAATGCTGAAAGGCACCGACAAGACACTGTTCGAGGGCGCGTTCTGGAGCGGTGTTGGCGCGCAGGAAAAGGGGCTGATTGACGGGATCGGCGATATGCGCTCCGTGATCCGTGAAAAATACGGGGAGAAGGTCAGGTTCGTTGAGATGGGCGCCGACAAAAAATTTCTGCCGCCATTCTTCAGGTGCGGCGGCCGGTCCGAATGGGCTGCCGAGATTCTCGATGCGCTGGAACAGCGGAGCGTCTGGAACCGCTACGGGCTTTAGGCCGGAAAAAGCATCCTACTGAAAGAAAAAGCTTCTTAAATGACCTGTTTGTGCGGTAAAGAACGCGCATGAAAACATCTGACATCCGCAATATCGCGATTATCGCGCACGTCGACCACGGCAAAACGACCCTGATCGACTCCATTTTCAAGCAGAGCGGCATGGTCCGCGACAACCAGCAGCTCGAAGAGCGGGTCATGGACCGCAACGATATCGAGAAGGAGCGCGGCATCACCATTCTGGCCAAGTGCACGGCCATCGAGTGGGAAGGCACGAAGATCAACATCATCGACACGCCCGGCCACGCCGATTTCGGCGGTGAGGTGGAGCGGGTTCTCGATATGGCGGACGGGGCGATTTTGCTGGTGGACGCTGCCGAGGGGCCTCTGCCCCAGACCAAGTTTGTGCTGGGCAAGGCGCTGAAGCTCGGTATGCGCCCGATCCTGATGATTAACAAGGTGGATCGCCCGGATGCGCGGCCCGACGAAGTGCATAACGAGGTTTTCGATCTTTTCGCAGCGCTGGACGCCACGGAAGAGCAACTCGATTTTCCGACGCTCTATGCGTCTGGCCGGGACGGGTGGTGCACGGAGAGCCTTGATGCGCCGCGCGAGAATTTGCATCCGCTGCTGGAACTGGTGCTGCGTCATGTGCCGCCGCCGCAGGTGGACGGGGCCGGGCCGTTTAAGATGCTGGCCACGCTTCTGGAGGCCGATCCTTACCTGGGGCGCGTGCTGACGGGCAAGGTCTATAGCGGCAAGGCCAAGGTGAATATGGCGGTCAAATCGCTCAGGCTTTCCGGGCAGGCGTCGGAATCGTTCCGTCTGACCAAGCTTTTGACCTTTCACGGCATCGAGCGCAGTCCGGCCGAAGAGGTGATCGCCGGGGATAT
>CAZKGT010000037.1:7513-14424 GCA_964552285.1 uncultured Pseudobdellovibrionaceae bacterium | reverse complement strand
TCTGAAAGTATGAATCAATTCACCGCCTTATCCCAGCTGTGTCCGGTAGTGTGGTATGGGAAAAAATTGGTGTAGTATTACAGATCTTGAAATGAACCATTTAGGCGGAGAGAAATTATGAAGTTCAACACAGGTAATATCATCTTCGGGAGTATAGGCTTTCTGGGTTTTATGCTCGGTGTGATCGTTTTTATCCTGATCGCATCCGGCATTGGTGAGGGCGAAATGAGCGCCCGCAGCGGTATCGTCCTCTTTGTTTCGTTCGTAATGTGCGCGGGCGTTGCTTTTGCCGGACTGATGATCATGGCACTGACACAGATAGGATCGACGTTGCGCCGGATCGAGGTCTTGTTAAAGGCGGAAGTTGAAAAAGGCAAATAAATGATTGAAATAAAAGGCCTGCGCGCCTCTGTAGACGGGCAGGATATCATCCGCGGGATCGACATGTCCATCGGAGCGGGGCAGGTTCATGCAATCATGGGCCCGAACGGTTCCGGTAAATCCACACTGTCCTATGTCCTTGCCGGGCGCGATGGTTATGACGTGAGCGCGGGGTCTGTCGAGTTTAACGGCCAGAATCTTCTGGATATGGCACCGGAAGAAAGAGCCGGGGCCGGCCTTTTTCTTGCGTTTCAGTATCCGGTAGAAATTCCGGGCGTACAGACCAGCTCTTTCCTGCGTACGGCTGTAAATGCCGTCCGCAAACAGCGCGGGGAGGAGGAGCTTGATACGCTGGCCTTCATGAAACTGATGAAAACGAAGGCAAAGGAGCTGCAGATAGACGAGGCCATGCTGAAGCGCTCCCTCAATGTCGGCTTTTCCGGTGGTGAAAAAAAGCGCGCGGAAGCTCTGCAGATGGCGCTTCTGGAGCCGGCATTCGCCATTCTGGACGAAACGGACAGCGGGCTTGATATTGACGCGCTGAAAATCGTCGCCGGGAGTGTGAATGCGTTGCGCTCACCCGAAAGGTCGTTTCTTGTCATTACGCACTATCAGCGCCTGCTGGATTACATTACGCCCGATTTTGTGCATATCCTGGCCAGAGGAAAAATCGTCCGCTCCGGCGGTCCGGAGCTTGCCCGTGAGCTTGAAGAAAAGGGCTATGCCGAGTTTACCGGGGAGGCGGCATGACCGCCGAGGCCGCCGTAACCGATCAAATACCTGTAAAAAAATACTACCGCCCGGAAACGGCGGAGCCTTTTCTGGTGGGGCATGAGGCTTTTATCTCCCAAACACCCTACGATGAATGGGTGAAATCCCTGCAACGTAAAGCAGCGGACATGTTCGCCGAATACGGCCTGCCGACGCCAAAGCTGGAAGGATGGAAATTCACGAACCTTTCTCCGGCGCTCAGGGGGCTTGGAGGCCCGGTTGCGGATTCGGACATTACTGCTGAATCTCCGCAAGGTGTGGAGATTATGAATCTGGCAGAATGCCTGACCAAAACACCTGCGTGGCTGAAGGAAATGGTACTGCAGGATGCGCCGTCTCCTGGTGCCCGGGAAGAGTTAATGCTCTGGCATCTGGGCAATGCCTGCATCCGCGACGGTCTGGTTATTGACATTCCTGAGGGCAAGTCTGTGGATAAGCCTGTGGAAATTACGATCCGTGGCCATGACGGCTGTTTTTTCGCGCCGCAGACCTTTATCCGGCTTGGGGCCGGTTCCAGCCTGACGATTGTCGAACGCCACATGGGCGAAGGCCGGTTCTGGAATAACAGCCTTGCCCGGATCGAGGTTGGACCGGGTGCCCGTTTACGCCACTACAGGATCCAGAATAACCCTGAAGACGCCGTATATACGCAATCCACCTGTATTCAGGTTAAGGAAGGCGGCGCCTATGAATCCTTTACCCTGAGCGCAGGCGGTGGACTCAGTCGTAACGAGCCTTATGTTTATTTACAGGGAGAGGGCGCACATTGTGACCTGAGAGGCATACACCTCCTGCGCGGCCGCCAGCACGGCGATTCAACCTACAGGGTCGAGCATCTGGCCCCGGGCTGTACGTCGCATCAATTCGTTCGCTCGGTGCTGGATGACCAGGCCCACGGCGTTTTTCAGGGCGCGGTCCATGTCGCCCGCGGCGCGCAGAAAACAGACGGCCGGCAACTGAGCAATGCGCTTTTGCTCTCGGAAGGGGCTGTTATGGACACGAAGCCTCAGCTTGAGATTTATGCTGACGACGTAAAGTGCTCGCATGGAGCAACGACCGGGCAACTGGACGAGGAGGCGCTTTTTTACCTGTGCAGCCGCGGGATCCCCGAAAAGGAGGCGCGCGCAATGCTGATCGGTGCCTTTGTGGCGGAAGTCATGGATGGTTGCCCCGATTACCTGCGCTTTGAGGTCGAAAAAAACGCGCGCATATGGCTGGGAGAAAGCCATGGGAGCTGAGCAGGAGATACGTAGCGCTTCCATTGCGCGCTGGCGAAGCGACTTTCCCGTTCTGAAAACAGAGATGAACGGCAGGCCTCTGGCATATCTGGATACGGCGGCAAGCGCCCAGAAGCCGTATGCGGTTATTGATGAGATGAATCGTATCCTTAATGTTGAATATTCAAATATTCACAGAGGGTTATATGAGATATCTCAGAATTTAACGCAGGAATTCGAGGGCGTGCGTACGCGGGTTGCCGGTTTTCTGAACGCGCAAAGTGAACGCTCGATCGTCTTTACCCGCAACACGACGGAGGCCATCAATCTGGTCGCGCAAAGCTGGGGGTGTACGTTCCTGGAAGAAGGCGATGAAATCATCCTGAGCGTAATGGAGCATCACGCCAATATCGTTCCCTGGCAACTCCTGAGGGAGCAGAGAGGGATCCTTATCCGGACGATTCTTGTGGACGAGCAGGGCGTACTCGATCTGGAGAGCCTGCAAAATATCCTCTCGGAAAAAACCAGACTTGTCTCTGTCGTGCAGGTTTCCAATGCCCTTGGCACAGTCAATGATATAAATAAAATCATAGAGATAACAAAAGAATTTAATCCGGATATTAAGGTTCTGGTGGATGGCAGTCAGTCGGTTGTTCATACGCCTGTCGACGTACAGGCGCTGGATTGTGATTTCTTCGCCTTTACCGGCCACAAACTATACGCTCCGACCGGGGTTGGTGTGCTCTACGGCCGGGAAGAGCTGCTGAACGCCATGCCGCCATATCAGGGCGGCGGCGATATGATCGAGAGCGTGACCTTTGAGAAGACGACCTATAAGGAGGCCCCGCACAAATTCGAGGCGGGAACGCCGGCAATTGTCGAGGTGATAGGTCTTGGCGCCGCCATAGACTATCTTCAGGCGATAGGCATGGAGGCGGTTGCCGCCCATGAGCAGGAATTGCTGGCATACGGCACAAAGGCATTGCGGGAAATAGACGGAATAAGGTTATATGGCACAGGTCCGGACAAAGGGCCGATCCTCTCTTTTACCGCTGAGTGGGCCGGCGCATCGGATATCGGCATGATCCTTGACCAGTGCGGCGTGGCCGTGCGTACGGGCCACCATTGCTGTATGCCGCTGATGCAGCGCTACGGGATCGATGCAACGGTAAGGGCCTCAATGGGCTTGTATTCCAGCATGGGTGACATAGATCGGCTTATAGAGGGCCTGAAAAAGGCGAAGGATATGCTGTCATGAGTATGGAGCAGCTTACACAGGAAAAAGAAGTGGTCGATGCGCCCGAAGAAAATATGGACGATCTGGCCGAGCCGCCCTGCAGCGACGTGCCGCGGGATCATCCGCTGTGGCAGAAACTGGCTGCTGCCCTGCGGGAAGTGTACGATCCGGAGATTCCGGTGAATATTTTCGAACTCGGCCTGATTTACGAGCTGAAAATCCTTGAGCAGGAGGACGGGCAGGTTGATCTGAATGTCAAAATGTCTCTGACCTCTCCCGGTTGCCCTGTGGCGCAGGAAATGCCAGGCATGGTTCAGGGGGCTCTGTTTACGGTTGACGAGGTTGCAGAGGTTGATGTCGAACTGGTCTGGGATCCGCCCTGGGATCCTACAATGATGGCCGAGACGGCGAAATTGCAGCTGAACATGTTCACTTGATGATGTTTGAGTGTCACCCCGGAGAAAGCCGGGATGACAAGTATAAGGTATAACATTAAAAAACAAATGGAACAGATTGAAATAACAGACAAAGCATCAAATGCGATCCTGTCTCGTATGGGGCAGGACAAGCTGGGCGTACGCCTGTCTGTCAAAGCAACGGGGTGTTCCGGTAACAGCTATGTCATGGAGCCCGTAGGCGAAGGGGATGATGTTTCCGGCGATGACAGGTTCGAGCTGGGCGGTGCCGTCCTCTACATTCCCAAAACCCATTCGTGGATGTTATTCGGCCTTAAAATCGATTATGGGGTTGACGATTTAGGGAACGAAAAGTTCCTCTTCATCAACCCCAATGAAACCGGCCGCTGTGGCTGCGGTGAATCGTTTCAGGTGGATAAGACCTGATTAGATTTCAAGCCGTGCTGTAGGTACGACTGAATTGGCCGCTATCATGCCGCCAACAGCTTGTTGTGCGAGCGTTGAAACGTTACCGTTAAATTCTTGAACATCAGCTTTCATCCCAAGCAGACCTCCATAAACACCAGCACCTTCCGTTGGTGCGTTTCCTGGCGCTCCTCCTGCGAATCTTGACATTATTACACCCCTTTCTTTTTCTAAGCCTGACTTACCTTCTCGTTTACATCTTTGTAAACATTGTAGATTTCGTCGTTACTTACTTCGGCCAAGTGAGCTTTAAGTATGTCCCCGTGACCGAGCCTCTCAATAGCAGCTACGTACTCAGTTGATCCATCTATTTCCGTAAGCTCATGTGCCATTTTACACATATGCACAATGATGTCAAGATATTTAGCATGCTTGGCGGCTGCAGCGCCCAGTGGATCTGACTTTTCATCTGGTACCCTGAATCCAACTATCTCTTGCTCAACTTCCCGAATCGCCGCGGTCAATTCAAGTACTGTGTGTGCATCTGGTTCGGTCATTTCAGGTGGGAGTCCTAGGAATATTTTCTTCAGATCAGGCGAATAACCATGCGCATTTCTGTTTTTTATAACCCTGATTCCAACCTTTTTAGCATCAACGACACCCAGAAGGTGGCGTCCTATCTGGGTTTTTTGCATTATTTCCATTGTCTTAGTCAGCAGCTCAAGCTCAAGGGGATGAAAATACGACGTCTCGCCAACGCCCATTGCGCCGCGTCCGAACACGCTCTGTAAAACAGAGGATTGCTGAATTTGTTCTTTATTCTCTTCTTCGTCGGTCATCTGGGCTTATCCTGCAAGCTCGCTGCTAAAACTATCGCGCAAAATCATTTTATAATCCTTAATATCGAGCCGTCCCCGTGAAGTAATCTCGATTGTGGCCTTCACGAGGGCGCCGCCGTAATACATCGGGATTTTGACTGTATAAACGCCGGAAACATCGTCAAAACTCAGATCAAGGTCCCGGTGCGTGTAGAGCATGGCCCTGTGCTTGTCGATATCCAGCGAGCCCAGCGGCGGCGCTTTGTGGCTGCTGTCGATCAGGAGCATCTCGCCTTCCGGTCCCGGCACGTAATGAACGAAAAACGCCATGTAATCGAGGACTGTATTCTCGTTCAGGATAAGATCCCCGGTATCGTTCACCCGGTAAATCGGATCGGGCGTGCCGTCCAGATATAAAAATGTATTCCCGTCGCTGAGAAAATCCATGGAAAAGGCCGGCAGGGTCGCAAAATTTGTCAGCCTGTGCAGCAGGAATCCTGTGTAGAAAGGCAGTTTAGAACGGCTGGCATGGCTCGTCACCGGGGAAAACAGCCCTGGCATACCGTCGGACTGGACCGTTTCGATCATTGCCTGCGTCTGGTCTTTTTCAAGGCGGTGCCATTCCATCTTTCCGGAAGCCTTTCACGGGTAGAATTCAATCAACGACTATAACAGATAGCCGGGGCGGGGAGCAAACACCCTCATGCCGTCCCGGATTGATATTTCCCGACTACGCGCTTTTTGGCAAGGGGCGGGCCGGCATTTGTTCCAGAGTCCGGTGAATAAGCGCCGAAGCGCTGATATTTTCGCGCGTTCCTTCCGTCAGCAGTCTGCGCCAGATCCGCCCGCCCGGCTGACCGTGGAACAGCCCCAGCATATGACGTGTCATGGCGTGAAGCGGCACGCCGTGATCTTTTTGCTGTCGCTCCAGATAGGGGATCATCGCCTGTACGACCTGTGCGCGACTCATAACGGAAGGGTTACCAAAGACCTCCCGTTCAAGTCCGGCCAGAAAATACGGCGTCTGGTAGGCGGCGCGCCCGATCATGACGCCGTCAAAGCGTTCCAGATTGTCCTGAACCGATTTAACACTCTCAATACCCCCATTCAGGATGATCTCGAGCTGCGGGTAAGCGGCTTTAATCTCCGCAACGCGTTCATAGCACAAAGGCGGTTTTTCCCGGTTTTCTTTCGGGCTTAGCCCCTGAAGCCAGGCTTTGCGGGCGTGAATAACAAACTGGCGGCATCCGGCTGTCGACACAGTGCGGACAAAATCATCAAGAAAGGCATAGTCATCATGCCCGTCGACGCCGATCCGGCATTTAACGGTAACAGGAAGACCGGAGGCTCCTGCCATTGCCTCGACGCATCGCGCAACCGTATCCGGCTCCTTCATCAGGCAGGCGCCAAAACGTCCCCTCTGGACCCGGTCGCTCGGGCAGCCGCAATTGAGGTTTACCTCGTCATAGCCATACCCGGCGGCGATTTTCGTGCATTCGGCCAGGTCCGGCGCTTCGGAGCCTCCAAGTTGCAGCGCAACCGGATGTTCAGCCTCGTGAAAGCGCAAATGCCTGTCTTTATCCCCGAACAGGATAGCACCCGTCGTCACCATCTCCGTGTAAAGCCGGACATGTGGCGCAATCAGGCGGTGGAAGTACCGGCAATG
>CAZKGT010000037.1:0-7503 GCA_964552285.1 uncultured Pseudobdellovibrionaceae bacterium | reverse complement strand
GTCCATCATGGGGGCGATGGAAATGGTGTAATTATTTGATATTACTTGTTTTTTCATCTTTTCATATTTTTATCGGTGTTTGTTCGTCCAATACTTTAAGCCGACCTCCCTATATTTTTGTGCTATTTCTGTACTAATTGCCTACATATTGCCTACAAAAAAATCGGACTCCATAGCTCGCCGATTTTCAAATGTTAACCTTCGGGTGGCTCCCAATTTTGAAGATAGTATTCTTCCTCGGTATTATAGGCTGTCACAACTCTATCAATTTCAACTATGGCAGGGACGGCTCCTGATACAGCTGATACAGCGGCTGAAACTACTAACTCATGTTCTTCTCCTAAGTATTCTCCAATGTACATAAAGCGCCCATTTTCTTGGGCTATAGTTGAACTTGGATTGTCAATTATATGCTTACACCCATCTATTGGCAGGCCATGTCTTGGGTGTTTCGGATCCCATAACCGGTCCGTGTGGTGATCAGATGACTTGGCTTTTCTGTTTTGTTTCTTTTCCATCTTTGGTGACCTTCCAATCTTTAAGCTTGGAGTTTTTTCTACCTTAACCTAAGTTATATTTCCCCTTCTGATAAATCCGATACCCTCTATGTTTTTGAATGCTTTGTATTTTTCTAGGTTGCTTTTCATCCAAGCCTCTTCTGGTACAATCGAGAGTAGTCCGCCTGCATAGTTTAGGGCTTCATGTGCTTTATCAAAAGAGCACTGAAACACTTCTAGCACCTCTACTTCTTTGTTTTGCTTAATGTATTTCTGGCTTGACCCGTACTTCTCTAGAAAACTTTGTATTTCGTGTTCTACCCTGCCAGCATTATCTACTTTGAAATGTAAAAGCATTCTCCAATCGTTCGCGCCTGCATAGCCGGATGATCTTAATGATCTCTCCCTTTGTTCAATGTCGGAGGCTGTTCCTACTTTTATCCATGATTTTTCGAGTGATCCCGCAATGTACACATAGAGCTTTTGGCTGTATCTGCCGACAAAGGCCAGTTTACTTGTGTCACATTGTACGCAGTGGCCGTATCTTGTATGCAATCTATGTCCGCCTTTGCCGCATGGGCTTTTAAGAATTAACCTCTTTCCTAATTCTTTTGCCTTTTTTTTCCTTTCATCTACGGACATAAAACGTGCGTCAAGAACATCATTTTCAGAAATGCCTTGTTGTTTTAAAAATGAAATTTCTTCGGCGGTTAAGCTCATAATTAAGTTTCCTGTCATAATTCATTTCTTAAATTTTGGGGCTGGCCTAGATAGCAGAAATATGCGGTATTGTGTCCATACTCTTTTTCTTCTTACGAAAATCCGCTATGTTTTGCTACAGAATGGTAAGAAATGTCCAGTTTTCCATGAGTTCTTTGCGCTTATTTGCTGTTTTTCTGTTGGTTTTTGCCTTTGGACACCAAGCCAATGCGCAAGGAGCCGCTGCATTTGATTCCAGCGGATTTCCCGTCCCGCGCTTCGTTTCCCTGCGCTCGGAAAAGGTTTATGCCCGTTCAGGCCCGGCGCTGCGCTACCCGATCCGCTGGGAGTTCAGGAAACAGGGACTGCCGGTGGAAATCATCCAGGAATTCGATACCTGGCGAAAGATCCGTGATATTGACGGCGAGGAGGGATGGGTGCATCAGTCGCTGATTTCCGGAGCCCGTACCGTGATTATAAATACAGATAATGAAATCGTCCTGCGCCGGAGTCCTGATCTATCGGCACAGCAGACTGCCAAAGTCGAACCGGGCGTTGTCGCAAAAGTCCGCCGCTGCCCGGAAGGCATCTGGTGCCAGATTGAGGTGCAAGGCTTTCGTGGGTGGATTGAAAGAAAATCACTTTGGGGCATTTACCCGAATGAGGTTTTGAATTAACCTAAGATTCGTAGGGCAATCCTACACCTATCCACAGACTTACCCACAAGACCATCCTTATCTTATCCCAATGTCTTCTCTGGCAAACAAGACGAATATTGCTGCTCAACTGCAGCTCAACCTGACGACTCTTGCAAGCGAGCCGGAACAGGGAACGGATATCATGAAGCTGACCCAGCTTCTGGCTGGTATTCTTGTCGAATCGACTTTTCTTTTTGATGAGGCGGACGAAGCGCTTGAAGGGAGCCTTTCACGCCTGGCTCAACAACTGGGCTGTGGACCCGCTGAAGGCGACCTGACCCGCTCGGCACTGCCTCCGGCCCATGTGCTCGATTTCGAATCGGAGTGCGGGCGCGCCATGGCACGGACCTTCTTTGAAGACTGGCTGGACTGCGAATACGAGTTTCAGGAACTGATTCTCTACCTCATCCACTACAATATGATGCAGTGGGAAGAGGCCGGACAGAGCCGCGGCGAATCCCTGCGCCTGTTCCTTGAGTGTGCGCAGCGCTGCATGGCGCTTGAGATTTCTGCGCAGGAGCTGTGTGACCTTGTTATTGATCGAAAAATTGGCCGTGACGGCTGGACCCTTGGCGACAGTATCTCGGGTCTGAGCGCCGTTTCCGGCCGCCGCATGGCTCTTTCTATCAGTTCCGAGCAATGCGCGCTGTTCCGCGGCAATGAGCTTCCCGACCATCTGGACCAGATCGCCTACGTGATGACGCAGGAAGCCATTCGTCTTGGCATTCCGGCAGGCAGTGACTGGCGTTTCGGCCTTGCCGCCAATGATGTACCGGTGCATCCGCCGATCGAGCTGATTAATGGCCTCGACCCGCATTGCCGGAAGTTTTTTGAATTAATCCGTCTGGAAGATCTGCATACGCAGGCTGTTGCCTGCGCCAAAGCAGCAGGGCGAATGATAGCGGTTGCAGCCGGCGGCGAGATTCCGGATATAGAGCCGATCATCGCAAAACCGCTTGCCATGGCCGCCATGACGGAAAGCTATAAAAGCGTTTGCATGCAATATTCGATTGCGTCTTGCTAACCCCCCCCTGAAATTCGTATAAAGTCATTCGATGACGCAAGTAGCGGTAACATATTCGATGTCTGATAAAAAAGAGAGCTACACCTACGAGGATCTTCTGTCTTGCGGGCATGGGGAGTTGTTTGGGCCGGGAAACGCCCGTCTGCCGCTTCCGCCGATGTTGATGTTCGACCGGATCACGAAAGTCTCGGAAGAAGGTGGTTTATACGGCAAAGGCGAGATTGTCGCCGAGCTTGATGTGAAGCCGGATCTCTGGTTTTTCGAATGCCATTTCGAGTCAGATCCGGTAATGCCGGGATGCCTTGGCCTTGACGCCCTGTGGCAAATGCTTGGCTTTTATCTTGGCTGGACGGGAGCACAGGGTTCGGGGCGCGCCCTTGGTCTTGGTGAACTGAAGCTGACCGGGCAGGTCCTGCCGGAAACGAAGCTGGTTGAATACCGCGTCGATATCAAGCGGATGATCAACCGCAAGCTGGTGCTTGGAATCGGCGACGGCAAAATGCTGGCAGACGGCCAGCTGATATATGAGGCCAGCGACCTGAAGGTCGGGCTGTTTGACAATCCCAGAGCATTATAAGAGCGCTGTAATCATGTCATATACGCAACGCCGAGTCGTAATAACCGGAATCGGGATCATATCCTGTATCGGCAATTCACAATCCGAGGTGCTGGAATCCCTGAAAGCAGGCCGTTCGGGCATTGTTTTTGCCCCGGAATACGCCGAGATGGGGTTCCGCAGCCATGTCCACGGCAAACCGCAGATCAATCTGGAAGAAGTGATTGACAAGCGCATGCTTCGCTTTATGGGCGACGGCGCGGCCTTTAACCATCTGGCAATGGAACAGGCGATTGCCGATGCCGGCCTTGAGGAAAACGAAGTTTCCAACGAGCGTTCCGGCATCATCATGGGCTCCGGCGGGCCTTCCACCCGCTCGCAGGTAGCCGCGGCTGACATCGCCCGGGAAAAGGGTCCAAAACGTGTTGGTCCTTTTGCCGTGCCCAAATGCATGTCCTCGACAAATTCGGCGACAATTGCCACGAACTTCAAGATCAAGGGGCTGAACTACTCGATATCATCGGCCTGTTCGACTTCGGCGCACTGTATCGGTAACGGCGTGGAACAAATCCAGCTCGGCAAGCAGGATATTGTCTTTGCTGGAGGCGGTGAGGAACTGGACTGGACGTTGTCCGTTCTGTTCGATGCTATGGGGGCGCTGTCCTCCAAATATAACGACACACCCGAAAAAGCCTCCCGCGCCTATGATACGGATCGTGACGGTTTTGTTATCTCCGGCGGCGGCGGTGTGGTGGTGCTTGAAGAGCTGGAACATGCGAAGGCCCGCGGTGCGAAGATATACGCCGAAGTTACCGGATACGGCGCGACATCCGACGGCCATGACATGGTCGCCCCAAGCGGCGAAGGCGCCGTACGTTGCATGAAACAGGCGCTTGCCACCGTTAAGGGGCCGGTCACGTACATCAATACGCACGGCACCAGTACACCGGTCGGCGATATTCAGGAGCTTCAGGCGATCGAAAAGGTCTTCAAGGGCAAAGATGAAGAACTGCCCCACATCGGTTCGACAAAATCCATGACGGGCCATTCCCTGGGCGCAACAGGCGTGCAGGAAGCGATTTATTCCATCCTGATGCTGAACAACGATTTCGTCGCGCCCAGCATCAATGTGGAAAATATGGATGACGGGGCGAAGGGCTTTCCCATCGCAACAAGCAGGATAGACGGCGTTAAACACGGCACGGTTATTTCAAACAGTTTCGGCTTTGGAGGGACGAACGCAACACTGGCGCTTTCGAAGGTTGAGGATTAGGGCACATGACGGGCGAAATGATGAACAACAAAAAAGGCCTGATCATGGGCGTGGCGAACGACCATTCCATTGCCTGGGGCATCGCAAAGGCGTTGGCGGATCAGGGTGCGGATCTGGCCTTTACCTATCAGGGAGACCAGTTCAGGCGCCGCGTGGAACCGCTGGCGGAAAGTGTCGGCTCATCCCTTGTTATTCCCTGCGATGTCCAGCAGGAAGATGATCTCGATAAAGTCTTTGAAACACTGGAAAAGGAATGGGGAGAGCTGGATTTTCTTGTTCATGCCGTTGCCTATTCCAACAAGGAGGAACTGAAGGGTGGCTATGTCGATACAACGCTCGATAACTTCTTCCAGACCATGCACATTTCCTGTTATTCCTTTACCTCCGTTATGCGCCGAGCTGCGCCGCTGATGAAGGGGAGTGGAGCGGCGCTGACATTGTCCTATTACGGCGCCGAAAAGGTTATGCCAAACTACAACGTCATGGGCGTCGCCAAGGCCGCGCTTGAGGCATCCGTGCGTTACCTGGCCGCAGATCTTGGTCCGGTCGGCATTCGTGTCAACGCCATCTCGGCAGGCCCCATGCGTACGCTGGCCGGATCGGCCATAGGTAGCGCAAGACAAACGTTTAAATACAATGTATTAACATCACCTCTTCGTAGATCGGTTGAACTTGATGAACTGGGTGGAACGGGGTTGTACCTGTTGTCCGACCTATCCTCCGCCGTCACCGGTGAAATCCACTACGTCGATTGCGGCTTCAACGCAATCGGTATGCCCCCGCACGAAAGCCTGAAGGAAATGGCAGGGAATGGCTAGCTCTACTGAAGATCATCCAATGGCCGGGCAGGAAAGAGAAGAAACCTGTAAAGATTGTTTTCCTGAATATCAAAAAATCTCACCGGAAGAATATGCCGCGCGCTTCTCACATCAGTGGGGGTGTTTTTCATTTCATGAATATACTTATCAGGATCCGGCTCTTAATGTCTGGATTCAAAGGCTTGCAGAAATTCTTTTCGGGGATTTTGAGGCGATTGATAACTATAGAAAAGAGTTTCTTACTGACGAGGAAATTACGGCCATAGAGGCTGACGAGCAAGATGAAGATTTCTAGAGTTGATGTTTTTAATGCACCGTCAACAGGCCTTCCTGCGCAACATCCGGCACATCGGACAAGAACCCGTCCACGCCCCAGCTTTGCAGGGTGCGTATGCGCTGCGGGTCGTTGACCGTATAGGCGAGGACGGCGTAGCCGGCATCAATAATCTCTTCCACCTGCTCGCGTGTGCACTCATTACCGTTGATGTTGATCGTAGCAACTTCCAGATATTCTGCCAGTTCAGACCAGTTCTCCGGCAATTCTGCCTTCAGCAGCAGGCCGCGGTGCCAGTCATGGGCCATATCATTGGCGGCTTCAAGGCTCACATGCTGGAAGCTTGAGATTAGCAGGCGGTCGTGATCGTCCCAGATTTGCGACAGGTGGTCGAGCGCCACTTCCGCCGTTTCCTTCTCACGGCCGGGGCAGGGCTTGATTTCAAGGTTCACGCCCAGACCGCGCTCCAGCAGGACGTCGATGGCTTCTTCGAGGGTCGGAATCTTGATCCCGGCAAAACTGTCCCCGAACCAGCTTCCGGCCTCCAGTTGACGGATGTCCTCAAAATCGATCTCCGCCACCAGCCCGGAGCCGTTCGTCGTCCGGTCCAGCGTCTCATCATGAAAAAGGATCGGAACGCCGTCGCGGGTAAGTTTCACATCAAACTCCACCCACTCAACGCCCATATCTGCCGCCGTATGGATGCCCTCCAGCGTATTTTCCGGCGCATATCCGGCCGCGCCGCGATGGCCGATTATTTTGGGAAGTTTTAGATTCATTTCGTTACCACAGAGATCACAGAGATTTTAAGAGGGCACGGAGATAGCCTCTTCAAGCTCTGTGAACTCTTTTATCTCCGTGCACTCTGTGGTTTAAATTCACCCGTTGGCTTCTTTCTTTCCGCCCTTTTTCTTGTCATCGAACGGGATTTCCTCGCCGGTTTCCTGGTCGACGCGCTTCATGGAAAGCTTGATTTTGCCGCGGTCGTCGAAGCCGATAACGAGAACTTTAACCTCATCGCCTTCATTGACGACGTCGGTGGTTTTCCCGGCGCGGTAATCGGCCAGTTCGGAGATGTGAACCAAACCGTCACGGCTGCCCATGAAGTTTACGAACGCGCCGAAATCGACCGTCTTGACGACCTTGCCGGTATAAACCTTGTGCAGTTCCGGCTCCTCGGTCAGGTTCTTGATCCAGCCGACGGCGTTTTCTATCGATTCCTGATTGACGGCGGCGACCTTGACCGTACCGTCATCATCGATATCGATCTTGGCGCCAGTGGTTTCCGTGATCTCCCGGATAACCTTACCGCCCGTACCGATAACATCGCGGATCTTGTCGGTCGGGATTTTGAGGGTCACGATCTGGGGCGCGTATTCGCTGAGGTCGGAACGGGCCTCGGTCAAAGCCTTGGCCATTTCGCCTAGGATGTGAATCCGTCCGTCTCTGGCCTGGGCGAGGGCAATCTTCATAATTTCCTCTGTGATCGAGGTAATCTTGATGTCCATTTGCAGGGACGTGATACCTTCTTCCGTACCGGCGACCTTGAAGTCCATGTCGCCGAGGTGATCTTCATCACCCAGAATATCAGAGAGTACGGCAAACTCGTCCTCTTCCTTGATCAGTCCCATGGCAATCCCTGCAATCGGGCGGGCCAGCGGAAC
>CAZKGT010000036.1:218-14466 GCA_964552285.1 uncultured Pseudobdellovibrionaceae bacterium | reverse complement strand
GGCCCCGCTAAAGGCCGTCGAGCTTCCGCCGCCGCCGCCGCCGCCGACAATCAGGTAGCTGACATCCGTTACGCCCTGAGGAGTGTTGAATGTGAAAGCGCCGGCAGAATCGTAAATATGGGCAATTTCATTTCCGCCAAGATCAATAGCTTCCGGATTGGCGGCAAGGACGCTGGCTTTGGTGAGAATATAGGTCGGCCCGATGGCAGGGGTATCCAGGTCTGTGGTGCCGTTCAGAACGCCCCGTTCCGTTTCGGTCAGGAAAGACTCGGCCAGATCAAGGATTTTGAGGGCGTCCCGTACGCCCACGTCCGCTTCCTTTATGACCTGGATGTTCTGGCCGATGCCGTCAAGCAGCCGTGCCAGATCCGAGGCCCTGAATTCGAGGAAACGGGAAGCAAAAAAGTTCTGTGGATTTTGGTAGGCGTCGCTGAATTTTTTGCCGGACGCAAGGCGCACCAAAACATCGTCCACAGTGCTCGCTGTTGACTGCAAAGCAATGAGCTGCCGCTGCTGGGCGGCATTCAGGATGTTTCCTACACCAAGAACCATCAGAATCCTTCTGTGGCCTAAATACAATTATCCAACACTAAAATAGCATGAAAGCCTGTAGGAAGAGTAAAGATTATAGGAGATTGTCCTGCGGTTTTTAGCGCGGAGGAAGTTGGCGACCCCGACAGGATTCGAACCTGTGGCCCACTGATTAAAAGTCAGTTGCTCTACCGACTGAGCTACGGGGTCGTATGCCCTCTGGACTGGCGCAAGATATGGATTTCGTACCGAAAGGTCAAGAAATTTAGGAAGTTATTTACCGCTTCGTTCCTTCAGGACCTTTTCAACGGCCGGGGTGACGAACTGGCCGACGTCCCCGCCCATGCTGGAAATTTCCTTGACGAAGGAGGAGGAAACAAACTGCCACTCGTCCGAAGCCATCAGGAAAACCGTTTCGATATTGGGGTCCAGCTTGGCGTTCATGCCGGTGAGCTGGAATTCGTACTCAAAATCCGAAACCGCCCGCAGGCCGCGGATCAGGCAATTGGCGCCCATTTCTTCTGCAAAATGAATCAGGAGACCTTCAAACGGGCGCACCTCGATTTCGCAGCCGCTGTCGTACAAATGCTCCATATTCTTGATGTCCGTTTTGACCATCTCCACCCGCTCTTCAATGGTAAAGGTCGGGCCTTTTCGCGTGTTATCGGCAACGCCGACCACCAGGTAATCGACCAGGCGGCTCGCGCGGCGGATCAGGTGCAGGTGCCCCTTGGTGACGGGGTCGAACGTGCCGGGGTAAACGCCCCTGAGAAATTTTCCTGATGGATCGGCCATGACCAGAGCTTAAAGCATGATGTGCTGTCAAAGGCAAATTAAACTTCGATATCCACGCCTTCGGTTTCTTCCTCGGTTGCGCGCAGGGAGGGGGCAAGCTGGCTGTTGTTCAGGCCGGCCCGGATGGCCTTGATCTGGGTCTGGAGATTTTCAATCGAGGCGTTGGCTTCGGCTCCGGCGGAGAAAAGGGCGTTGCCAGAAGCCTGCGTGCTGCTCAGGAATGAGTTCAGGGCTGCGCGGCTGCTGGCAGACAGACCAATGCGCCCACCCGAAGAGAGCGGCTTGGGAAAACCCGGCCTGCCTTTGGAAATACCTGAATATTGCGCACTTTTAAGAGACGCCATTGGTCCCCGGGACTGCGTGCTGAATGAATTCCTTGCGATGCTCAACATGCTGAGCAATCCGGCCGAACCGAGTAAATCGACCATGGCGGCACTCCTTGCCTGTTTGTGTACATCTACATTCTACCAGAAAAACCAAGCAATTTCCATGCCGTATGATTATACTGGAGCGGTTGTGTTTGAGGAGGAAATGACGGCTGAAGGGGTGTCGCATGCCGACGGGAAGGTGACAACGGAAGAACGAATTAAGCTGTACCCATTCTCCGGCTGACGGTGGTAAACTGGGAGGGAGCAGAAAGAACGGAAAAGAGCCATGTCTATAGAATATGCCGAAAAACGTATCCGCGAAGCCCTGCGTATGACCGGAGGTCATCCGGTCAAGGCCCGCCAGCAGATCATCGCCTGGTGCTATGAGGACTCCAGATTGCTTCAGGCTCTGGCCCGCCCGCATATGACGGGCATCGTCGCCCATGCCGTGAACAGGGTGATTGCCAAAAAGGACCGTAAGGAGGAGGCGCGCGCCGAAGAGCCGGAAGTGGTCAACAACCCGCTGGCCGATCTTGCCGGTGACGAATTCGGCAAGCAGATCCTGAAGGCGCTGGCCTCGGGCGGCGGTGCGGCATTCGGGCAGGAAAGCTACGCGGTTCCCTCGCGTCGCGGTCAGGCCTCGCAAAGACATATCGACGCCCTGAAGCAGATGAGCGGTAAGGGCAGATCCGGCAAGACCGAGTAACACCATTTATTTCCATGACAGCCGTTCCCAAACAGGAGGAATTCTTTACGCCCGAAAAACGGGAAGCCTTTCTGGTGCCGCGCGGCTGGCGTTATGTCGGCGAAATCGGCGCGGACATGTCCCCGCGTCGTTATTTCCGTGTTAAGCAGAACGGCCGGACTGCCGTGCTGATGGAATGCATGCCCGATGCGGACAATACGACACCGGGCCACCGCCTGGGCGATTTCATCCGGATCGGTGACTGGCTGCGCGGCATAGGGCTGAAAACGCCGGAGATATTTGAAGCGGATGAGGCGGCCGGTTTCCTGTTGCTCGAGGATTTCGGGGATATATCCTTTGCAAAGGCGCTGGAGCGCGGCGCGGCCAGAGCGGCCGTTTATTCGCTGGCCGTGGATGTGCTGAAACACCTGCGTGAACAGGCGCCGGATATTGACCTCCCCCGATATCACGAAAGCCATGTCCACGAGGGCCGGCGGCGCGTGGTCGACTGGTATGTGCCGCTGGTGCGCGGGGAAAAGAACCCGGACGGCCTCGCGGAGGAATATCTGGCGATCTGGGACGGGATTGAAAAAGACCAGCCGCCCTGCCCGCAGGGCTTTCTCCATGTCGACTTCCACCCCGGAAACCTGATGTGGCTGCCGGAAGAAGAGGGGCTTGGAATCTGCGGCCTGCTCGATTTTCAGGGCGCGATGAAAGGGCCGGTTCCCTACGACCTTGCCAATTTGCTCGAAGGTGGACGGATCGAGATGCCGGAGGATATCCGTACCGCCATGCTGGATCATTACTGCGAGGGCATGCACCGCGAGCAGCGGGAAGCATTCCTGTCATGGTACCGGGTGCTGGCCGCGCAGTTTCACTGCCGGATCATCGGGCAGTTTATCAGGATGGCAATACAGGGCGGCAACGAGCGGTATCTGGAATACCTGCCGCATGTTTCAAGAATGCTAAAGCATGACCTGGAAGATCCTCTGCTTCAACCCATAAAGATATGGCTTGCAGGACAGGGAATTGATTTTGAAAAAGAAATTCGTGTATCCGCTGACGCGGCAGCGCTTATCCGTGACGATGCATTTTAGTTGCACTGACAGATTATTTTTGCCATAAAACCGGAATGACAAAAAAGACAAAAAATACCGGCAGGAATAAGCAAAAGAAAAAAAGGCGCATCGAAGAATGGGGCGGTCCCAAGACGTCAAGCTTCACAGGCGCCTCGGTCATAGATCAGTTTTGTAAAAACGGTTGGGAAATAGTACGTGATCCCGATCAGACCATCAAACCAACCATGAAAGATCAGTATCTGAAAGCCGCACGGCGGTTTGGCGATGACGTCAAATTAAGCCGCAGCGGGGACTCAATTATCTTAAGGCACACAAAAACACAGGAAGAATTTGCGGTTACGCTGAAGGGCAATTTGACGAACGTACAGGCCGGAAAAGCAACTGAAGCGGCACAAAAAACCGGTTTTGATCTGACGTTGGATTGATTGCCCTAAAAATACTTCACCCGGCCGTGGGGCCGGGCAAAGTGGGGTTGGGTTTAGTGTTTGATTGTGTGTGGGGACACAATCTGCTGACATCCGGACTTTGCATCCTTACATGCCGTTCAATATATTAATTTTATATGTTAACAAAAAGTTAAGTCAAAACGATCCATTAACTATTTATTATACAATTGGAAATCCTGTTTTTGTCTGTTCCGGCGAAATCGTGCCGCTGCGGCAAGGATGCCCCTTGAGGACAACGCGATTAGGCGATAAGGTCTACAAAAAACAAGGAGTTATTCAGCCGCCATGTCTATCGTTGCAAACCGCCTGTCGCGTATCAAGCCGTCTCCGACCATTGCCGTCACCAACAAAGCCAGGGAGCTGAAGGCTGCCGGGAAGGATGTTATCGGCCTCGGGGCGGGGGAGCCGGACTTCGACACGCCCGAATTCATCAAGGAAGCCGCATGGGAGGCCATCAAGGCCGGGCAGACAAAATACACGGCCGTGGACGGTACGCCTGAGCTGAAAGACGCGATCATTGAGAAGTTCAAACGCGATAACGGCTTGGAATACACCCGCGACCAGATCACTGTTGGCACCGGCGGCAAACAGGTTTTGTACAACGCCCTGATGGCTTCGCTCAATCCGGGGGACGAAGTGGTGATTCCGGCGCCGTACTGGGTGTCCTACCCGGACATGGTCCTGCTGGCCGAGGGTGAGCCGGTCTGTGTCGATTGCCCGCAGGAAAACGATTTCAAGCTGAAGGCCGAAGATCTGGATGCGGCGATTACGCCCAAAACCAAATGGGTGATCCTGAACTCGCCGTCCAATCCGACCGGTGCGGCCTACAGTTACGACGAGATGAAGGCGCTGACGGACGTTCTGCTGAAGCACGAACATGTCTGGGTGATGACCGACGATATGTATGAGCATCTGGTCTATGACGGTTTTAAATTCGTCACGCCCGCGCAGGTAGAACCCAAACTCTATGACCGGACGCTGACGGTGAACGGCGTGTCCAAAGCCTATGCCATGACCGGCTGGCGGATCGGATACGCAGGCGGGCCGAAGGAAATCATCAAGGCCATCGCGAAGATCCAGAGCCAGAGCACGTCTAATCCCTCTTCCGTTTCGCAGGCCGCTGCCGTGGCGGCGCTGAACGGCGACCAGTCTTTCCTTGAGGAGCGCAACGAGATCTTCAGAAAGCGCCGTGACATGGTGGTCGAAATGCTGAACGAGGCGGAAGGTTTATCGTGCGCGAAGCCGGAAGGGGCGTTCTACGTCTATCCGTCCTGCGCCGGGTGTATCGGAAAAAAGACCCCGGATGGCAACATCATCGAAACCGATGAGGATTTTGTTACCTACCTGCTGGAAAGCGCCGGCGTGGCCTGCGTCCATGGCGAGGCGTTCGGCCTGTCGCCCTGTTTCCGCATTTCCTACGCGACCTCGACCGAGGCGCTGGAGGAAGCCTGTAAACGGATTCAGAAGGCTTGCGCAGATCTTAAGGATTAGGGTGACCGAAGTGTCCCATGCCTCTTGCGACAGTGATAATGTCTGCCAGGAGATCATCTGATTCCAGGATCGGGTTGTGTCCGCTATCGAAAGTATAGAACCCCGCATCAATAGCGTTGGCGGCATCTTCAGCCATCTTTGGGCAGGCACATGAATCTCTGGCTCCTGCGATGAACATCTGATTAATGTCGCGGGCCGGGTGGTCCTCTTTCAGGCTTTCAAGCGATTTCAGACATTCCCGCGCATAGGTCTGAAGCCTCAAGACCTGGCCATAGGTTGGATCTTCGTAGGAACTGATAGTTTCGGGAACGCCGCTTAAAAACTGGAGGCTATAAATCATAGCCTTTCCAAGGAAATGTTCCTCCGTTCTGAGCGGTTTATGCCATTTGGCAATCGTCGTATGGATCAGATTGCATATGGGGTTATGGCGTTCCGAAGCATTGGCAGCGTCAAAAAACGGTGTCAGGTGGATGGCTCCGGCATATTGCGCGCACGCAAAACCGGCTTTATGTTTCTCTGTCATCTGCCGGGAAAACAGCATTCCGCCAGTGGAATGCGTCAGGACGATAGTAGGCAGGCCGCTGTGCAGGGCCGGGGAGTTCTCTGAAAAATAAAAGCCTTCCGTTGCATCCAGAAAGGCGGGCATGAAATACTCTTTATTTCCCGGATCTGGCAGGGCCATGGCGCAGACGGAAATCCCCTGCCTCACCATTTCTTCAATTTTCGGGATATAGGCCAGCGGGGAGGAGTTAAACCCGGTGCAGAACGCTATCTGCATTTTTGGGGTTTCGGCATCAATCTGAAAACAGGTAATGTCCTGACCGTTGGCAATAAAATCTGAGCGTTTCCAGTGTGCAGGCGCGGCTGCCATCCTGAGCGTTTCACGCTCGGCTTTCAGCGCTTCTCTCTGGGCGCGTATCTCAGAAACCCCAAACATCACACTTCGCACACGTGAAAGCAGTTTTCCGGAGGATAGGAGTGTGTGAGTTATATGCCAACGAAAGAGAAGCGCTGTCAGCGCCCGATAAAATAAACCGTACGGCTTATTTTCTTCCAGAGGCTTTCTTTTTCAGCCAGCCTGTCGTCGCGGTTTTTGACCAGCAGGTGGCAGACATGATCGAAGGTTTTCGGGTCGTCTTCGATAATCTCCTCCATAAAACTTTTCATCCTGCCGAGGTTTTCCGGTGAGGCATCATCGATTTGCGTGCTTGGGCATTTTTCGCAATTGATCATGGTCTTGTTAAAGATATAGAGGTTTTTGCCCATTTCCTCGGAGAACGAGTCTATCAGCGCCGACTCTGAAGCATGGAAGAGGATGTTGATGAGGGGAAGATCGTTCACCGGGTCGACAACCCCGAGTGCGCCGAACTGGTTCCAGTCATCCTTCTTGATGGATTTGTTCGTATAGCCGGTGCCGAGAACGATCATAATAAGCTTGTGGTCTTTCGGTATGAAGCGCCGGATCGCACCCATATAGCTGATGCAGGGATTATCGAAGATCACCCCGTCAATCCCGGTGAAATTGATCGGTTGCTGCGTTACCGGATCGGCGGCGGAAAAATGGTGGCAGGGAAAGAAGGTCGGCGCTGCGCAACTGGCCGTTACGGCATCGTAGAGCTGCACGTCCGGCGCTTCGTCCGCGGGCGGAATAAGCGGGTCAGGGAGGACATTCTGAAGCCAGACGGCATGTCCGCCTTCATCAATGAAATTGTTCTGGGTGTGAACCGGAGCATCGCCGCTTTCGCCGCTTTCCTCGACAAGTTCCAGTTGTTCGCCGTCGATATTGTAAAAAGGAACAATCAGGCTGCGTAAGGAGTCTTTGAGTCTGGCTCTTCCATAGAGCGCCCGCAGGGCCTTCCTGAGGTTTTTCGGATCGTAATGTCCGTGCCGGAACAGAGCGTTCAACTGTCCGATTTTCATCGTCCTGTTGTTGAAGTCGTGGATCAGCCCGCGCATTTCGCGGAACCGGTCCTGTGGGAAGATTTTAAGCCCTTCGCGTTCATAAAACCGCACCAGGTGGCGCGCCCGGTATTTCGGCCGCATGGGGGTGTCCTTATGCGGTAACGTCAGCGCGGCGTTCAGGATTGCTCCCGTGGAAGGGCCTGAGAAAACATCCACCATTTCGGCCATGCGCAGGCCGGTGACATCTTCGATGCGCGACATGAAGTGTGCCGGGATCAACCCGCGCATACCGCCGCCATAAGTAAAAAGAGCAATGATCGTTTTTGAATGTGACATGTGTGATTTTGTTTTCTTCTTCCCCCTATTTTAACACCGAAACGGTTTATCGGCGAGAAGGCGAAACAACGCACATAAAAAAACCGGGCCATATGGCCCGGCGAGTTGAACAGGGAGGTTTCACGTCTGGGAGACGTAGGACCGTGAGGTCCTATCAGCGTGGAAACGCTGACGAAGTTGTTTATATACCCGTACGGACTCCGAGGTCCAACTACATTTTAACAAGACAGATATGCAAATTATGCATACCTGTATGCATAATTTAAATGAGGAAATGAATTGATGATTGATTGCAATAAGATACAGAAAAGGCTAATAAATTAAAAGTGCGTTTCACTTACGTATTTCAAAAGAAAATCACGGAAAATTCCAATGCGCTTTGAGTGGCGCCGCTCTTCCGGATAGACAAAATACATGTCGACTCCCGGTCTTTCGACGTCCGGGAGTAGTCTTTCGATATCCTGATTCCCTTCGATCATATAGTCGGGCAGGGCGGCAATGCCCGCCCCTGACAGGACCGCCTGATAAACACCGTACATAGAATTTAGCATAACCAGATTGTAATCCTCTTCCGGATCGACCCCGGCGACCTTAAAGAGCCAGTTCGGGTTCGCAAACGGAGCCGGAACATTTCCAGGGTATCCAACAAGTGTATGATTTTTAAGGTCTTTTACGGTTTTTGGGTTGCCGTGTTGTTCGATGTATTTTTTAGAGGCGCAGATATGGAAGTGCAGGGTCGTAAGCTGGCGCTGTACCAGATCCGGCTGTTCCGGTTTGTGCAGGCGAATCGCCGCATCGGCTTCACGCATGCCGAGATTGTAGATCCGGTCGTCCAGCAGAAGGGTCAGCTGAATATCCGGATGCTGCCTGCGGAATCCCTCGATTTTCGGTGCAAGCCAGGTGGCGCCGATAAACTCCGCCACGGTGATTCGCAGCGGACCTTCCGGCAACTGCCGCGTATCGGCCAACTGGCCTTCGATCATCGACAGTTTGGCAAAGATATCCTTGGCGGCCTTGTGCAGCAGTTCGCCCTGCTCGGTCAGCAAAAGTCCGCGCGCATGGCGGTGGAACAGCGTAACGCCGATACTCTCCTCAAGTGTGCTGATCTGCCGGGAAACGGCTGACTGACTAAGGTTTAACGTTTCGCCCGCATGTGTGAAGCTTCCTGCTTCCGCTACGGCGTGAAAGATCCGGAGTTTGTCCCAATCCATTTAAATGTGCCCTTGTTCTATTCGGCTGCTTCCGCTTTTTCCTGCGCGCCCGTTTCAGCCAGAAATCTGTCTGCCTCAAGCGCCGCCATGCAACCCATGCCTGCGGCGGTTACAGCCTGCCTGTATACTTTATCGCGAACATCGCCAGCTGCATAGACTCCGGGAACGGATTTTGCCGTCGAGTCCGGAGCGGTAATAATATAGCCCTCCCCGTCGATATCGAGTTGTCCCTTAAACAGAGCTGTAGCCGGGTCGTGTCCAATGGCAACGAAAACACCATGGACGTCGATATCCGACCGGGTGCCGGTTTTAACGTCCTTCAGGCGCAGGCCGGTCACACCGGCATCGTTACCCAGAATTTCCTCAACAACCGAGTCCCAGATAATTTCGACCTTCTCGTTGTTGAAGAGCCGCTCCTGCATGATTTTTTCGGCGCGCAGTTCGTCACGGCGATGAATAAGGGTGACCTTCGAGCAGAAATTGGTTAGGAACAGAGCTTCCTCAACGGCTGAATTGCCGCCGCCGACCACGGCCACTTCCTTGCCGCGGTAGAAAAACCCGTCACAGGTGGCGCAGGCCGAAACGCCTTTCCCCCGGAAGGTGGTTTCTCCCTCCAGCCCCAGCCAGCGGGCTTTTGCGCCGGTGCAGATGACAAGCGTGTCACCCGTGTAAACTGTGCCCGAATCGCCAAAAGCCTTAAACGGACGAACCGATAAATCTACCTCTTTGATGTAATCACTGATGATTTCCGTGCCGACATGCTCGGCCTGGCCTTTCATCTGCTCCATCAGCCACGGGCCCTGTATGACTTCTGCAAAGCCGGGATAGTTCTCGACTTCCGTGGTAATCATCAACTGCCCGCCTGGCTCAAGGCCCGCGACAAGCGTCGGCGAAAGATTGGCTCGCGCGGCGTAAATGGCCGCTGTGTACCCGGCCGGGCCGGAGCCTATAATCAATACTTTTGAATGGTGCGTTTGAGACATTCTTTCCCTTCCGTAAGAAGATAGTCTTAGCGTCCGCTGTGCCCGGGGTAAAGTTCTTTAATGGCGCTGGCGATGATATTGGCGTCATTGAGAGGGGCGTAGCTATACGGTTTCAGGATTCCTTCAAAGTTTCTAAGCGCTCCGGCTTTTGACAGGTTCTTATACAGCCGGTCGAATTTCGGTGATCCGCCTTCCAGTTGAACCATGTAAACCGGCTTGCCTGTTGTCGCCGCTTCGGAGAGCATCGAGGCGGAATCGGATGTGACAATGATATAATCCGCCCAGGCCAGAAATCCGAAATAGGGGTTCTCGCCGCTGCCGTCCCAGATATAGGCATCGGCTTCCTTTAGCAGCTCTTCCAATATGGTCCTGTTTTCATCGCCTGTGCGCCGCGAGGCTGTGATCATCAACCCGGCGTCGAGCTTGCGAATCTGGAATGCCAGCTTGCGCATGGCTGTCTCGGTAAGGCGGTGGGTCTTGCTGTTTCCGCCGATCAGCACGGCCACTCGCGGCTCCTGGATTTTGATGAGCGTTCCGAATTTTTCCCGGGCATCTTTCAGCTTTTCCGGTGTGACGCGATTGGGGGTTGCCGTCGTGACGATGACATTGTCCCCGCGCAGCCGGTCGTGTTCGGGTACGGCAACGAGATCAAAATGCTTCGGTGATACCCGAGGGTCCTGAAGCTGGACGGTGAAGGTCTTTCCTCCTGACTCGCGCTTAATGTAGCGCGCAGCGGCAATGCTCTTTCTGCCCGAGGCGATCAGCAGGTCAGGCCATGGTGGCTCCAGGGGCGGATCGAACGTCCAGTCCTGCTCGAAACCGAGAAAGGGTGAAAATTGATTCCACGGGGCGTTCAGTGAAATGCGCTTCACAACAGGCGTTATGCCCAATGCTTCGGCCACGCCAAGGCACTGGTTCTCGGTTCCGGCTATGCCTTCGGTGATTACCCAGCAGGATATATGCGAAAAATCTCTTGCACTCATCTGTGAGCAACTTTATACCAACCCGATGCCCTGTCGAAAAATAAATACACAGCTTGCCCCCTAGATGCGACGAATAAAACTCGACAAGATCGACCGCAGAATTCTCCACGACCTACAGGAAAACGGCCGGATCACAAATGTGGAACTTGCGAAAAACGCAGGGATCTCCGCACCCCCGTGCCTGCGCCGTGTCCGCGCGCTGGAGGAAGCCGGTTACATTAAAGGCTACCACGCCAGGATTGATTCCAACGTTCTCGGCTACGGAGTCACTATTTTCGCGCAGGTCAAACTCACCAGCCAGGCCGAGCCGGACCTCGTGAAATTTGAAGAACAGTGTAAAAGCTGGCCGCTGGTTCGCGAATGCCACATGCTGGCCGGCGAAATCGACTTCCTCCTCAAAATTGTCGCCCGCGACTGGGACGACTACCAGCAGTTCCTGACCAACGAACTGACAGCCGCGCCGAATGTCACTTCCGTGAAGTCCTCACTCGGTATCCGTTCTGTGAAGGAAGAGCCGGGCGTGCCGGTTGAGGTTTAGCAGTGGGCGAGTAAGTGAGTGGCGAGTGGTGGGTGAGATCAATCTTTCCATTTTTTGATCAGCCCGTTCAGCATTTTTGATATTTCATCATATTCCTGATCCCACTTGCACCATTGTTCATGATCAAGGTAATTGAGGTCCCTGCAAAACTTTAACCAGACACGCATTTCTTCGCTGGAGCCTGCGCATATCGAAAGAAAGCGTTTAAATTCGGCAGACGAACGGTGTTGCTTGGCATGTCCTTCCGCAATGTTTGCGCAAATGCTTTTGCTTGCACGGCGGATCTGGCCGGCCAGTGCATACTGTTCAATCTTTGGCAGGTCAAGGCTGAAATTATGTATTTCGAGTGCTATCGCATAGGCGCGGTTATAAACATCAAGATCTTCGTAGCTTTTGATCCGCATACTTACTCACTCGCCCACTCGCCTACCCAAAAACCACTTCCAGTATCTCGTACATCCGCTGCCCTTTGGGCGTGTGAACCTCAACGGAATCGCCGATGGATTTTCCTATGAGTGCGCGGGCGATAGGGGAGTTAATCGAAATTTTGCCGGCCGTCGTGTCCGTTTCATAGTGACCGACGATGATATAGGAGGATTCCTCGTCCGTTTCTTCATCAACGATCAGGACCTTTGCCCCAAATTTAACTGTTGTACCGCTCAGCGAGGCGGGGTCGATGATCTGCGCTGCGCCGATCACGCCTTCCAGTTCCTGAATCCGGCCCTCGATAAAGGACTGGCGCTCACGCGCAGCGTGATACTCGGCATTCTCGGACAGGTCGCCATGCTCACGCGCCTCGGCAATCGCTGCGATCACTTCCGGGCGCTCGACGGATTTCAGGTTTTTCAGTTCGGCCTCCAAAGCGTCGTAGCCGCCCTGTGTCATCGGCACCTTGTCCATTAAAGTCCTCCGGTAAAAAAAACAACACCCGCCGGATCGCGGCGGGCGCTCAGTTATGCAACGTCCCTAAGATAGTCCTGAAGCGGTGCAACGTCAAGTTCCCGCGCCCTGAGCGCCCTTATTGCCTGCACCCCGGCTGCGGCTGCCGTCAGGAGGGTGTAGTAGGGGATGCGGTGTTGCAGGGCCGTGCGGCGGATGGACAGGGAGTCGGAGACGGCCTGAATGCTCCGGGCCGTCGTGTTGATCATAAAGTCGATCTCGCCGTTGATGATGGCGTCCACAATGTGCGGCTGTCCTTCCATCACCTTGTTGACTCGTTTGACCTCAAGCCCTGCCTCGCGCAGGTAAGCGCACGTACCGCCCGTTGCAATCAGGTTAAAGCCAAGCTCTGCCAGTTCTTTGGCGATAGGAACGAGGTCTTCCTTGTCGTCTTGTTTTACGGACAGGAACACCGTGCCCTCGGTCGGCAGGACGGTGCCCGCGCCAAGCTGCGATTTGGCGAACGCCTGCGCGACATCGTGGTCGAGCCCCATCACCTCGCCGGTGGATTTCATCTCCGGCCCCAGCAGCGGATCAACGCCGGGGAAGCGCGAGAACGGGAAGACGGGCGCCTTCACGGCTGTATGATCCGGGTCCATGCCTTTCAGTAAATCCCTCAAATCGGAGAGCTTCTCTCCGGCCATCAGGCGTGAGGCGATCTTGGCAATCGGCGTGCCGGTTGCCTTGGCCACGAACGGGGCCGTGCGGGAGGCGCGCGGGTTCACCTCGAGGATGTAGATATCGTACTCACCTTTGTTTTCGTTTTTGCGCGCGGCGTACTGGACGTTCATCAGGCCGACGACCTTCAGCGCCCTGGCAAGCTTCACCGTCTGCTTTTCCAGTTCGCGCACGGTCTTGTAGGGCAGGGAGTGCGGCGGCAGTACGCAGGCGCTGTCGCCTGAGTGAATGCCCGCTTCCTCGATATGCTCCATGATCCCTGCGACATAGACATCCTTACCGTCGCACAGCGCATCGACGTCGATTTCTATCGCGCTCTTGAGATAACGGTCGAGCAGGACCGGCGTATCGCCCGAGACATGAACGGCCGTGTCGATATAGTTTTTCAGCTCTTCCATCGTATGGACGATTTCCATCGCCTGCCCGCCGAGAACGTAAGAAGGACGGATAACGATCGGAAAACCGATTCCCTGCGCGATATCGATCGCCTCTTCCGGAGAACGGGCAATACCGTTCGGCGGCTGGCGCAATTTAAGCTGATGCAGGAGCTTCTGGAAGCGCTCGCGGTCTTCGGCCAGGTCGATAGCATCGGGATCGGTGCCGAGGATCCGGATGCCTGCCTCCTGTAGCGGGCGTGCAAGTTTCAACGGCGTTTGCCCGCCAAGCTGGACGATGACGCCCTTGACCGTGCCGTTTTTCTGCTCACCTTTGATAAGCTCAATCACGTCTTCCGCCGTCAGCGGCTCGAAATAAAGTCTGTCCGAGGTGTCGTAATCGGTGGACACCGTTTCCGGGTTGCAGTTGACCATGATCGTCTCATACCCGGTCTCTTTCAGCGCATAGGCCGCATGGACACAGCAATAGTCAAACTCGATCCCCTGGCCGATCCGGTTTGGCCCGCCGCCCAGAATGATGACTTTCTCACGGTCCGTCGGCTCGCACTCATTGTCCGGCTCATAGGTGCCGTCACCCTCGTAACAGCTGTACATATAGGGCGTTTCGGACGGGATCTCGGCGGCGCAGGTATCGACGCGCTTGAAGACCGGGTGAACGTTATGGGCGTGGCGGGCGTTGCGCACGGCGTTTTCATCCACGCCCATCAGCCTGGCAAGCTGCGCATCGGAAAAGCCGAGTTTTTTCACGCTCAGCCAGCCTTCCGTATCCACCGGCAGGCCGTGCTCAAGGATCTCTTTTTCCGCATCGACGATGGCTTTCAGGCGTTCAAGGAACCACGGATCGAATTTTGTAATGGCGTGCAGTTCCTCGAGATCCATGCCGTGTCG
>CAZKGT010000036.1:0-208 GCA_964552285.1 uncultured Pseudobdellovibrionaceae bacterium | reverse complement strand
CAGGGCCTGCGCAATATAGAGAAGGCGCTGGGGCGTCGGGCTGGAGATTTTGGCGCGAAGCTGGTCCGGGTGCGGGCCATCCGGGTCGTTCGGATCACCCACCGGCACCGGATCAAGACCGTCGAGGCCTTTTTCCAGCGAGCGCAGGGCCTTTTGCAGAGATTCCTCGAAACAGCGCCCGATGGCCATTGCTTCCCCGACGGATTTC
>CAZKGT010000035.1:0-14916 GCA_964552285.1 uncultured Pseudobdellovibrionaceae bacterium | reverse complement strand
CCACCGGCTCTCCTGCGACGATGCTGTGGACGGTTACCCTTGCCGCCACCGCCTTCACCATCATCCCCGGCACTATTCCCCGGCTCAAAATCATGGTCATGGTTTTGGTGACGGGTACGCGATGCGCGGTGCGGCGGGATGGGAATCGGCTTCTGGGCCATTTCCTGACGCTCGCTGATCGCCATTTCGATTTCAAGGCGTGCGGCAACCTTGCGAAGCTCATGTACGGCATCCTGAAGCTTTTCCTGAATGTCGCCATCGCTTTCCTTCTTGCGCCATGCTCCATAGCATTCCACACAGGTCTGCGCTGCTTCGCTCAGTCTTTTGGCAATATCTTCGTCGTCGCTCATAGCCGGCTCCCCTTGTTAAGACTTTAGAACATTAACGCCCCGGAACGCCGGACGCAAGATCGCCGGCGCGTTATTCGTTACCGAAAACCGTATTGAGTTGCTGGGTCACGCGGATAAAGGTCGTGCGTTTGGAAAGCTCCTTCAGCCGCAGCGCCCCGACATAGGTACAAGCCGAACGAAGGCCACCCAGTATATCCTGCACCGCCTGCCCGACATCGCCCCGATAAGGCACCCGGACCGTCTTACCTTCACTGGCACGGTATTCGGCCACGCCGCCCGCATGTTTTTCCATCGCCGTGGAACTGCTCATACCGTAGAATTGCAGAAACTTCTCACCGCCTTCCTCAATCAGCTCCTGCTCGCTCTGGTCATGACCGGAAAGCATGCCGCCAAGCATGACAAAATCGGCCCCGCCGCCAAACGCCTTGGCGATATCGCCCGGCACCGTACAACCGCCGTCCGCGCAAATCAGCCCCGAAAGGCCGTGCGCCGCATCCGCGCATTCTATAATCGCCGAAAGCTGCGGATATCCCACGCCGGTCATCTTGCGTGTCGTGCAGACACTGCCCGGCCCGATCCCGACCTTGACCACATCGGCCCCGCTCAGGATCAACTCTTCGACCATTTCGCCAGTCACCACGTTCCCGGCCATGATTGTTGTCTCAGGCAGCTTGTCACGCATCCGGCGGACGAACTCCGTAAACTGCTCGCTATAGCCGTTGGCCACATCGATACACAGTTTTTCAAGTTTCCGCCCGCCCTTCAGGAAAGCGTCGAGTTTTTCCTCATCGGCCTCGCTCACACCGATGCTGTACCACGCCGGTCCGCCGTCATGCTTTTTGAAAAACGCCGCCAGATCCTCCAGCGGATAGTGTTTGTGCAGGGCCACCATCATCCCGTGACCGTGATCGACAAACGCCTCGGCCATCGCCATCGTGCCGACACCGTCCATATTGGCCGCTATCACCGGCACGCCCTTAAAGACCCGCCTGCTCCATTTGAACGTATATTCCCGGTTGATATCCACGTCCCGGCGGCTTGCCAGCGTCGAACGCTTGGGACGGATCAGGACGTCCTTAAAATCCAGCTTTATGTCGGCTTCGATACGCATAGCTCCCCTCACGATTCACATGGCCCCCTGAATGTGTTAGTGTGAACCGCCTGTCAGGTCAATATCTGTTCCCGGAGTTGTTCAATGATTGCCGTACTTTCGATGCTTGCCGCTGTCCTCGTTTACAGTTTTTTTCCGCTGGCAGCGAGTATCGGCATCAGCGACAGCACACCCGTAACTTTTATTCTGGTATCATCGGTTTTCGGCTTTGGCATATCTTCGCTGTTTACCGCAATCGCCCTTCGGGGACGAAAAAATCTCAGCGCGCTTGTCAGAGATGTTTCGGAATTGCCTACAGGCGTTCTATGGCTGGCTGGCATTTCCGGTACTTCCGCCAACATGGGCAACATTCTCTTTGTCATTGCTCTGGGCATGATGTCCAAGGGCGGCGCCGCCATCATCATGGAAAGCTGGCCGATTATTGCATTGTTTCTGGCTCCATTGGTCATTCAAAAAACATGGAGAAAAGTCGGCATACTAGACTACCTGTTCGGACTCTTGGCCTTGTGCGGCATCGTCTTCATTTCTTTACCGGAGGCAAGTCTGACCGCCGGCGAATTCATTGCAAGCCCTATGTCTCTTTTTAACGGAGGTGACTTCCTGACCTATGCCGGAATCATTCTTGTTTTCATGGGCAGCTTCTGCTTTGCCTTGTCGGGCGTCTACCGTACCGAATTTGCCAATAAACTCCCCGAGAGTTTCAAAAAATCATACGGCGGAGAAAAATATCAATTCACAGATATGGTCGTCAGCGAAGCAATAACCAAATTCTTTTACCTACCGATTATTGTGGTTGCGTTCTTCACAATGGAGCTGAATGGCACGATCAGCACGCCGGAAGGCTTCATGGCTGCTTTTCTGGTCGGCCTGATTATCGCTCTGGTGAACACGCTCTATAGTTACGCCCTGTTCAAAACCGCCAACCCGTCTATTCAAATTCTCTGGTACATCGCGCCGGTTCTGGCCGTTATCTGGCTCTCCCTTTTCGGATTATCAGAGATTAATCTAGAAATATTTCTGGGCGCGATGCTTGTCATCATTGCCAATATTCTGGTCTCCATAAAAGCAAGCCACCAGAAACATCCGCCTAGCAAAACCCAAGAAGCAACCTAGCCCTGATTGTCTGGCAGCTTTCCCGATTGCTTTTTGTCCTTACTGATATATAACTCACACGTGTGTGTTGTTTTTATGCGTGGGGTTTATAATGGATGGTGCGTCTTTCGACGACCTCAAAGCTGCGACTGATCGTTACTGGGAATACCGTGACGCAAATTACAGCCCTCTCTACGAGATATTCAAAAGACACTTTCCAAAGCACATAAACGGTCCGGTCAGTGTCTACGACGTAGGCGGCGGCCATGGCATTAAGTCGGAATTCCTTGTAACGGAATTTGGCAATGCCGTCGCTCATATCATCGACATTTCAGAACCCATGCTGACCGTCGGCAGAGAACTGATCGGCCCGCACGCAAGGATATCATGGAATCATGACGCCCTGCCCGACCTGCCAAACACACGCGAAAAGACGAGTGTTGCCGATTTCGTCGTCCTAAATGCCGTATGGCAATATCTGAGCAGCGAAGCGCAGAGAATACAGGCGCTTGGCACAGTTGAAACGCTTATGAAAGCGGGGGCAAGAGCGATACTCACCTACCCTGGCCCGCCCTCCAGAACAGGCGAACAGAAACACATAACCCCTGCCCTGTTCAAGAGTGAACTGATCAGGTTCAACGGCAGCAAGCCCCGCCTCATCCTGAAAGAAGAGTTCGGACTGCCCGATCCTTTGCGCCGCAAGCCCCCCGAGGAAATCGTTTTCAAAGGATGTGTGCTTGAAAAACCTTCTGCTAACCACTAGTCCGTGCTTAAATAGGATCCTCGTAAGGGTTCTTTCAAATGGCGGACAACATCAACTTCACAGGACTGGATTTCAAAGGCCTGCCGGATTTCGGCCTGATGGACCGCAAGGCAGGACTGCGGATCATGATCGGACATGCCGGCAGGATTCCAAATGAATACAGCGAGATAGAAAACAAATTTGGCGGCATCCTGATGGGTATTCAGTCCGCAGGCATGGACCAGGACCGCATCGATATGGCCTGTAAGGCAATGGTTGATGAATGCGACAAGGAAGGAATTGATCTCCTGATCACCAAAAGCGACCGCCATTTCGACAGCCAGTGGTATTTCTTCGGCGATCTCGATACGATGCTGAACGCAGTTTTAATGCGAAGGGTCACGCCGCCATTTAATGTCGGCATGGTCCTCAACATCATGCGGGCGATTGAAAGGATGAGATGATGAGCATCACCAGAACGGCAAAAGACAGTGAAAGTACCGGCGCCCTGCGCACGGACATTAAAATCGGCATTACCGGCTGCACGGGCCGCGTGGGCGCCACCATCGTCCGGGAAATCCTGTCCGGTCACTGGGACGGCGTGCACCTTGCCGGCGGCACCATCAAGCCCGGTTTTCCCGGCGAAGGCGAAGACCTCGGCACGCATCTGGGACAGGCGCATATCGGCGTGATTATCTCGACCGATGCGGAAAATCTGTTTGAAAAATCGGATGTCGTCATCGACTTTACCGCGCCGGAGGCCACGCGCCAGCACGCATGGCTCGCCGCAAAACATCATACGCCGCTGATTATCGGCACGACAGGCTTAACGGTGGAAGATGAAAAAGAACTGGCGGATGCCGCCAAAGAAACCACAATCGTCTACGCCGCCAATATGAGCGTTGGTGTAAACCTGCTACTGGCCCTCGTTGAGCAAGCCGCCTCACGCCTCGGCCCCGACTGGGATATCGAGATTTTTGAATCCCACCACAAGCACAAAGTCGACGCCCCGTCCGGCACGGCCCTCGCGCTGGGCCGCTCGGCGGCAAAGGGGAGGGACATGACGCTCGAACAATGCAGGGCCGCCCCCTATGACGGCCTAGCCGGTGAGCGCAAACGCGGATCCATCGGCTTCTCGGTTGCCAGAGGCGGCGATGTGGTCGGCGAACACACCGTCTATTTCTACGGCGAGGGCGAACGCATAGAGCTTTCCCACCGCGCCACCAACCGCGCCCTCTTCGCCAAGGGCGCCCTCCGGGCCGCTCTATGGTCTGTAGACCGTAATTACGGACTTTATTCCATGCGGGATGTACTGGACCTGTAAGGTGTATCCACAGGCAGATAAAGCTCACCTTCCGGATCGTACTTCGCCAATACATCATCAAGAAGGCCGGTATTCAGCGCGTAGTGAACCGCCTCGTTCAGCATGTTCAGAAGCTCCTGTTCCCCCTTCTTCACCGAAAACCCACCCCCCTGCACCGCCAGCGGCTCATCGGACAGGCGCCTGATTTTGCCGGGATTGTTTTCCATGAAACGGGCGGCACTCTGGGGATCAAGGATCACCGCATCCGCCTTGCCGGTCGCAACCTCCATCAATAGCTGCGCCGAATCCGCCGTGGACGGCATAGCCCTGACCTCAGCCTCCGGAAAACGCCGGACGGCCAGATCCGTGCTGACATCCCCGTCCATGCCGATAAAGAAACTCAAAGAGCGCGTCCTGATATGCGAAGGTATCACCCGGAGATACGGCCCCAAAAGCACATCGGAATACCGCGCCCTGCCCGAAGAACTCTTCGGCATGATCAGCTATGCCGTCTGGCCAGCCAGATAGGCTCTTCTATCTACGGCAACAAATACAGCCTGTTTTTACCTGATCGCATCATCACCATCGAAAACCCGGCTATCGTCGATGCATACCGAACGCAGTACGCCGCCAACTGGAAACGCTCGAAACCTGTCCCACCGGGCAAATCCCTGTTCGAGTTGGATCTGGAGCGACTGAACAAGTCACGACGTTAAAACCTGTTCCATCCCCAGCAACGCCTTCTTGCGCGGACTGCCCCAACCGTAATTTTCGACAATGCCGCTGCTCTGGATCACCCGGTGACAGGGGATAAGAAGGGAAACCGGGTTGGCCCCCACGGCGGTTCCCACGGCGCGCGAAGCCTTCGGCCTGCCGACCTTTTCAGCGATGGACTGATAGCTGGTAACATCGCCCGTTGGAATTTGCAGCAGCGCACGCCAAACCTGTATCTGAAAGTTGGTACCGTAAAGATCGAGTGTAAGTTTATACGCAGCATCACCTCGCCCACTCCATATCCGCATGATCTGCTCCACAGCCTCCGCCGTTCCATCCGCATCCTCAATAAAACTCGCTGCCGGCCACCATTCGTGCATCCGATCCATGGCGCGCACCCGGCTCTCATCAACGGCAAACCCGACCCAGCACACCCCACGCGCCGTCACCGCCACCTGCATCTCCCCCAGCGGAGTAGGATGCCAGCCATATCTGATTGCGAGCCCGGCCCCACGCCGTTGCACATCACCCGGCGTCACCGCCTCGCAGGACACGAACAAATCATGCAGCCGACCATTACCGGATAATCCGGCCTCAAACGCTGTATCAAGTGTCGAATTCCCCTCCGCCAGAAAATCCCGCGCATGTCGCATCGTCATATACTGCACCAGCCGTTTCGGACTGATCCCGACATTTTCTTTAAATAGTTTCTGGAAGTGCGCAGCATCGTAGCCAGCACGCCTCGCCAGAAATTCCAGCGAAGGCTGCTCGTGATAATGGGCCACAAGATAGTCGATAGCCTCGGCAATGACATCCATCTGATAAGTCATAAAAAAGGGATAGAACATCCTCCATCCCTTTCCAACCCGGTTTTTGTGATTACGGATTCATGGACATGTTGGTCGTCCAGAGTCTTGGCGCACCCGGACCTGCTTTCTCTGAAAATTTCGGACTGAAAATCGTGCTTTTACTGTCACGAGCAGGAGAAGCGCCTGACGTAAGCAGAACCTTGCCCGCAAGGAGAAATACCGGCACGGCGATCAGAATTTCCGCCGACCTGGCCTGATCTACCGAAAAATATCTTGTATTGGAAATCAGTTCTGTCAGCGGCGTATCAATACCGAGAACCCGTGCCCCCAACGACAGGGCTGCCGCACCGCAAAAAGCAAGGCTCAGACCTCCCCTGAGAAATCTGCCTCCCTGCGACACAGCCGAACCAACATTCATTACAACATTCAACAGGTTCTGGCCGAACCCTGTTTTTGTAAAAGCAAAACTCTCACTGACTGACGGCGCAGATCGTGCCAACAACCGCCCCCGTGTTACGACCTGACTATCCCCCGCCACAATATCCTTGACACTGACGGTCCCCGGGGAATGCAGGAATGCCCAGTTCCGCGTGGGAGAGCCTGCCGAACGCCTAAATCCATGAGGAGCCTGAATTTTCTGATAAAGAACAGCCCCTTCCCCAAAACCAAACCAGGCAGAAAGCGGAGCCCGCCAGTTGAACCACCAACTGACTTTTGTCCCGGCCGGCGCAGCCATGAAACTCCCCTTCTTACAATAAATCGTTCCCCCGGCCTCATCCAGATTAACAGCAACGATGTCACCCTGTTTTGGCGCCGTCAGCGTCACACGCTGAGCATTAGCGGATTCATTTTTAAACTTTGTAACAAGAAACCTCTCACCGCCAATCTTACGGTTAAGAGCCTGAAAAATCGTTTTCGGGTTGGCTACGCCACCTCCTTCACCATTGCCCGTTCCAGATCTTTCGGATACAGATGTCCGCGGACGATCGGCTTCTGCAGAACGCTGAACTACAAAGGTTTCTCCTGCTTTAAGATCGATATCCAGCTGCGGCTTGTTATACGGCGTAATCCGGAATTCAAACCCCAGTGTCTTGGCAGTTCCCCCGAAACCGGTCGATTCCATTGGTTTTAGCGGATCGCTCATTACAAATTCTTCCTATATCAAAACCGAACGGGATTTATATATGAAAAATAATGCTTTTTCAACAAAAACCGCACTGAATGGAAATTTGCGCCCACGGTCTTTCCTGCTATCCTCACTGTCATGAAAATCGCCACATGGAACGTCAATTCGATCAAGGTGCGCCTGCCGCTTGTGCTCGCATGGCTGGAACAGGAGCAGCCGGATGTGTTGATGATCCAGGAATTAAAGGGCACGGAATTTCCGGCTGCTGATTTCAAAGCCGCCGGCTATGAAAGTGCCGCCGTTGCCCAGAAAGCCTATAACGGCGTAGCCACACTCACAAAAACGAAAGCAGGCACCATACTGGATCACCTGCCCGGCGATGATTCCGACGAACAGGCGCGCTATCTGGAAACAGATGTAAACGGCGTGCGCTGCATCAATATCTACCTGCCGAACGGCAACCCGGCGCCGGGTGAAAAGTTTGATTACAAACTTGGCTGGATGGACCGCCTGATCGCGCGCATTGCGGAACTCAGGCAGGAGGAAATTCCCTTCCTGATCGGCGGCGACTTCAATGTGATCCCGGAAGATAAAGACTGCTACGATCCAAAGACGTGGAAGGACGACGCCCTGTTCAGGCCCGAAACCCGGCAAAAATTCCGGACGCTGCTCAATCTCGGCCTGACGGACGCCTTCCGGGTTTTCGATACACGCGCCGGACAATACAGCTTCTGGGACTATCAGGGCGGTGCATGGCAAAAAGGCCTTGGCATCCGCATCGACCATTTCCTGCTCTCACCGCCGCTGGCCGACCGGCTGGCATCCTGTGCAATTGATGCCGAGCCACGTGGCAAGGAAAAAGCCTCCGACCATACGCCTGTGATCATGGAACTGGCCGCATGAAAACACACTTCCTGCTCCCCGCACTACTGATTTTAAGCGCCTGCGCGACGCCGGGGCCGGGAACGTTATACGATATCGACGCCTATCTGGGGACGCGCGGCGTTCCGCCGCCAGCCCCCGAATCGTTCGGCCACTGCCACGCTTATGGCTGCAAGATGGTAACGCCTGTCTCGCTGACGGATCAGGACTGGCGGGAAATCGACGCCCTGTTCAGCCCGCCCCCGGCCTCCGCAGAGGAAGAACGTGCCCGCCTGCCGGAAACAATCGCCCTGTTCGAGCGCAAGGTCGGCGCGATTACCGGCACGGAGGAAGACATCAACGACACATTCAACAAAATCGGCACCTACCAGCATGACTGCGTGGATGAAAGCACCAACACGACGATTTACCTGCGCCTGCTGGAACAACGCGGCCACCTGAATTTTCACGATATCCGCAGGCCGCAGACCCGCTTTCCGGTTTTTGCAGGCAGCTTCTGGCCGCATCTGACCGCAGTGATCGTCGATCGGCAGACAAGGGCCGAATATGCGCTTGATTCCTGGTTCGAGGATAACGGCAAACCGGCTTATGTCGTGCCGCTGGATGAATGGTCCGCAGGCTGGCATCCGCCGGAAGATGAATGAAATTCAGGATAACCCCCGGTTCCATATTGTGTTTTCCTCCCGCGCCTTATACCCTTGGGAATGGAATAATCTCTGATCCCTACTCACAGGTTAATGCATCATGGAAAAAAGACATTTCAGAAGTCTGGCTCTTGCTCTGGCGGCAACGACAGCTCTCGGGGCCTGTTCGATCACCGAGGAAATGCGGGAGATTACCGCCGACCGGATCGCGCGGCCCGCCTTCCTGTCCGAACGGGTCATCAGCGCCGGCGACTTCAACCTGACCGCATGGGAACGGATTAATAAAGCATACGAGCCGGTGAATCTTTACATCGAGGGCGACGGCATTGCCTGGGTCTCACGGTCGGAATTCTCACTGGACCCCACACCATCGGATCCGGTCGCCCTCAATCTGGCGGCCATGGATCACGCGGCCAACGTCGCTTATCTTGCCCGCCCCTGCCAGTATTCAAAGCTAAGCAGTGCAGGCCCCTGCCCGCATACCTACTGGACGGACGGACGCTTTGCGCCGGAGGTTATCGCCTCCTATCACGCGGCGCTGGATAACATGAAGCACATGTACGAAGTCACAGGCTTTCACCTGATCGGCTATTCCGGCGGCGCGGGCATTGCCGCCCTGGTTGCCGCCGAGCGGGATGACATCCTCTCGATCCGCACCGTGGCCGGAAACCTTGACCACGAAACCTTTACAAACATGCACGATGTCTCGCCGATGAAGGCGTCCCTGAACCCGGTGAGCGTTGCCCCGCAACTGGCAGGCCTGCCGCAGCATCACTTTATCGGCGGCAACGACCGTGTCATCACTCCTGCCATCTTCCATAGCTGGCGGCAAAGCTCCGGCGAAACGGATTGCGTCCACTATACGCTGATCCCGGAGAACGAGCATGATGACGGCTGGGCCGAAAAATGGCCGGAACTCCTGAAGATGGAGCTGACCTGCGAAGGCCCGCCCGCTCCGGCCCCTGCCCCCGTCCCGATGGAATTCATCGACGTAAAGAAAACACCGGGCAAACCGTAAGTGGTTTTTTAACCACGAATGGATAAGAATTCACACGAATTTTTACCGCGAAGACGCGAAGACGCGAAGAATAAAAGCACGCGGAGCGTGCAGCAATGTTATTTCACCACAGAGATCACAGAGCACACGGAGATTTTCTCTGTGATCTCTGTGTGCTCTGTGGTGAAAAAATATAGCCCATCCCTTCTAAAATGGTCATAAGATCAGACACGATGCAGCCGGGCAAAGCCGGCTTTTCTTCTGCGAAACCCCGGTGCAGGCCGGGGCCTATAGGAACCATACGATGGGCCCCGGCCTGCGCCGGGGTTTCGGGGTGGTCTGTATTTTTGTGATCATTTTATATGGGAGTGTCTATATCTCTGCGCCCTCTGCGTCTCTGCGGTTAAAAAGTATTGAACCGCAGAGACGCAGAGGGCGCAGAGTTTTTATAGCGCCTTCGGCGCAGCATGTCCTGATATCTTCGCACCTTTGCGTCTTCGCGGTTAAAAATTCACGTTCATTCGTGGCTCAAAAAAAAGCCCCCGGCGAACCGGGGGCTTTCGAATTCGTTATGCGTATTGCCTAGAACTTGTAAGCAGCGCGCAGGTAACCGCTGTGAGCGTCGTAGTCTTCCTTGATTTCGAAGTCATACGCTGCAGACAGTTCCCAGTTGTCCGTGCTGAAGTACGTCAGGCCGGCACCCAGGTTAAAGGTAGCCTGAGCCGGATCGAACCCTTCGGTTTTGAAGGCCGTACCGCCACCTGTGAAGGTGCTGGTGCTTTCGACTTCATCACCGATGACGTCATAACGAACGCCTGCAGACAGAACCGGCTTCAGGTAAGAACCGTCAGCATTCTGGTGCAGCCAGCTGGCATCCAGCCCGGCACCCAGTTCAAAGATGTGCAGTTCGTCGGTATCGACGTTCAGGTTCGCACCGCCAGCACCCGTTTCCGTGTAGCTGTCGATGTCGACATAGGTGTAGTTGGCGCTGACGTTAGGCGTCAGTGTCAGACCGCTGTCAACCATGTAGTCACGGCCAAGCTCGGCGCGCAGACCCCATTGGTCGCTGTCGAAGTCGCCTCTGGCGTTCAGGCCGGAGACACCGCCGACATTGGTCCGCAACGTGTCGAGGTCGTGGTTGGCGTAGGACACCTGGCCGGACAGGTAGGTCCGGTCGTCCAGATCGTAATCGCCATACAGCGTGATGCCGTATGTATCGATATCGGTCTTGGTGTTGTTGGCATTGTCGGAGTCGACTTCGGTGTCACCGTAGGTGAACGCAAGGCCGAGAACCAGGTCCTCAGCAATGTTTTCCGTGTCGATACCGGCAACCAGGCCCCAGCTGTCAACGTCATAACCGTCGATGTTGTCACGACGATCCTGCTCGCCCGTCTGGCCGTAAGCCTGTGCCCAGACTTTCAGGCCCTGGCTTACGTTACCAGCCGTCATACCGGTCATGTCGCCGCCACGAAGTGACGCCAGACGTGTTTCGGTAATGTCAGCTGATTGCCCCGTGACCGTCAGGCCACCGACAAACGCACCGCCGTCAACCGTCGGCTGAACAGCTTCAACGCGCTCGTCGATCTGCGAAGCAGACGCACCGACCACGCTGTCATAGACGGCAGCCAGGTCGGAGTCATTGGCGTAATCAGCAGCCGTGACATCCAGCAGGGCGTTCGCCGCATTGGCGTTGTTGGTCGTCGCCGTAACCGAGGAAGCAGACACAGCGCTGGCAACTGCAACGATATCACTATCGTCACCTGCCGTTACGCCCGTGCTGTCACCGGTGTAGAGGGAGAAGTTGAACAGAGCGAAGTTATCGGAGATAGCTTCAGCCGTATCGTCAACCATGTTCAGCACGGCACCCGTACCATCACCGATAACGAACTCGTCACCGTTGGTGATAACGCCCGTCCCCTTACGCAGGGTCATGGTTGCGCTGTTCGCCGTCGTTCCGTCCAACAGGTCCAGATCGAGAGCAGCGCCGGAAGCCAGCGTTGCGGACTCGTCCGCACCGGCAGCCGTGTTACCGACAACCAGCTGGATCGTACCGTCAGCAGCACCGGCAGCAAAAGCCGCGGATGTCGCCGTGACGCCTTGTCCAACGCGCAACGTACCGTCGATTGTGAAATCAGCCGTCGTTGTTGCATCGGCGTTCAGGATTGCCAAAGAGCCATCCATAACGTCGAAGGTATTGATCTCACCGGTCGTGGTGCCGATAGCACCATTAAAGGTCACAGTAGTCTCTGTTGTACCGTCACCGACAATGATCTCACCCTCGCCTGCTGCAGCCACACCGTCGATGGTGCCGGAGACAACCTGCGAAACCCCGTCACCGAGGAATTGCAGTTCATCAGCATCATCCAACGTAATGGTGCTTACATAAAGGTTACCGGTTGTCGTAACGGTTTCATTCGAACCAGCACCCGTAACAGCCAGAAGGCCGACTTCGGTGCCGCTTTGACCGATGTTACCGACAAAAGCAACCGTACCGGCGCCCGTACCGTCATTGATGGTAATATCACCTTCGCCGTCGATTTGCGTCACGATGTTACCCGTGATCGTCGTTGTCGCAGCATCAGGATCAAGAACCAGGCTGGCGTCCGTACCGTTGGAAAGCGCATCTTCAAGGGTAATGGTCGTTGCGCGTACAGCAATAGCACCGTCAGCGGTATCATCGATGGTCAGGGACCCTGCTTCAGCAATCGTGATGCTGGTCAGAGCCGTCGTTGCGCCGATGTTACCGTCAACCGTTGCGTCACCGTCAACATTGAACGTACCAGAGCCGCCTTCAATGTTTGCTGTGAATGTGCTACCGGCCGTATCCTGCAGAACGGAACCGCTGCTGAGTTGGATTGTCGTGGCGGTCACGTTCGCACCCGCAGCAAGCGTTGTGTTTGCACCAATCGTGACTGTATCGACATTGCCGCCAGCCCCCCAGGCCGCGTCGGTCGTAACCGTACCGCCACCGGAAGCCGTAACATTGGAGGTTGAACCGGCATCACCGATAACCATACCGCTAACAGCCAGCGTACCGGACGTGCTGAACACTGCCGTAGCCGTGTTACCGCCAGCGGCGCCGACGATCACATCACCGCCAACCGTGACGTCATCCTGGAAGGTCGCCAGAACGTCCGTAGCCGTGTCGTCGATCAACACGTCATTGATGCCGTTTCCGCCGGAATCACCGACCATGCCGGAGAACGTAACGCCGGAAGCGTGGCTGTTGGTAATGTTAACATCACCCTCACCGGCACCGGCTCCGTCGATATCGCCGGAAACCGCTTGTGCGGTCGCACCGTCAAAAACCAGTTCCGCGCTGTTGACATCGTCGTCAAGTGAAACACCGCCGGTAAAGGTGGCATCGCCGGAAACCGTCAGGGTAGCATCCCCGCCGGCACTGGCCGTAACTGTCGTCAGGCCTGTAACCGTTGCATCACCACCAACACTCAGCGCTACCGTATCGGAATCGTCCGTATCAAGGTTCGTTACATCAAGCGTTCCGCCGACCGTCAGATCGTTTGTAACCGTCACGGCCAAAGCCGCGTTGTTTGCTTCGATTGTCGAAACCGCTACGTTACCTTCAACTGCAACAGAACCAATCGTTGCCGTCATATCAGCAGCGGCGGCACCTGTCAGAACAGATATGCCACCAGTATCAGCATCACCTGTGTTCGTGTCTGTTACGTCACCGATCACAAAAGTGTTTACGCCGCCACCATCATTGGCTGCACCGTCGTTGGTTACCGTCATTGTATTGGTATCAACATCAACGTTGTCGCCTGTAACGGCCGGGTCAAGAGCACCGGCATCACCGTCGGCCCATGTATCGGCCGCGGTCATCGTCAGGTCTGCCGCCTGTGCCATCGGCGCGCCAGTAACGGCGAAAGCGCCGACTGCCACGACCGCCGTACCGGCGAGCAATACTTTTCTAAAGTCAGTCATAGGTATTTTCTCCCTAGGTTAATGAGAACAAAAAACAAGAAATGGAAATGACGCGCCGCAGCACGTCTGTTTAGATGACATCAATGTGATGTTCTTTTTGCGCATAGAGTTTTGTTTGTTTTCCATGGATGCGCCGAAACCGTGAATCGGCGACTGAATAGTTTTACCAGTAGCTGGAATCTGCGCCAAGTCGCTTTTTTGAGCCGGACTCAATTAATAGTCACACTGTGACATTTTGGCATCAGTTTTGTTTACCTTTTGTTAATGATTACGCGGGGGACACAATGAATCTAATCTAAATCTACGCGGGGGACACAATGATTCATTGTGTCCCCATTGCTGATGATAAGAACGGCTTACGCTGTGCCGCGGGAATGACGGCGAAAAAAGCAGGTATCAGGCCTTCACTTCCTTAAGCGCCTTCGTAAAGCCCTTCAGCGACATCTTGATCGCGATCTTCTGGCCGCGGAAATCCTGGAAGGAGAAGGTCGCCTCACTGCCCTTGCGCAGCATGCCGACGACCGCTTCGTTCAGATTGAGATAGGCATAGCAGCCGTTATTCAGGCAATAACGCATGGAAAAGGAGAACGGCTCCTGCTCGTCGATCTGGAGCGTCATATCGGATTGCAGCAGCACCCCGTTCGGCAAAAGCACCACCCCGCGCGCATCCTTGCGGCCCGGCGGGTAACCGATAGCAAACTCGGCCACGAGCGCCCCGGTCTCCTGTACGATCAGGCGCTGAAAGACTTCGCAGTGCTTCTTGCCGCCTTCTTCAAGGTCCTGACAACGGACCGTCCAGGAGCTTTCCGGCTCGGACGCCTTCTTGTCTTCCTTACCGGCCACCTGACCGCTTAAGGCAAACATCCCGGCCAGACCGGCCAGCACAAGAACGGCAATCGTGTATTTACTGCGTACAACCTTCATAACATTTCCCATCGTAAGTACCCGCATGGCACGCGTTGAAGTTACAGAGTCGGGAATCTAAACGGGATGAGAACAACTGGCAAGTCCGGAATAAGCCGGAATAAGAATGTCAGGGGGAGAAGGCTGGCCTGCCAGGCGAAGCATTTCATGGTCCGTCTTCGCTGTTGGCTACGCCGGACAGGCTTCTCGTAAACGCTCGACTTTGTCTCGCTACTGCGAAGCCTGGTGCTGCCGGAGAGATTTGAACTCTCGACCTCTCCCTTACCAAGGGAGTGCT
>CAZKGT010000034.1:13412-14953 GCA_964552285.1 uncultured Pseudobdellovibrionaceae bacterium | reverse complement strand
TTCAGATCAGATGCATCGCCCTCTGGGCTAATATCTTGTGACTACACTATCTAGTGTCTTTGCGATTCATCTATTTACGAATAAAAAACAGATAGCACATCCTGTCCGCACCCTTGGCCTTTTTGGTTTCATAGGCCGTCGTAATCCAGTCATCCGGGGACTGCCTCCAGTCACTTGCACTTTGCGCCGTCCATTTAAAGGCGGGATGTGTAAATGCCTCCGTCACCATCCATTCAGCAAGGCCCGGCACGTCCGTGGTCATGATAAGCTGGCCGCCGTGCTTCAGGACGCGGGCATATTGATCGAGATTCTCACGGTTCACGATCCGGCGCTTGTGATGCTTTTTCTTGGGCCATGGGTCGGGGTTGAGGATGTAGATGCCGTCCAGACACTGGTCCGGCAGAGCCTCAATAACCATCAATGCATCATCCATCCAGACGCGGACATTCTCATGCGGCTCATCCTGAATTTCTTTGAGGAAGGCGGCCATGCCATTGATAAAAGGCTCCGCACCGATAAACCCGTGATCAGGGTTGCGACGCATCAGTTCAGCCAGATGCTCCCCCGCACCAAAGCCGATCTCAAACCAGTATTGCGATTTTGGTGAAGGGAAGAGGGTAGTGGGATCAAGCTTGCCTTCAAGGGAAAGAGACAGCTCAGGCAACAGACTATCCAGCACATCCAGCCGCGCCTTGTTCAGCGGGCGGCCCTGTCTTCGTCCGTATACGCGTCGTTTGGGGGTATCAGCCAATGATCTGTTGCAGCGTTTCTACGAGATCGGTCTTTTCCCATGAAAAACCGCCGTCCGTTTCCGGTGCGCGGCCAAAGTGACCGTAGGCGGCTGTGCGGGCATAGATCGGCCTGTTCAGTTGCAGGTGCTCGCGGATGCCGCGCGGGGACAGGTCCATGGCTTTGGTGATGGCCTGGACAAGGATATCCTCACCAACCCGGCCTGTGCCGTGAGTGTTGGCATAGATGGAAATCGGCTTGGAAACGCCGATTGCATAGGAAAGCTGGATTGTGCAGCGCTCGGCATACTCGGCCGCCACGATGTTCTTGGCCAGATAACGCGCGGCATAAGCGGCAGAACGGTCAACCTTTGTCGGGTCCTTGCCTGAGAACGCGCCGCCGCCATGCGGCGCAGCGCCGCCATAGGTGTCGACGATAATTTTGCGGCCCGTAAGCCCCGCATCGCCGACCGGTCCGCCGATCACAAAACGGCCCGTCGGGTTTACGTAGAATTCATCCTCGTCACACATCCAGCCTTCCGGCAGCACATCCAGCACATGCGGGCGCACCATCTCGCGCACGTCTTTCTGCGATACGGACTCGCTATGCTGCGTAGAAACCACAACGGAGGATGCACGGACCGGCATACCGTCACGATATTCCAAGGTTACTTGCGACTTCGCATCCGGCCCGAGGTCAGGCAGGGCACCGGAATGGCGTGCTTCGGCCAGAGAGCTCAGAATATTGTGGGAATAGTGAATGGCCGCAGGCATCAAAACGTCTGTCTCGCGGCAGGCATAGCCGAACATGAT
>CAZKGT010000034.1:0-13402 GCA_964552285.1 uncultured Pseudobdellovibrionaceae bacterium | reverse complement strand
CATGATGCCCTGGTCGCCTGCGCCTTCATCTTTGTGGTCAGCAGAATCAACACCCTGTGCGATGTCTACAGACTGTTTGTGAACCCGGATATCCATTTCGACATCGCGCCAGTGAAAATCCTTTTGTTCGTAGCCTATGGACTTGATGGCGCTGCGTGCGACCTTTTCCATCTCTGCATGGTTGATACTCTCCGGCCCGCGTACTTCACCGATAATGCCGACAAAATTCGTTGTCACAGCCGTTTCAACCGCAACTCGTGAGTGGGGATCATGCGTCAGGAAATGATCGAGAATGGAATCGGATATCCGATCGCACACTTTGTCCGGGTGACCTTCGGAAACCGACTCGCTGGTAAAGATAAAGTTCCTGAGAATGTTTTGTTGCATAACGGAGCCTGAATATGGGGGCATGTTTAAGATTCTTCGGTGATAGGGGGTTAGTCGAAGTTAAAAGCTAGCCACAATTCAGGGATTCAATCAAGCTCTAAGACGGGGAACGCATATTTTCCGCCATCGTCTTGATCAGCTTGAACAGGTCTTTACGCAGTTTCGGGTCCTTGATGGAATAATAAACCCGCACCAGTTCAAGCGTTTCTTTTTTGCCAAAGACATCCTCGCCTTCAAAGGCGGATTGACCGTTATCGGATAAACCGGAAGCGGCAAATTCCTCTCCCTTGGCACCCAGATCCTCAAAAAAGAAGGAAACGGGAACACTTAAAATTTTACTGAGCTGATAAAGCCTGCCCGCGCTGACACGGTTCGTACCGCGCTCGTACTTTTGAACCTGCTGGAAGGTGAGCCCGATGGCCTCGGCCAGTTTTTCCTGACTCATACCCAGCAATGACCTGCGCATGCGAAGACGGGCACCAACATGTTCGTCAACAGGATTGGCTTTTCCCTTTGTCTTGCGAGGTTTTTTCTCGCCGCTTCCTTTTGCTTGTTCTGCTGTCATTTTATTCCAAATTATAAATGTTAGCCGTGTTACGTATCTGTGTATCTAAATTGCATCAACCACGTGCAAGTTGCCATGGCTTTAGCCCCAATTGAAATACATTAGTGTGCGTTCTGTATAAAAAAAACTATCTAAAAGGTGTAAGTATACAAGAAATACAACCTTTTTATAAAGAACGCGCCCTAAGTAACCGTCTTAATACAACCATTAGGATAAAAGTTAGGCCGATGCTGACAAAAAACAAGCAGTCTTTGTAACGACTGTAGGATGTTTCCCCGTTGCCTGCTTTTTGCGGAATGCTAACAGATTCATTGCCGGCTGTGTTCAGGGCAAAATCCAGCACAACACGTCCGTAAGGATCGATAATTCCTGAAATTCCGGTATTTGCAGAACGCACAAGCGGAAGGCCTTCCTCTATCGCACGGAACACAGCCTGGGTAAAATGCTGATAGGGCCCCGCACTATCTCCGTACCAGGCGTCATTGGTTACGTTGACAAGAAAGTCAGGTCTTTGCTGATCGTTGCCTGGTGTAACCTTGCCGGGGAAAATAACCTCATAGCAGATCAGAGGGCTGAAGCTGATATTGTCCTGCCCGATAGTAAGCGTTTGCGGTCCCGGCCCGGCGACAAAGCCTTCGAATTGCACGACAGGCTTTAGGGGAATCCATTGCTGGAAGGGGATATATTCGCCGAACGGAACGAGATGCGCCTTATCATAGACGGCCTCCTTTTGTCCTTCCGCATTCAGCACCACAAGGCTGTTAAAGTATGTCTTGTTTCCGGCCTCATCCTTCAATCTGCGTAACGCGCCGGTGAGAAGATAGGCTTTGCCGTGACTGGATATGGCGTCGCCGATCTCATTGAGAGCTTCCTCGGTATTCATTACCAGATAGGAGACGGCTGTTTCCGGCCATATAATCAGGGTTGTGGAGTCAGCCTCTTGTTTTGCCTGTGAATATTTTATGTGACGGATAAAATTATCCGCCATTTTCTCTCTTTTCCACTTGTCTGCCTGGGCGATGTTGGGCTGAACAAGGTGTATTTTCAGTGCGTTATCAAGAGCGGGAGGGTTGTTCGAAAGCCGTTGATAGCCATAAGCATAGGATGCCGCCAGCAGGCCTGTACCCAAAAGAGTTAAAATAATTTTTGAAACGCGTTTTTCAGGTACGGAAAAAAGCACGCCCGGCAGACATCCCCAGAATAGGGTGAGGAATGTAAGAAGATAAACCCCGCCAACAGAGAGTATCTGTGTCATTGGCAAAACAGAGCTCCAGCCGAATCCAAAAAGATTCCAGGGGAAACCGGTCAGGATATGCCCCCGCAACCATTCCGAGAGTGCAAATGCCGCGGCGAAAGCAAGGCTGTCGTATATATCGTTCCTGCGAAGAATACGGATGTATATCGCTGCGGCCAATGCGGGAAAGGTGGAGAGTATGACAGGCAGGCCGGTAACCGATAGAGGCCAGACCCATTTATAGGGATTGTCCTCGACAAGAAATGCGTTTCCTATCCAGAAAAGTCCGAACAGAAAATATCCAAATCCGAACAGACAGCCGTACAACAGCCCGCCTTTCCAGCTTTCTGTCCTGCTCAGGACGAAGAAGAACAGGCTGATTCCCGGAAAGAGTGCCCACCATTGGTCATAGGGAGGCAGGGCCAGAACAGTGATAAGTCCGGCAATAAAGCTGGCAACAGCTTTCAGAATAAAGATTCTCTTGTCAGGCAATTCAGGAGTCCGTTTTTTCCAGCGGCGGAATATTGCGGATCCGCAGGCTCTTTACGCGACGCGGATCAGCATCCAGAATCTCGAATACCATACCCGACTCATGAGTCAAGACCTCGCCTCTGGCAGGCACGCGTCCCGCCATGGAAAAAACAAGCCCGCCCAGTGTATCGATATCTTCGCGTTCTTCCTCGTTCAGCAACTGGCCGTATTGCTCTTCGAACTCCTCGATATCGACCCGCGCATCGGCCTGAAGGCTGCCGTCCGGCTTTTCAACAAGCTCGGCCTGGATATCCTGATCGAACTCGTCATCGATTTCACCGACAATAGCCTCGATCAGATCCCCGATCGTGACCAGACCATCAATGCCGCCGAATTCGTCTACCACAAGTACCATATGCTTACGGCTCTGGCGCATCTGTAGCAGGAGGTCGTGGACAGGCATGGCGGGAGAAACGATAGGCACGTCACGCACCAGACCCTGGATTTTGACTTCCGGGCCACTCTTGATGATGGAGGCTAGAATGTCCTTGATATGGATCGTGCCGAGCACATCGTCCAGCGTTTCCCGGAATACAGGGAAACGGCTGAATTGCTTGTCGGAAAGCAGAGTCAAGAGATCTTCCGGCGTAGTGTTTACGTCAATGGCGATGATGTCCGCGCGCGGGATCATGACATCTATAACCGTCATATCCCGCAGCTTTAAAACATTTGTGATCAGAGCATGCTCATGGGCGGATTCCTCGCCACCGCCATGTTCACCCATTTCCTCGATATATTCCTCGATAGCCTCGCGCAGGCTAGCCTCCGACTTGCCTTTTAACAGACCGCGCAGCCAACCGGCAGGTCCCTGACCTTCACGGGCTTCACCATTTTTTTGGGGGGATGAATTTTGCTCCGAGCCGTTGTCGCCGCCAGCCTGCGGCGTGTCGGTACTTGAAGGCTCGTCTTTGTTTTCGTCAGGCATCATAAACATTTGAGGTCCATTTTTACATGAATAAATAAACTATGCATATGGATTTTTTAGGCCCAGCCGTCGCAGGATCCAGATTTCCATGTCTTCCATCACTGTAGCTTCTTCATCATTTTCGTGATCATAGCCAAGAAGGTGAAGTGTCGCGTGTATAACCAGATGGATCATATATTCATCAAGACTCCAGAATTTTTGCTGCGCCTCCCGCGTAACCGTTTCAAAAGAAAGCAGGATATCGCCCAGTGATAGCCGCTCGCCTTCCTGTGCCGGCGTATCAAGACCTTTCTCCATATCAATTTGCGGAAAAGACAGGACATTGGTCGGCCTGTCTTTGTCCCGGTACTCACGGTTCAGCGTATGGAGCAGGTCGTCATTGGCCAGTACGATGCTGACCTCAAGGCCTGTATTCTGAAGGAAATCAGGGAGCTTGCAGCAAATAAGCGTTTCCCGGACGGCCCTAAGGCAGATTTCGGGCGGGTCAATAGCCTCTGTTGCCCACTGCGCGTTCGGCATGGAAACATCGACGGTCACGTTCGGTTCAACAAATATGTTAGTTTGATCCTGATTCATAAGCCTTGACGATCTTGCTGACCAGGTGATGACGCACAACATCCTTTTCACTGAAATGGATGAATTTAATTTCTTCGACGTTTTTCAGCACATGCAACGCATCCGCAAGGCCCGAGGGGCTTTCATAGGGCAGGTCGCTCTGCGTGGCGTCACCTGTCACCACAATGCGCGAATTGTCACCCATACGGGTCAGAAACATTTTCATCTGCGCGGGCGTTGCGTTCTGCGCTTCATCCAGTATCACAAACGCATTGCTGAGCGTACGTCCGCGCATGAAAGCCAGCGGCGCGATTTCAATGTCACCGTCCGCCATCTTTTTCTGGACGAAGTCCCAGGGCAGCATGTCCTGAAGCGCATCGTAAATCGGGCGCAGGTAGGGATCGACCTTTTCCCGCATGTCGCCGGGCAGGAAGCCAAGCTGTTCGCCTGCCTCCACAGCGGGACGGCAGAAAATCATGCGCTCGATCTTTCCGGCCAGAAACATCTGTACGGCCGCGGCGACCGCCAGATAGGTTTTCCCTGTTCCGGCCGGGCCCAGTCCGAATACCATTTCGCTGTCCAGAATGGCGCGCACGTAGTCCGCCTGCACCGGTGTGCGCGGCGCAACAGATTTCTTTTTGGTCTTTAAAACCAGACGATCGTCGGAAAAGCTTTCCATTCCGTTTTTCTTTTTGCCATGAACGGTCTCGCCATTCAAATCTTGCGTAACAAAGCGGATGGCTGCCTCGACCTCTTTCGGCCCGATTTCCTGCTTATGCTGCAACTTGTCCCACAGCGCATTCAGGATATTCTCCGCCTGCGCCACGGCCTTGTCGGCCCCTTCAAGGAATAATGTATTCCCGCGATCGGAAATGGAAATGCCAAGCATCTGCTCCAGCAGGTTCAGATGCGCGTTATGCTCTCCGAAGAGGAGGGGAACGAGGCGGTTATTCTCAAATTCAACCGTACGGCTGGCGGGCAAGGCTTAAGGCATCCTTTTGTTCTACTCTGATCTTATTATCCAATGAGATATCTAAATAAAATATAAAAATATGCTTGTTGCTCTTATGCCGCAATATCATAATTTTTTAACCAAATGGGGTGAGTTTTTGTTTTTCGGCTCCCCTCTTTGGACAGTACATCGACCTCTTTCATACTTTCGTGTTCCGCCTCTTTAGTAAAGACCGCACGCACACTGGTATGGCGTTCTACTTCAGCTGACAACGCCAAATATGCCTTGGCAATAGGGGGATTCTTTTTTCTGTTCTTGTGCGCTCTTTTTGTAAACAGTTTTTCAGAAATGGTTGTGGCAAGGACTTCACAGTCTGTATGAAGAATAATCCTGGAATTTTCTCTGATTCTCCGCAGGCTGTATACGGCAGCATAAATTTCCGCAAGTAGAGATGAATTCTTTCCGCCGTTTGCAATAGCGCGATTGCCGCGCTGAAGCGGCTTTCCGTTGTGGTCAGTATGAATCCAGCCGATTCCAATCCTGTTGTTTTCTGGAGAAAAGCTGCCATCAATATACAGGTGGTCAAAAGGTCTTGGTGTTCCTTTTTTTGGTTTTTTGCTGGTTGCCCGAGGCGATCCTGTTGGTTGATTTGCAACGGCCTTTCTGACAGCACGTATAAATTCTGTGTAGTCACGGACGTCGCTATTTTCTGTATCAGGGCAGGTGCCATCCCTGATCTCGGTAAAGCTCAAAGGGATACGGCCTCTGTGAGATCTTATAGCCTCTGCTAACATCCTAAGGGCTTCCTGTTGCTGGCCTTTTTGTGCCCTGGAATCAATATTGTAGGTTGTTTGGTCTTTACTCAGTGTTATGTTGACCCCGCAGTGATTTGCAATTTTCTTTACAAGCGATTTTGTTGGAAGCCCGGCATTCTTTATTTGGTCAGCAAATTCCCCATCGATTGTTATGATACAAAAATCGGAGCTTTTTTTAGCGTGCCCAGATTGTGAAGCTTTGAAAAATATGCCAGAAGATTCTTCTTCAAACACAGTAAATATCCCTGTTGCAATTTGACGGTGTATTTGTCGTTCTCTCAGACAATTCTAGGATGCCAGTTGAACACCATAAACAGTTTTTATCTCACCCCTCAGAGAGTTGTTATAAGCGTTTGTGATGGTTGCGTCAACTATTTTTCCTAATAATCTTTCGGGGGCGTTGACGTGGATTGCCTGGTTATAGGGCGTGCGTCCGTGCAACTGGCCCTTGTCCCTGCCTTTGCCGTCGAACAGGACGGACAGGGTCAGGCCCTCCGTTCGCGCATTGAAGTCACGCTGTTGCTCATTGAGCAGGGCCTGCAAAGCCGTCAGGCGCTCCGATTTTGCGCTTTCATGTACGAGGCCCGCCATATTGGCCGCGGGCGTGCCGGGGCGGGCGCTGTATTTGAAGGAATAGGCTGAGGCAAACGTTACCTTGCGAACAAGGTCCATTGTCTCCTCAAAATCCTGATCGTTCTCACCCGGGAAGCCGACGATGATATCCGTGGACAGCGCCAGGTCAGGGCGCACTTTGCGCAGACGCTGTACGATATCAAGGTACAGCTCCCGGTCATGTTTGCGGTTCATGGCTTTCAGGATCTTGTCCGATCCGCTCTGGATCGGCAAATGCAGGAACGGCATCAGCTTATCGATGCCGGCATGCGCATCAATCAGCGTATCATCCATATCCCGCGGGTGCGAGGTGGTGTAGCGCAGGCGCTCGATACCCTCGACTTCCGCCATCGCGCACAGAATATCCGCAAGGCCCCAGATTTTCCCGTCCGGCCCCTCGCCGTGAAAGGCGTTTACATTCTGGCCGAGCAGGGTGATCTCGACAACGCCGCTATCCCGCAGGCGTTTGGTTTCATCTAGAATTTCCCGAACCGTACGCGAATATTCCGCCCCGCGCGTATAGGGAACGACACAAAAGGTGCAGAACTTGTCGCACCCTTCCTGAATAGACAAAAAAGCCGCAGGGCCCTGATTGGTGTGTTCTTCCGGCAGGGAGTCGAACTTGGATTCCGTGGGGAAGTCGGTATTGACGACCCGCTCGCCCGTGGCCCGCACCATCATCTCCGGCAGTTCGTGATAGGTCTGCGGACCGAAGACCATATCGACGTAAGGCGCGCGGTCCATGATGAAATCGCCTTCGGCCTGCGCCACGCATCCCGCCACAGCCATAATCATATTGCCGCCGGATTTTTCTTTTTGATGTTTATGCTCCCGCAGGCGGCCAAGCTCGGAGAAAACCTTTTCCGTGGCTTTCTCGCGGATATGACAGGTATTGAGGATCACCATATCGGCGTCCTCGGGCGTTTCGACCGGCCTGTATCCCATCGGCGAGAGAATATCCGCCATCCGGTTGCTGTCATAGACATTCATCTGACAGCCCCAGGTCTTGATATAGAGTTTTTTCGTATTCTGCCCTGTCATGGTCCCAAAATTGCATAAAAACTATGTAAGTTGACCTGCGCGTTAAAGCATGATTACTGTCCAAAAATCAAGCAAATCAGGAAGGTCGCATGTCCCGAACGCTTTTGGCTCTAGGTTCTTTGCCGTCTGAGGAAATGGCCAAACTCGAAAATCATTTCGAGATTATCCGTCTCTGGAAAGAGGAAAAACCCGAACAGGTGATCCACCGGCATAAGAACGATATCGTCGCCGTCCTTTCGACCTATAACGCCATGGGCGTAGGCAAATCCCTGATCGAGGCGCTGCCGAACCTTGAAATTATTGCCCAGTATGGCGTCGGCACGGACAATATCGACCTTGAAACCGCCGCCTCTCACCAGATCACGGTGACCAATACCCCGGACATCCTGACGGACGATACGGCGGATATTGCGATGGCGCTTGTTATGGCACTCGCCCGCCGGGTGGTGGAGGGGGATGTTTATGTCCGCGTCGGGCGGTGGAACGAAGGGCCGTTGCCGTTGGGTATCAGCCTGAAAGGCAAGGTCCTTGGCATTGTCGGTCTTGGGCGGATAGGGCAGGCGCTGGCACAAAGGGCGATGGCCTTCGGAATGGAAATTATCTATTGCGGTCCCAACGAGAAGAAAGACCGGCCCTACCGTTATTACGGCGGCCTGAAAGAGATGGCGGCCGATTGTGATTTTCTTGCGCTGACCTGTCCGGGCGGCGAGTCCACCAGAAATCTTGTGGATATTTCTGTGCTGGAGGCGCTCGGTCCAAAAGGCTTTGTAATCAATGTGTCACGCGGCTCGGTTGTAAAAGAGGATGACCTTCTGGCGGCACTTAGTAACAGGGCAATCGCCGGGGCGGGACTGGATGTCTATGCCAGCGAACCCCATGTGCCGGAAGGATTATTATCGATGGACAATGTCGTCCTTCTTCCGCATATAGGTTCGGCAACGGTTGAAACGCGCAGCAAAATGGGTCAACTTGTTGTTAACAATCTTTTGGCATACTTCGAGGGTGAACCATTGCTCACGCCGGTTTCGGTAGTGAATTCGCAAAGGATATAGGACATGCGTGGACTGATTACGGCGATATTTGTTTTTGTTCTGACGGCTGCAGGCGCGGCGCAGGCGGCCAATAGCTGCTATTCGATGCGCGAGGCAGAGGCGGAGCAGGGGCTGCGCATTCACAGTGAACTGATGGTTATCGGTCTGAACTGCCAGCACATGACGCCGCAGGGACAGAAAAATCTATACATGCAGTATCGCGACCTGACGTCGAAATATTCGGATTTGTTTGCGAACTACGAAAATACGCTCATCAATTATTACCGCCGCAGTGGCCAGCGGAATCCCGTTAGCTCCCTGCACGATCTGCGCACCGTTCTGGCCAACAAGGTTTCCTCCGATGCGGCCCGGATGCGCCCGGACATGTTCTGCCGCCGCTATTCAAACCGGCTGGAACTGGCCTCGAAGATGGACCGCAACGATATCCAGCGCTGGGCAGCGACATTCTACCCGACGCACCCCGTATCGCGTCCGATCTGTGAACAGTAATTACTTTTCCTTTTACGTCTGAGCCAATTCTTCTTATCCTGAACTCATTTCAGGCATATTGAAGGATGAACAGTGGCTTCCATTGACGAGACAATAGATAACTGGTTTGCGCCCGTTTCCGAATTTACGGGCTCTGTCGTTTTCTTTGCGATTGAGATCAAGGCTGGCGAAACAACGCACAGCCTGCCGCTGATCCTGCTCTGGCTAGCGGCGGCCGCGCTGTTTTTTACAGTCTATTTTGGTTTTATCAATATCCGCTATTTCAAGCACGCGATCGATATTCTCCGCGGACGTTATGACGAAGATAAACCTGAAGAGGGCGAGATCAGCCGTTTTCAGGCACTGGCAACATCCCTTTCCGGTACGGTTGGTCTGGGCAATATTGCAGGTGTGGCCGCGGCTGTTTCGGTCGGCGGGCCGGGCGCGGTTTTCTGGATGATGCTGATGGGTATTTTCGGCATGTCGACGCGCTTCGTTGAGATATCGCTCGGCGTTAAATACAGGCACCACCCCGATAAAGACAACCCGGAGAAAATCTATGGCGGACCGATGTACTATCTGCGCGACGCCTTTGATAACAGGGGCATTCCCTATGTCGGCCATATTATGGCGGCGGTTTTTGCGATTTGCTGCATGGGCGGCGCTATTGGCGGCGGAAATATGTTTCAGGCCAATCAGGCCTTCCAGCAGGTTGTCAACATCACAGGCGGTGAGCAGAGTTTTCTGATCGGCTATGGCTGGGCTTTTGGTATCGGACTGGCTCTTCTGACCGGGCTTGTTATTATCGGCGGCATCAAAACAATCGCCGCCGTAACGGCAAAGCTGGTGCCCGTGATGGGCGGGATTTACCTGCTGGCCGGTATTGTCGTGATTGCCTTGAACTTCCAGAATATTCCGGGAGCCTTTGGCGTTATTGTCCGCGAGGCTCTTTCCTTTGAGGCCGGGCTGGGCGGTTTTATCGGTGCGCTTCTGGTCGGTGTCCAGCGGGCGGCTTTTTCCAATGAGGCGGGGCTCGGCTCAGGCGCCATTGTCCACGCCAGCGCCAGAACCGACCAGCCGGTTAGTCAGGGCTTTGTCGGCATGCTGGGGCCGTTTATCGATACGGTGATTATCTGCATGGTCACGGCGCTCGTTATCGTGATCACAGGCGCCTATGAGGAAGGGCAGAGCATTATCGCCCAGGGAGGCAGCATCGAGGGCGTCAGCCTGACATCCCGTGCCTTTGCGCAGGAAATCTCATGGTTCCCTTATGTTCTGGCGCTTGTTGTGTTCCTGTTCGCCTATTCGACGCTGTTGACGTGGTCCTATTACGGAACCAAGGCCGCCGGATACCTGTTCGGTGAACATGACTGGGTGGAACTGGCGTTCAAGATCGTATTCCTGATCTGTATCGTTATCGGTTCCTCGGCAAGTCTTGGCAACCTTATCGGTTTCACGGATGCCATGATCCTGTCCCTGGCAATTCCGAATATTGTCGGGCTGTACCTGCTGGCCCCTGAATTAAAACGTGACCTTAAGAAATACCTGGAACATATTAAAGAAAAAGATAAATCATCCGTTGGAAAGAACGTTTCCATTGAGACGTAATACGTACGTCTGGATTATCCACAGCTAATTCCCCGCTGCAACGCTCTTTGCTTTGCAGATATACAGAGCGCATGGCTTTATAGCCGGAATCCCGAAAATGATCGTTGAGAAGCGGAGCGATATCCCATGAAGCAGCTGTCCGCCAAAAGGCAGGATAAACAAAAAAATGATCCCCGGAATGAAGGCGGAAAAGGGCCTTCAGTCAAGGATGTCAAGCTGACGGAGTCAGTGTTCCCGACGAACCGTTTGCCGAAAAAGCCAGATACGGCGGAGAAAAAAACCAGCTTTTCGATCCAGAGCGGCTCCAGCCTCAAAACGCTCCGTATTACGTCCGGTCCGGAAGGTGAGGAAAAGCCTTCTGTAGAGGAATCCGAAGGTTTGCGCGCATACCGTGCAGAAAGCGCCGCGGACGACATTGAACCGGTCCTGATGCTGGCGCCGACAAACGTACGCCCGATAGAAAAACCAGCCAGTTTCAGGGTGTTGCACGGTTTTTCTGTGTTTTTGTCTATAGTATGGGGCGTATTGTGCCTGACATATCTGGTATTTGCCGTTGGCCTGACGGATCTGCTGACCCTGAAACCGCATGAACTGGGTGGCTTGCTGGCCGGGATGATTGCTCCGCCCGCATTCCTGTGGATGCTTGTGTCCCAGTTCCAGCGTCAGGCGGACGTACATATGTACGCCGAGTCCCTGCGCAGCGAACTGCAGTCGATTATTTTCCCGTCAGAAGAACGCTCTGGCCGTATCAGTTCAGATATTGAACGACTTTGTAAGCAGGCCGCCGAATTGTCGGCCTCTTCAAAAGCTGTCCTGAAGGCGATCCATCGTGCGCGGCAGGGGTTGAAGGCCGAAATGCGTGATTTTGTGGGCCTGTCCAAGAAAACGGAATTTCATATTGACCGGGTCACGGAAACGCTCAATGAACGCTCCGCCAAGCTTCTGGCGCTGACCGAGGAAATTGAGTCCCGTACCGCCAATATCGACGAGAAAACGCAAGCCGGCGCCGAAGCGTGGGATCAGACCACACTGACTATTCTCGAGCGTTCTGCTGAAATTGAGGCCGCTCTTGGCAAGGGGGCCGACAAAATCCTTTCCGCTGCGGACAGGGCCAAAGACAAGACATCCGATATTGAAGGACATCTGGAGGACAGCTATGTCAGCCTGAACGAAGCCGTTGAAAAGATTGCGGCGCGCCTGGAAGGGCTCAGCCAGGAATTTGACGACCATACAATGGGGCTGAGATCCGCAACGGATCATGTCAGCGAGGAAACAGGACGTCTTGGCGATATTATCCAGAACCAGATTGCCGATCTTGAGGCCATGACCGAGCGTACGGTCGAGGCTATGAGCCGTTCCAGCGAGACCATTCAGGATCAGGGCTCGGCCCTTGATCGTGGCGCGCAGGCGGTAGCCGAGCAGGCCGACCGTATTGCCGGTGTGATCAGTGAGAGCGTGAGCGGACTCAGCGAGGTCGTTGACCAGGTCGACAGCCAGACGGCGCAGCTTGAAGGGCGTCTTGATAAACAGGCCGAGGCGCTGAGAAACAGTGTTCTCAATATATCCAAAGAAGCCGAAAGCATAGAACAGGCCGGTATTTCCGCCGCAAACAGGCTGGGCGAGGCACATGCCGTTGCGCTTGCCGGGGCGGAGAATATCTCCTCTGCCGTACGCCGCGCCGTTGAATCGCTTGAAAAATCCACCTCGGAAGCAAAAGAGCAGGCGGAATCCCTGATCCAGACAACAAAACAACATGTCGAAGACCTCAATCAGGCCGGTGAAGGCAATGTCGACAGCATCCGTGAAATCGTTGACCTTTTAGAGAAAAGCCGCTCGCAGATCGAGGATGCATCCCGCCTGGCGGATGAGCAGGTCGAAAAACTCTCTCAGGCCGTCGAGGACCAGTCGGAGAAGATAACGGTTTCCACGGCGACACTGTCCGAGCGCATTGATGCCGTCCGTACGTCTCTTGACGGCCCGCTTAAGAACATGATGACGGCGGTTTCCGATGCCGACAGCAAGCATCAGCAGATCGAAAACACATTAAGGCGTCGTGTGAGCGATCTCAACGAGGCAACTGAAAAGGCTACAGAAAGCGCGGAACATATTCGTGGTATTCTCCGCGGTCAGGCACAGGAAATTTCGACACTGGCCGGGCAGATTGCCGCGCACGCACGTACAATCAATGAAAACATGACCGAGCAGAAAGACTCGCTCTCCGACAAGGTCCGCGCATCACTGGCTGAAATCGAGAAAGTCAGTACAGCCCTGCATACACAGGCGGACACACTGGACGGGCTGTCCGCAGGAGCCGTTGAAGATATCGAGCGCCTGAGCGGCAGTATTTCTGAGCGCTGCACGGAAATGAGCGAATCGACTGCCAGGGCGCTTTCTGACCTGCAAACGCTCGACAGTTCGCTGGATGGAAAAGCGATTCTGATTCAGGAGAAAGCCGAGATTGCCTCGCAGTCGCTGACCTCTGTGACCGAGATACTTGAGAAATCCGCTTCGGATATCGAACCTGTTTATCTCAAGGCGGTTGAGCAGGCTGAAGAGGCCCATGACCGGTATGAAAAACTGCGCGGTGGCTTTAAGAACACGACGGTAGGTTGAATAGCGGCTGGAATCGACATTGCTTTTCGGTGTGTGATACTTGC
>CAZKGT010000033.1:0-15606 GCA_964552285.1 uncultured Pseudobdellovibrionaceae bacterium | reverse complement strand
CATGGCGGCGCCTGGAAGGTGGCTTACGCCGACTTCGTGACCGCGATGATGGCGTTCTTCCTCCTGCTCTGGCTGTTGAACGTTGCCACCGATGAGCAACTCGCCGCCATCTCCGGCTATTTCGACCCGACCCACCCGAAAATCTCGGAAAACACCAGCGGCGCCGGCGGCGTTCTGGGCGGTCTGACCATGAGCCCCGATGGCTCGATGACCGACAATGCGCGCCCCTTCATTGAAAACCCGCCCATCGGCAATAAGACCGCCAACGACCAAAACAAAGACCCGGACGAAGAGGCCATCAAAGAAGCCATGCGCAAACGCGAGGAAGAGCGCTTTGAAGAAGCCAAAAAACAAATTGAACAGGCAATTCAGAAGACCCCTGAACTGGCATCGCTGATGAACAATCTCCTGATTGATATGACCCCGGAAGGCCTGCGCATCCAGATTGTCGACCGTGACGGCGAATCCATGTTCCCGAGCGGCAGCACCGTCATGTACGAAAAAACCCGCAAACTGATGGGCAAGGTCGCCGACGCCATAAAAAAAATGCCCAATGAGATCTCCGTCCGCGGTCATACGGACGCCGTCCCTTACGGCCCCGGCGCGGACTACACGAACTGGGAACTGTCCGCCGACCGCGCCAACTCCACCCGCCGCGTGCTTCTGGATTACGGACTGCCGGCAGACAGGCTCAACAACGTCATGGGCAAGGCTGCCACCGAACCGCTGATCCCGGAAAACCCGCGGGATGCCCGCAACCGGCGTATCACCATGGTTCTCCTGCGCGAAGAGCTTACAGGCGGCTTCAGCGAAGCACCGCCTCTGAGCGCCACCGGCGGCATCATCAAAAGAAAATCAGCCCCGCCGCCAAAACCGTTTGAGAAAACGGAAGGCGAAGTGTATTTCCCTTAAAGACACTCCCAAAAAACGTCTTCACTGCGCAGGCGGGGATGACTTCCCGGTACGATGGCTCTAGCCGAACTTATTATTCCGCGGAAACCCGTTCGGCGGCATCCGCCCGGCCTGCGCCCGTTTGCCAAGCCATGGCGTGATATCATCAACGATGGTCTCACCGGAGCCGTAACGATATGAAAGCCCCTGCTCCAGATTGAACGTCTTGGCGTCCGCGAGCCCGCCATCTTTGAATTTTTGCAGGATCACGCCTTTGCCGCGCCCCATCTCCGGCATTTCCTCAAGCGGAAAAACAAGCATTTTGCGGTTCTCGCCGATCGTGGCGACATGATCGTCCGCCGCATTCAGCACATAACAAATCTTGGCCTCCACCCGGCCCGAGACGTTCAGCACCTGCTTACCCTGCTTGGTCTGGGCCAGCACGTCGTCAGCCTTCACCACAAACCCGCGCCCGTCATCAGAGGCCACCAGCAGCTTTGTCCCCGGCTGAAAAACCATAAGCTCGGCAATATCCGCATCGTTCGGCAGATCTACCATCAACCGCAGCGGCTCGCCAAACCCGCGCCCCGGCGGCAGCTTGTCGCACCCCACCGTATAAAACCGCCCGTTGGTGCCAAACACCAACAGCTTGTCTGTCGTCTGCGCCTCCAGTACGAAGCGGCCCTTGTCGCCGTCCTTATATTTAAGATCCGCCGCCTTTTGCCCGTGCCCCTTCATCGCCCGGATCCAGCCCTTGGTCGAACAGATGATGGTGATCGGCTCTTTTTCGATCATCGCCTCTTCAAGGCTGTCGACATCCACCGGCGCCGGCGCATGTCCGATTTCCGTGCGCCGTGCCCCAAGCTCCGTATCCAGCCCGAACTTCTTCTTAATCTCGCCGATCTGTTTCCTGATCACCGTCCACTGGCGCGCTTCCGATTTCAGCAGTTTCTCTAGATCGTCCCGCTCCTTCGAAAGCTTGTCATGCTCCTTGCGGATCTCGAATTCCTCAAGCTTGCGCAGGCTCCGCAGGCGCATATTCAGCACAGCCTCGGCCTGAACCTCGGTAAGGCCAAAAGCCTTCATCATTTCCTGCTTCGGATGATCTTCCTCACGGATGATACGGATGACCTCGTCAATATTGAGATAGACAACCAGATACCCGTCCAGAACCTCGAGCCGGTGCTTGACCTTCTCAAGCCTGTGGGCGGAGCGGCGCACCAGCACCACCTGCCGGTGATCGAGCCAGCTGCGCAGCACGTCCTTGAGGTTCATCACCCGCGGTACCAAGCCACCGTCCAGCACGTTCATATTCATGTTGAACCGTGTTTCCAGATCGGTATTGCGGGACAGCGCCTCCATCAGAAGTTCAGCCTCCACGTTCCGGCTCTTGGGCACCAGTACCAGGCGGATATCTTCCGCACTCTCATCGCGCACATCGTCCAGCATCGGCAGCTTGCGCGCGCTGATCAGTTCGGCGATCTTTTCCACCAGCCGCGATTTCTGCACCTGATAGGGAATTTCGGTGACGACGATCTGATACTGCCCCTGCTTAAGCTCTTCCCTCTCCCAGCGTGCCCGCACCCGGAAGGCCCCCTTGCCGGTCTTGTAGGATTCAATGACGGACGCCTTTGGCTCAACCAGCACCCCGCCCGTCGGAAAATCAGGCCCGCGGACAATCTCCACAAGGCGCTCTATCCCGGGATCCTCCTCAAGCATCAGTTCCATAGCTTCACAAAGCTCGGCCACGTTGTGCGGCGGAATGTTCGTCGCCATCCCCACGGCAATCCCCGACGCCCCGTTGGCCAGCAAATTCGGAAATCCTGCGGGAAGAACCACCGGTTCAATCTCGGAACCATCATAAGTCGGGCGGAAATCAACAGCGTTCTCGTCGATGCCCTCCAGCATCAGCAGCGCTACATCCGTCAGCCGCGCCTCCGTATAACGCATGGCCGCCGCGTTATCGCCGTCAATGTTGCCGAAGTTCCCCTGCCCGTCGACCAGCGGATAACGCACCGAAAAATCCTGCGCCAGCCGCACCATCGCATCGTAAACGGCCGTATCGCCGTGCGGGTGATACTTACCGATCACATCACCAACCACCCGCGCCGACTTCTTCGGCGCCGTCTCGGGCCGGAGCTGCAACTGCGCCATCGCAAACATCAACCGCCGGTGCACCGGCTTCATCCCATCGCGCACATCCGGCAGCGAACGGCTCATAATCGTCGAAAGGGCATAACTTAAGTACCGGTCGGAAAGAATCTCCCCAAGCGGCTGATCGTGTACGGATGTAGCTGGCGCAATATTTTCGTCGGACATGGTCTATGTTTTTAAACCACGAAGGATACCCGGGTCACGCAGAATCTTCCCGTTAACGATTGGGACATAATAATTATTATGTCCCAATCGTTAAGAAATACGCCTCCAGCCGTTCAAAACCAAGACGATAGCGCTTAAAACTTCCCGGCCAGAACTCAAAACCAAATTTCTCATACAGAGCACACGCTGCCTCGCTTTGCGGCAAGACATCAACAGCAAACTGCCTGATTTCCTCGCCCTGCCTATCGGCAATCACCGCTTCAAGCAGCCCCATCGCTATCCCGCGCCTGCGGTATTCCCCACACACATACAAGCTGGAGATAACATAGCGGAGATAACCGCTGTGAACGTTAAAATGCCTGAAACCGGCAACAAACCCCACAGCCTTCCCTTCTGCCTCAGCCAGCCAGACATCAACCTCCGCCAGATGCTCCGCAATCGTCTTCTCGTCAGGCCGCGTCCATTCGCCCATCCCCTGCGTTCTGTTCGGCGCATCCGATAAATCCGCAATAACACCCACATCGCTCTCACTGGCTTTCCTGATCGTAAATCCCATCCTCATCTCCCATATCTAAACCTGCAGCAAAACGACAGAAGCTGCGATGATTATCGAAGCAATAATCCGCCGCCGTGCATATTGTTCTTTCAAAACCAGCGTCCCGATCAGCGTAGCGAACACAATACTGGCGCTCAAAACCGGAAAGGCCTGCAACGCTGCAATCCCGTATACAACATAGAGCAGAATCCCATATTTCAGGATATCCAGTACCGCACCTGCGGCAATCACGCGGGTATGCTTACGGAACAAACCGGCAAAAGCCACGCGGTGCCTGAATAGAGCAAACACCACAACAGGCGCACCGATAAACTGAAGCCAGACGATATAGCTAAACGGGTTTTCACACAGTCGAACCCCGTAAAATCCGAAATCGTCTGGAACGCCCCCATTGCACCTCCAACAAGGCAAAACATAACGGCCACAGCTCCATTCTGAGTCCTGAGCCCCTTCCAGTCCATTTGCGCCAAAATCCCGGCCAACACACCCGCCAGCGCCAGCCATTGATGCAATTGTAATGTCTCGGAAAAAATAACAATGGAAAGAGCAGAAACCACCACATAGCCTACAGCACCTTTAAGCGGGTGTACGATACTCAAGTCAGCCCGAGAAAAACTCATAACGCTGGCATAAACCGACAGGGCATAAAAAACACCGGACAGAAGAATAAACGGCCACGCCCCGGCCTCCGGAAACGGCACGAAGAACGCCGCCACGATACCAATTGGAATATGCACCGCATTCATTCCGGCAAACAGCACCACACGATCTGCGGATATTTTGACAACGGTGCTATACAGCGCCCCGAACAGGGCTGCGAACAACATCAGGATAAAGGCGTAGTGTTCCGGGCTCATGCTTCTTCCTTCTGACAGGCCTTACCAAGCCTTACTTGAAACGCCAGCCTTGCCTCCGGCACGCCCTTCGTATGATGAACAAACACCCAGTGCTCGAGGAAATGGCCTGTCATCTGTAGCCCCTTCAGAACTTCTTCCGGCTCGCCTGTTCCGCCACCCGGTTTCAGAAAATCCGGAAGCGGCAGGAGCCTTTCCTTATATGGCTCGCCGGCCTCTTCGCTCACAGCGCAACCCGTTTTCGGGCTGACATAGGCAAGCGAGCGCACATCACCGCCCCCGGCACATCGCGTCAGGTCCAGCCCGAACCCAAGCTCCTTCAAAAGCGCAATCTCCCACATCACATAGGCCGGTCCCCAAACTTCACTATCCAGCGTATCCAGCAATACGAGCATCCCATCAAACAGCCCCGGATGCCCTTCCCGCTCCGGCAGCGCCGCATCGCATATGGAACAGGCGGCCTGCAGCGCCCCGAGCTTCAGCGCATCATCCATCAGCGCCGCCGCCACGCTCTTCGTCTGTTCCAGCTTCAGCGTACCGAGATTATCCGCCACCCGCGCCTGCCAGTGCGCCTGCACGGAGGACCCTGGCTCCAGCACCCCGCGCATTTTGCTTGAACGCGCCGCATGCACATACCCGGCATGGCGGCCATGATCACGGGTCAGCAGCGACACCACCGCCCCGCCCTCGCCATGCGGGCGGGCGGCCAGAACGATCCCGTGATCTTCCCATTGCTCCATGAATTACCGCAGCTGCTTTGCGCCCTTGCAGGAAAACGCCGCCAGAGGCGCCTTACCCCCGAGAATATCCTCAAGCGTATCGTAAAAATCGTGATCCCGGTCCAGTTCGTTGGACAGATAGAGCATGAACCCGTCGGTTTCGCTCGTATAAACCTCCAGCAGGGAATCATCGAAAAAGCTGTCGGTAAAATAAATTTCCGTGTCCTTGATCTCGTCAAACCTGGCGGAATAGATATCGAGATTGCCCTGCATCTTTTCATAAGAAATAACCCGCCGGTCGGTCAGAAGATTGCCGGCCTCCCGCACGGAGAAAATGCCTTCGGAATAAAAATACAAAATCTCCTCGTTCCCAAGCAAAAGCCCCATTTCATTCAGAACGTCCCTCTGCCCGGAGGGAATCTCCTTGCCGCACAGGATTTTGGTGTCCGGCGAAATTCCCGCCGTGATGAGAGTTCCCAGAACCATGATCAGTACGAACAAAAGTCCAAACGGCGCGCAGGCAATCCCGATCCAGACCCCGACGGGAATCTTCGGCCGCTGCTTTTCTTCCTGCGGCCCGGCCTTGATGGAAGTGATACGTCGGTACTCCCAGGCCGCCACAAGCCCGCGCACGTAAAAATAGCCGAAGATCAGCGCCCCGATAATATTCCCGATCCCCTCCGTCAGGCCAATCAGGACGTTGATAAAGAAATACATGCAAAACAGCGCAAGCGCGACGAAGCTCCTGCGATAAATAAAGAACAACAAAACGGCATATATCAGAACGTCGACAAAAAGGAACGGATCATTGAAATAGCCAAGCCTCCCCTCCTTCTGTCCGGACAGCATGGCAATAACGATCACCAGCGTGATCAGGCACATCTGAACCACACCGGCCTGAAATGCCTGTTTTATTCTTTTTTCAAGTTCGAGGATGCTTGTCATGAATCCCTGTCTCTTTCCCGTTAATGCCTTGCGTTCGCCCCCATCCCGTGCCAAGAAATTATGACGTTCGCAGAATGATTTGAAAAGGCGGTTAACTTAAAATGGTCACAAAAGTCACCACCCAAAGAATCGCTCCAGCATTTCATGCAATATCAGACAGGATGGCCGTGATATGATCCCGCTCAAGCGCTTTTATATGATCCGCCACGGCCAGACCATCGCCAATAAGGAACGCGTGATGGCCGGCTGGACGGATTCGCCGCTGACGGAAAAGGGGCGCAGGCAGGCCAAAGAGGCGCTCACCGCCCTACACGCGCTGGAAACAAAGCCGAAAACGATCGTCCACAGCAACCTGTCCCGCGCCCGCGATACGGCGGAAATTCTCAACACCGCCCTGAACGCCCCGATCCATGAAACGAAAAACCTGGCGGAGATTCACGCCGGCGACTGGGAGGGCGTCAGCTACGATATTTCCTACCAGCCGCTGGTTACCGGCAACAACCCGCCGGGCGGAGAAACCTATGAAACCTTCTGCCTGCGCGTTGCCCGCGGCATCTCGCATTATATGGACAGCCACGACAATCCGGTCCTGTTCGTCACCCACGGCGGCGTCTTCCGGGCCATGGGCATGTTTTACGGCGTCACGGCCTACGGCTTCAAAAACTGCCATTTATATGAATTTGAACCAAACCCGGATTCAAAAACCTTCCCATGGATCGTCTGGCAATACGATATCGAAGGCAACACAGCCATCCGCCGCCCCGCCGAACTCTTTCACCCTTCTAAAGAGGAAATGGCTTCGTAAACATCGAACGCCTGCTTTGTCTCCGCCACGTCATGGACGCGGAAGAACTGAACGCCTTTTGATAACCCCCAGACGGCCGCGGCAATGGAGCCGGGCAAACGCTTGTCTGTTGAGGAGTTTGGGCAGATTTTCTCAATAAAACTCTTGCGTGAAGCGCCTAATAAAACCGGCACATCAAGATCATGAAACCGGCTGATATTGCGTATTAAATCAATGTTATGCACAATTGACTTTCCAAAACCCACCCCTGGATCCACGATGATGTGTGATTTATCTATTCCACCCTCCATGCAGGCATTTATCCTTGATTCAAGGAATGAATAAACCTCCTCAACCACATTGGAATAGCTTGGATTTTCCTGCATAGTACCAGGCATTCCCTGCATATGCATCAGGCAAACCGGCATCTTTTTCCCAGATACAAGGGCAATAGCCCCATCATCGCGCAGCGCACACACATCATTAACCATATTCGCTCCGGACTCGATTGCCGCTTCCATCACTTTCGTATGGCGGGTATCGATCGACACGCATTTGGCATGCTCTTTCAGCGCACAGATCACCGGCACGACGCGCCTGATTTCCTCATCGATACTGACAGGCTCCGCCCCCGGCCGCGTCGATTCCCCGCCGACATCGACGATCTGCGCCCCCTCCTCGCAAAGCCTTATCCCATGATCGATTGCCCGCTCCGGATCAAAGAAATTTCCGCCGTCGGAAAAGCTGTCCGGCGTCACATTCACAATCCCCATCAGGACGGGCGCGTCAAAAGACATAGCCACTAGGCAGCCCCCTCGCTCTGTGACGTTGCCAACGGTGCAATTTTCTGCTCAGACGGCAACAGCTCAATCAGAGCACCTATATTCATCGCCAGGGACGGGTGCACCCAGTCCGGTGCAATCTCCTGCAACGGACGCAGGACAAAGGCCCTCTGGTGCATGCGCGGATGAGGCAGGATAAGGCTTTCCGTGGAAACAATCTCCGTGCCGTAAACCAGAAGATCGAGATCCAGCACGCGCGGCGCGTTTCTGACCGTGCGCACCCGGCCGAATTGCTGCTCGATATGCATAAGGGTCTCAAGAAGCTCAAAAGGCCGCATCGTGGCCTCAGTCTGAACCACGGCGTTCCTGTACCAGGGCTGATCCGAAACCGGAACCGGCGCTGAAAGCCAGATAGAGGAGCGGCCTACAATACGCAGCCCATGCGCCTCCATCGCATCCATAGACGCTTCAAGAGCCTGCTCCGGGGAACCGTATTGCCCCGGCAAGTTCGCACCTAATCCAATGAAAATCATCGGCGGACTATAGACCGCCCGTCGTCCGCCGTCTACAGCCTACCGCCCGCCTGTTACCACTGGCGAACGCGGCCCGTATCGACATGCAGGAAATTGCTCTTGGCGTAGTAACCGACACCGCCGGCCTTGAGATTGACCGCGACGCGGCGCAACTGGGCCGTTGAGTAATGCGGAACCCGCAAGTCCACCGCCTTGCCCTTCATATGCAGGGAGTTCCTTGCAACACCCGTGCTGGCCTGACGCAACATCGCGTTGGTCTTGGGACTGCGGTAACCTGAGATCACCTCAAACGGCTGCCCCGATTCGCTCTCATATTGCATCCAGTACATCAGATCGATCAACTTGGGATCCATCGGCTGCGTATCGCCGGTGCGAAAATCGCGCATGATATAGTTGATCTGGTCAAAAGCCTCGGGCAGGTATTTGTCTCCCACGCGGTATACGCCGGAAAAGCTCTCGCCCGTATGCGCATTACGGAAGGCCACACGGTAAGCGCCCATACCGGCAAAAGCGGGACGAATAAGCGCCGGCATTGCCAGAACGCCGCTTGCCATCATACCAAAACCAAGAAACTGCCTACGTGAACACAAGGGCTTGTGATCGGGAAGTTTTTCCTCAGACATTCTACCTCTTATACAAACAACCAAATTTTATTTCAGTTTTTTGACGGGAGCAATCCGCCCCGTAAATAATTCAGGAAGAGTTATGGCCTGAAGCGGCCACAAAAGTAAAGATCTTTATGGATAGTTTACGGATTCAGGCTGGCGGAAACAAGGGTTTTTGCTTCTTCATCCCCGGTGAAAATTTCCGATGGATCAGGAACATAAAACCCGTTTTCTGCTGCCAGCACTTCGATCAGCTTTTTATCGTGCCCGTAAATATCGGCGCCGAAAACAAGGTTGCCGCGCGAATCGGGCCAGATGCTCTGATAAAGGATATAGACCGGCATGTTTTCTGCCGCCTCGATATCTATCAATGCCCCCTTCGCGATGGTGCTTTTGATTCTATCGTTGCCCCAGTCACCGTTTTTCTCCAGAACAAAACGGGCGATTTTTTCCGGATGTTCCATCCTGATACAGCCTGAACTAAGCGCGCGCTCCGCCTTGCTGAACAGCTCGCGGTGATTGGTGTCATGAAGGTAGATATTATAAGGATTTTGCATCAGCACCCTGACCTGCCCCAGCGGATTATGTTCTCCCGGAAACTGGATCATCCGTATATCGTGCAGTTCTCTTAGTGACAAATTGTGCCAGTCTATTGAAAGCGGATCGAGTGAAACACGGTTGCGGCCGTAACCATGAAAAATTTCAATTCCCTTTTCCGTCAGGTATTGCGGATCTTTTTTCACCTGCGGCCAGATATCGTAACGCTTGATGCTCGGCGGCACGGTCCAGTCCGGGTTCAGGCGAATACCGGTAATCTCTGCCTTGAACTCCTTGGTCTTGCGCCAGGGCTTACCCACCACCACTTTCATCTCGTGGCGAACGCGCCCGTTCTCAATCGCCCAGAGCATTTGCGAGGCCGTGTTCACCACAATATAGCGCGAAGGCATCTCACGGTCCTGCCAGCGCAGCCGTTCCAGATTGGCAATCACCTGCTGAATTTTCTGCGCCCGCGATTGATTCAGAAGATCAAGTGTTTTCGGGCCGATGATTCCATCGGGCTCGAGATTATTCACGCGCTGGAATTTCATCACCGCGCCGGACAGCGCATCATCAAAAAGAAACGGATCTTCACCCTTTTCTGAAAGCCCCAGACGAACACGCAGATCTGGCATCACCTGTTCCCGTTCACCCGGAAAAATATAATCCCGGGATACTTGCAGCGGCAGGACGTGATCATAATTTCCGTCCGGTTCATTCACCAGACTCACCAGTTCCTCGCGCAACCTGTGATAGAAGCGGCCCTGCGGCGCAAGTCCGTCAAGAAACGATTCAAAATCAGAGGAAAGCCCCGCCGCCTGTAAAATCTCGAAACCGCTGTCGGGCTGAGTCCAGTATTCCGCCTTCTGGCGGATTGTCGCCGGATCAATACGCATACCGCTGAGATCGCGTGCATAGCGCACAAGCGCATCCGTCATCAAAAGCTCGAGACGCGCCTTTTGCGCCGCCAGCGGATGACCGATCAGCCGCTCGATTTCACTGACATGATAATGCTCCGGGTTCAGCCCGTGCGTCCAGGAATCCTCCAGCACACTCAACAGGGCATGCGCCCTGCCGTTCAGCCCCTCAGGTCCGTGCCAGAAGGAACGTCCGCTGCGATTGGAGTAAAAGGCACGCATCGCAGCCGGCTCTTCAAAAGTCACATCACCGATCTGACCGGCAATCAGGGAATTGTTGAGAGACACATCCAGAAGAAGAATTTTTCCGGGAGAGACGTCCAGAGTGCTCCACCCTGCGCCGAATGACTGCGCAAACACCGGGGAAGAAGCAACAAGAATTCCGGCTGCGGCCAGTGTCAGGGCCGTGTTCCTGAATTTATTCCTGAATGCTCCAGTTCGGTTTAACATGGCGGGACTCGCGTATCATTCGCGTTAAAATCCCCATAATTCTATCTACAAATACTTAAGATAGTTTTAGCGGCGCATCCGGCAAGTGGGCCGGGCAAATAACGGCCCACCTCATTATAAACCAGCGCTGAAATCAAAGATCGACGAAGATATGCGTTTCTTCCTTCGCACCCGGATGGGTCACGGCGCCCTTTTCGGCGGAACCAACGGCCTGCGCATATTTCCAGAGGGCGCCGGAATTATAGTTGGTCTTGCGCGGCGTCCAGCCCTTGCGGCGCGCCTCCAGTTCTTCATCGCTCAAAAGAGCCTCCAGTGACCCTTTCTCTGCGTCAATCCGGATCACATCCCCGTCCTTCAGCAAGCCAATCGGCCCGCCCACAGCGGCTTCCGGCCCGACATGACCGATGCAGAAACCGCGCGTCCCCCCGGAAAAACGCCCGTCGGTAATCAGCGCCACCTTGCCGCCCATCCCCTGCCCGTAAAGCGCAGCCGTGGTGGAGAGCATTTCCTTCATCCCAGGTCCGCCCTTGGGCCCCTCATAACGCAGGACAAGCACCTCGCCCTCCTCATATTCGCGGTTCTGGACCGCCTTGAAGCAGGCATCTTCCCCGTCGAACACGCGGGCCGGTCCTTCAAAGACCAGTTCCTCAAGCCCGGCAATTTTCACGATGGCTCCCTCCGGTGCAAGATTGCCCTTCAGGCCAACCACGCCGCCGGTCGGGCGGATCGGGTTTTTGATCGGATAGACCACATCCTGATCCTCCGGCAGCTTCACGCCATCCAGAGTCTCAGCCAGCGTCTTGCCGGTTACCGTGACACATTCGCCGTGCAGATAACCGCCGTCCAGCAACTCCTTCAGCACCACGCCAACCCCGCCGACATCATAAAGATCCTTGGCAACGTATTTCCCGCCAGGCCGTAGATTGGCGATCAGCGGCGTGCGTTTGAAAATCTCCGCCACATCATGCAGGTCAAAATCAATCCCCGCCTCATGCGCCATAGCGGGAAGATGCAGGCCCGCATTGGTCGAACCGCCCGTCGCGGCCACCACGGCCGCCGCGTTCTCCAGACTCTTGCGCGTGACGATATCGCGCGGGCGCGGACCGCCATTGCGTATCAGCTCCACCACAGCCGCCCCGGAAGCTTCCGCATATTCATCCCGGCTCTCATAGGGGGCAGGGGCGCCCGCCGAATTGGGCAGCGCCAGACCGATCGCCTCGGACACACACGCCATCGTATTGGCCGTAAACTGACCGCCACAAGCCCCGGCGCTGGGGCAGGCCACGCATTCCAGCTCATGCAAATCTTCATCGCTCATATCCCCGACAGCATGCTTGCCGACACCCTCGAAGACATTGACGATATCGACATCCTTGCCGCGGAACTTGCCCGGCAGGATCGTACCGCCATACATAAATACACTCGGCACATTCAGGCGGATCATCACCATCATCATCCCCGGCAGCGATTTATCGCACCCGGCCAGCCCGACCAGCGCATCATAACAATGCCCGCGCATGGTAAGCTCGACGGAATCGGCGATCACCTCGCGGCTGGCAAGCGAGGAGCGCATCCCCTCATGCCCCATCGCAATCCCGTCCGTCACGGTAATGGTGGTGAATTCGCGCGGCGTCGCCTTGTTGGCACTGACGCCTTTTTTCACTGCCTGCGCCTGACGCGAGAGCGCAATATTACAGGGCGCCGCCTCGTTCCAGCAGGTCGCCACACCAACCAGCGGCTGGTGAATCTCTTCCTCGGTCATCCCCATCGCGTAATAATAAGCGCGGTGCGGCGCGCTTTCGGGGCCTTCGGTCACATAGCGGCTGACGAGCCTGTCCTTATCCCAGCCACTCTTGTGGCCTTTCTTTTCATCAAACATTTTTGAAAATCACCCTTCTTTATCAAGGCGCGCATAGACGATTTCCTCGATCGCCTTGCGCATTTCATTTGCATTTGCCACGAACGGCACAATGACGACGCGGTTACCCATCCCGGTGATGATAACGGATGCATAGCCGAAAATCTGCCCGATCAGCGTGCGCGACGTTTCGACGCTTTCGATCCGGTTCTGGTGAATATCGATGACATCCTGAAACATAATTCCGGTACGCATCAGCACTCTTTTATTGGTCAGCACCATCAGCAGAAAACGCTTGGTCAGCCATTCGAGAATCAACGCAAAAAAACCGGAACAAAGAAACAGCAGCCCGAGCCATTTGAACCAGACCGCGACAAACAGGCCAAACAGGGTAATCACCACGCCCTTCCAGAAAATCGCCGGGTGAATGCGCGCCATCAAAACGGCCGTCTCACCCTTGGTCAGGACATCGTTGACATCCCGGTTGGCAATCCATGCGGAAACACTTGAATCCTGCTTCATATCGACCGCGCCCTTTCGATCGCTTTCCGGAAGGCGACGGGATCCTCAATCGGCGGCAGGACAACCTCGCCTACCCCCATACCGCGGATCATCACCCGTCCGAAATTAAAGAGACGGCCAAAAACACTTTGTAAAACATTGACGCCTTCAATCCGGTCAATACTGATTTCACCGACATAACGGGCGACAAGACCGCGTTTATAGACGAGCCTCGTGTTGGTGATGGCAATCTCGGTGGTTGCCTTGATAACCATCATCTGCGCAAAACGGATCAGGCCCATGATAAACAGGAAAAAGGCGAACAGCTTGATAAACGGGTGCAGCCCCCTGATTTTCCCAAGCATACTGGCATCCACGTCATAACCGGGACTTAAATGGAAAAAGCCGAAATCCTCAATCGCAATCGCCCCGACAAGAACCAGGATACACAACAGCAAACCCCACAGAATGCTCATCATCGCACCGATGGTGTACATCCAGTGAAAACGCCCTATATGAACCAGTTCCTCATCCGGCCCGAGCGATTGCTGTATATAAAGCATCCCTGCTCATCTCCTTATTCATCACCGAGGGAAATCCCCAGTGCTCTGGCAGTATGCACCAAAGTTCCGTCAACATCCACATTCTGGTACGCCTTGATGGCGTCATCTATGGCAACATCGACAACCTCGCGGTTCTTCCAGGCCACCATACGATCGAATTTCTCTTCCGCGATCAGGTCCACAGCCTTCACACCAAGCGCCGAAGCCAGGAGGCGATCATTAAAGGACGGCTGACCGCCACGCTGAACGTGACCGAGAACAGTCACCCGCGTCTCGCAGCCAGTGACCTCGGCAATCTTTTCCCCAAGCATATGACCAACCCCGCCATATCTCTTTTCACCATCGACATGCTCCACGGTAACGGATTCGCCGCTATCGCTCTTAACAGCCTCTGAGACCACAACCAATGCGAAATTACGCCCGGAATCCTTGACGCTCTTGATTTTTTTGGCAATCGAATCGAGCTTGTACGGAATTTCAGGGATCAGAATAACATCCGCTCCACCAGCAATACCGGCTGTAATGGCGATATGCCCGGCATCCCGGCCCATGACTTCCATGACCATCACGCGGTCGTGGCTTGCCGCCGTCGGCTGAAGGCGGTCAAGCGCCTCGGCTGCGACAGACACCGCCGTATCGAACCCGATCGAGGTTTCGGTTTCGCCAAGATCGTTATCGATGGTCTTGGGAATACCAACCATATTAATGCCGCCCTTGCGAGTCAGGCGGCTTACGATATCAAAGCTTCCGTCCCCGCCAATCGTTACGACGGCATCAAGCCCCAGCTTGTGAAAACCTGCGACAATTTCGTCCGAGCGGTCCTTTTTCGTGCCGTCCGGCATCGGGTATTCGAACGGGTTGCCCTTGTTGGTCGTACCGAGGATCGTGCCGCCCATGCGCATGACCGTCCCGTCAAAGTCATCGGGCGAAAGCATCCTGACCCGCGGCGGATCGTTGAACAGGCAGGCCGTGCCGTTCAGCAGGCCGACGACTTCCCATCCGCGGTTGGACGCCGCGTGCACCACAGCCCTGATCGCTGCGTTCAGGCCGGCGCAGTCGCCGCCACTCGTCAATACTCCAATACGTTTTTTACCCATGTCGTTTCACTCCGTTACCGCGGGTTATGCCGTAAAAACAGGATTTATAATCCGCGTATTTAGCGCGTCCAAAGCCCGCTGTCCACAGCAAAGCTTGCCGCACCCGTTTTCTTCCAGATTATTCTTATCAAACAAGAGATTATTTGTTATTATTAAAAAATTCAAAGGCTTTATCGGATCATCCGGCTACATGGACGAAGAAGAACAGCTGCGTGAAAAGCTCGCCGAATACGAGCGTGAACACAGAGACCTCGACGAAATTATTGAACGGCTGATCGATAGCGACCAGCCGGTTGATTTTTTACAGCTCCAGCGTCTGAAAAAGAAAAAACTCCAGCTGAAAGACGTGATCGAGACCATCCGCAGCGAACTTCTGCCAGATATTATTGCCTGAGCGCTTTTTCTCATCTATAAATCCCCATCATGAACGAAAGCACACCCGTTGTCGGCATTATCATGGGCAGCCAGTCGGACTGGGACACCATGGCCAATACCGCAAATATTCTGGATGAATTAGGTATCCCCTACGAGACCAAGATAGTATCGGCGCATCGCACGCCCGACAGGCTCTACACCTACGCGCGCGAAGCAAGGGAACGCGGCCTGAAGGTGATTATTGCCGGCGCGGGCGGCGCAGCGCACCTACCGGGCATGACGGCGGCCCTGACCCCCCTCCCCGTCCTGGGCGTTCCGGT
>CAZKGT010000032.1:6491-15767 GCA_964552285.1 uncultured Pseudobdellovibrionaceae bacterium | reverse complement strand
GGGTCTGGAAATCAAGCGCGAAATTCTCGCCGGGCAGTTGCGAAAACCGCGGAATATCGGCCTTGTCTTGGCCGCCGCGCTCGGCGGCATGGTTGTGCCTGCCGCGATTTACATGGCGCTCAATCACGGCACGGCCGCCGCCCAGGGCTGGGCCATTCCCATGGCGACCGACACGGCTTTCGCGCTTGGCGCGCTGGCCCTGCTTGGCCGCAAAAGTTTTCCGAACCTGTTCGTTTTCCTGACCGCGCTGGCGATTATCGACGATATCGGTGCCGTCAGCGTGATTGCCCTGTTTTACACTGAAAACCTGCACCTCTGGGCGTTGGCCAAGGCCGGCGCACTGTTTATTGTCCTGGCCGGCATGAATATGGCGGGCGTCAGGCGGGCGAGCCTTTATCTGCTCGTGGGGGTTCTGCTCTGGCTTTGCGTCCATCATTCCGGCCTGCATGCCACGGTGGCCGGGATCATGATCGCGCTCGCCATTCCGGCGCGGCCGAAAACAGAGTCCGGGAACTTTCTGCAAAAAACCAAATGGCTGCTCTCCTATTTCGAACGCCGCAACAATAACAACGACATCCTTTCCGACCAGAAACAACACGAGCTGGTGCTCGATATCGAGCACATGGCCGAAGAGGCTTCCACGCCCCTTCAGCGCTGGGAAAGCAAGCTGGAAAACCCGATCGGCCTAATAATCCTGCCGGTTTTCGCTTTTTTCAATGCCGGGATTTATCTGCTGGACCGTGATCTTGGAACTGTTCTGACCTCGTCCGTTTCGCTGGGGATCATCCTCGGCCTTGTTATCGGCAAGCCGCTCGGGATCGCCCTGTTCAGCTGGGTCGCCGTCAAGCTGAAAGCAGGCAGGCTGCCAGCCGGAACGGCATTCATCGACATCATCGGTGCCGGCCTGCTGGCCGGGATGGGGTTCACCATGTCCATTTTCATCGCCGCCCTTGGTTTTTCAGGCAACCCGGTGATGATCGAAGATGCCAAGCTGGCCATCCTTACGGCAACGCTGCTTTCAGGATTGCTGGGGATTGCCTGGTTGTACATGGACAGCCGGTTCCGGAAGAAATATCCGAAAGTTTAAAAATCGTCGCAGCTAAGCCATGATAACGATTGCGGCTCAGCCGGGCGCCGTGTGCGGCATTTTGGTTTCCCCAAAGTTTTTTGCAATTAGACTCCAGACTCACAGCTTAAATCCAGAAGCATAAGAGTGAAGCCAAGCAGATGGCAGAGAAGAAGTTTCTGGCCAGCTTATCGTACCTGGTAGCGACGCGCCGCCATCCTGTCTGTATTTTTCTGGATTATTTAATGATAGCAGTAGCCACACGGAACAATAATTTTATTTCCTTGACCTTTTTCATCAAATATGTCACTTATCATCCGCCCGTTTGACAATGATGCTCTTTTAAAGCACGGAGCTTTTGCAGGTGTCTTGATAAATACAAGACCGTGAGCCTTAGAATTCACCTTTCCTCGTAAAGTTCAGTTTTATCGAACAGTTTTTCAGATATCGAACGAGATAACGCGCCTGGCCGCAATTGTGCTGCCTCCGCGCTTTTAAATGCTTTGCAGCGAAAGGACAGACTCATGCAAGACCAAAATACAGGAACCGTAAAATGGTTCAGCGACCAAAAAGGCTTCGGCTTCATTCAGCCGGAAAATGGCGGCAACGACGTGTTCGTGCACATCAGCGACGTTGAGCGCGCAGGGATACGCACGCTGAAAGAAGGTCAGAAGATCAGCTATGATCTCAAGCACGACCCTAAAAAGGGTAAAGACAGCGCCACCAATCTAAGAGAAGCCGCTTAGGCAATAACAACAATAAGAATGAGCAGAACTGCCGGCGTGGGGCATCCTCACGCTGCAGTCGCGCATGAAAAAAAGGAATAAATATGAAAAATTTTGATGGCTTCGGCCTGTCCCCTGCACTGGGCAAGTCCCTCGTGCATATGAAATACACAAAACCCACCCCTATTCAGGAACAGGCGATTCCGCCCGCACTTGAAGGCCATGACATTATGGGCACAGCCCAGACCGGAACAGGCAAGACAGCGGCGTTCGCCATTCCACTGGTAGAAAGACTATTGAACAATCCGCGAGGCTCCGCCCTCGTACTGACGCCCACACGGGAACTGGGAAAGCAGATCATGGAGATCATGCACCAGCTTCTTGGCCCGAAAAGCCCGATTAAGACCGCCTTTATCATCGGCGGAGAGCCAATGGGCAGGCAACTTAATCAGCTTCGTTCCAGACCGCGCCTGATAGTCGGCACACCGGGGCGCATCAACGACCACCTGGAACGGGGAAATATGATGCTGCATGATACGCATTTTCTGGTTCTGGATGAAACCGACCGCATGCTGGATATGGGCTTTATGGTGCAATTGGAGAGGATCTTCAAATACATGCCGGACAAGAGACAGACCCTGATGTTTTCGGCTACGCTGCCGCATAACATCCTGAAGCTTTCGGAGAAATACATGAACAACCCGAAACGGGTTGCCGTTGGTGAAACCAACGTCGTAGCCAAAAACATCAAGCAGGATGTGATCCGCATCGAACAGGACAAGAAATATAACGAACTGATATCCCAGCTTCACAATCGGGACGGCTCCGTTATCGTGTTCATCAAAACCAAACATGGCGCCGACCGAATGGCGAAGAATTTACGCCGCGACGGATTTACCTCCGAAGCACTGCATGGAGATCTCCGCCAAAGCAGGCGCGATAAGGTCATGCAGAATTTTCGCAAAATGAATTTCCGCGTGCTGATTGCCACAGATATCGCCGCACGGGGGCTGGACGTACCGCACATTGCGCATGTAATTAACTACGATCTGCCGCAGGTAGCCGAAGATTTCATTCACCGCATGGGCCGAACCGCCAGGGCGGGCGCCGAAGGCTCCGCCATCAGCTTCGTCTCCGATCAGGACGGCCGAAAGTGGCACGCGATTGAAAGTCTTCTGTACCCAAAGGCCGCAAATGACAGGGGCGCCAATTCTCGTCCTGCGCATAACAAGCAGAACCATAACAGGCCGGGAAGCAAAAAACGCTTTTATCGCAACAAGAAAAAAGCAGCATAAACAAACGCTTTGAATAAGAACGACTGGCGGTAAGCCACAAACTGCCGCCAGACTTCTTTTTCCAGAATTTTACCAAAAGTTACTGATTTCCCTATAATATTAGAATAGCAATAATTATCGGGGAAGCCATGAAGGCACGAAAGACACAACGCGCCGCATGCGTGCTTGCTCTGTTTGGGGCTCTGATGCTTTCCGGCTGTGTCCCCGAGCAGCGAGCAGATCAAAGACAATATGCCTACAACCACCAGCAAGCAGACACCAGCCGCCATGCCATGGCGATGCTGCAACACGCCAAAAGCAGCCAGCGGGAAGTTGAAAATATCATAACAAGCGAGAAAGCTCTTTCCGATGGACTTCTTTCCAGCCAGATAAACCAGAGTCAGGATCAGGGCCTGATATCAGGAAGTTGCATGGATTCCACGACCGATCCAAAAAGGAGAGTGGTTATCACATGGATACCGGAAAACAATGGAAGCAGGCCGGCTTTCTACATAAACGACAAAGGCGCCTCAGCACGCCTGGCAAAACAGCTCTCAACCATGAGCCCCTCAGACATAGCGGGCGTCATGCAGGATAAAAGGACAATCAAACTGGCCGCCGTGCGCAAAGGAACGGACGAAACCGAGATCATCCTTCCGGACTCCTGCCTCCTTGATATCCCGAATGGAGCCCCCGTTCTGATCCACGAAATCGTCGAAAACACGCAGCGCGGCGAACACGATACGGCGGGCTATGAATACAGCCTTTCTGACTGCCCCGCCGGGATGATCGGCGCCCGCGCCCGGCAAACCTATCAAAAAACGGATTCAAATACTGGTGAAAAGCTTGGAGAAAAGCAAACAGACGAAACATATGAAGACGGCTGCATCTAACCGCCGGCCCCTATCGTCCCCTCGCCGCCGCCGCCAACGGCAATTGCACCGCCTGCCGCACCGCCGACAGCGACCGGAACCATTCCATGGCTACTGGAATGTATGCGGCTCGGCGGCAAAATCGAAGAAGTAGCTGAAGGAATTCTCTGCCGTTTCCCGCGTTCCGGATGCCCCTCCGGCTGGACAGGCTTTCACAATTATCGCACAACACGAAACAGACACTGCACTTCCCGACTGTTCCCATGGTCGCCGCCTTCTTACCCTGAATGTGATCCTTATTATTTCCACTCAGGAAACTGGGACAACCTGAGTGGAAGCGCATACAGCCCCGGCTTTCACTGGTGCGCAGGAGATAGTGTCGGCGACGCAAGAGTCAGAGGACAACCATGGTCGAAACATGATCCTGACGTCGTAAGGCGTTCCTACCGGTACAACACAAATGGCTGTATGGGAAGTGATATTCATTGTCAGAGGAGAACAGCTCGCTGCGTTGCCCCCACTGTCGAAATTGGCTGCGTCATGAATTAACGCGTCATCTATTCTTTCAGTCCCAGAAACGGCACGAAACGCACAGGGATAATTTTGTGCTCGAGCATTTTGCCCTGCTCGTCTTTTGTCAACAACAGTAATTCCTGAGCCCCTTCCGGCCCTACTGGAATAACCATCCGCCCACCCTTATTGAGTTGTTCTACAAGCGCTGGCGGCACATGATCAATGCCGGCAGTGACAATAATCGCATCAAACGGCTTATGCTCCGGCCAGCCTTTATAACCGTCACCGATTTTCACGCTCACATTATCATAGCCCAAATCCTGCAAACGCTTTTTCGCCTCCAGCCCCAGCGGCTCAAGGTATTCAATGGAATAAACCTCTTTGGCCATCACGGATAAAACAGCCGCCTGATACCCCGACCCCGTTCCGACCTCAAGCACAACATCCCCCTCATCAACACCGGCCATTTCTGTCATCAGCGCCACAATATAGGGCTGGGAAATTGTCTGCTTATGCCCGATCGGCAACGGCCTGTCCTCATAGGCAAACGGCCTTTGCAAGACCGGCACGAACAAATGCCTCGGCACCGCCCGCATGGCCTCTAACACGCGCTCATCCTGCACTCCGCGCACCTCTATCTGCTCTGCCACCATGGCGTGGCGTTTTTGAACATAGGGATCTTGCTGCTCTTCCGCGCCGCAACCGGAAACAAACAGCAAACAAATGGCCATTACCCCTGCAAAGGAGATAAAAACGCGTCTTTGTGCTTTCTTCATATGATTAATTTAGAAGAATTACCTTCGCTGTCCAATAGGTCAATCCTGCAGCAACATAGGCGAGAATGAAAAGATAGCCGAACATGATCAGCGGCCATTTCCATGAATTTGTTTCCCGCCGCGTTACGGCCAGCGTGGACAGGCATTGCGGCGCAAAAACATACCACGCCAGAAACGCAAGCGCCGTCGGCAGGCTCCAGGCGTTCTGGAGCGTCCCGGCAAGGCTCTCGGCCACGGCGTCCTCGGAACCTGAAATCGCATAGACCGTGCCAAGCGCCGCCACCGCCACCTCGCGCGCCGCCATGCCGGGGATCAGCGCAATACAGATGTCCCAGGAAAACCCGATCGGCGCGAAAACAAACTCCAGCCATTTGCCGAGCATCCCGGCGGCGCTGTACATGATATCGGATTGGTCTGCATCGGCAGGCGGCTTCGGATAACTGGCGAGCCCCCAGAGAATAACTGTGCTTGCCATGATAATCGTCCCGGCCCGGCGCATAAAAACACCGGCACGGCTCAACAGGCTAAGACCAAGATCACGAACCGTTGGCAGACGATAGCGCGGCAGTTCCATCATGAACCAGCGCGGTGCTGTCTTCTCCGTACCCATCAGCGTAAAGACCAATGCCACAACCAGCGCACTGACAATCCCGGCAAGGTACAGGCCGAACATCACAAGCCCCTGCAAATTTACCCCGCCCGCCAGCGTCACCGAGGGAATAAAGGCCGCAATAATCAGCGTATAAACCGGCAGGCGCGCCGCACAGGTCATCAGCGGCGCAATCATAATTGTAGTCAATCGGTCGCGCTGGCTGTCGATCGTCCGCGCCGCCATGATCCCCGGAATGGCGCAGGCAAAACTGGAAAGCAGCGGCACAAAGGCATGGCCGCTCAGCCCCACCCTCGACATCAGGCGATCCATCAGAAACGCTGCACGAGCCATATAGCCGGATTGCTCAAGAAGATGAATAAAGAAAAACAGGATCAGGATCTGCGGCAGAAAAATAATCACGCTCCCCACCCCGGCCAGAACGCCTTCCACCACGAGATTCTGCGCAAAACCTGACGGAATAAAGGTGATCGCCATATCCTGCAACCAGACGACAAACGCATCGATCCAGCCCATTGGCACCTCCGCCCAGGCAAACACGGCCTGAAACATCAGGAACATCACGGCAAACAGGACCAGCGGCCCCGCGACACTGTGCAACACAACCTGGTCAATATACCGGGAGACTTTATGATAAGCGCCTTCACGTACAATCACCGCCTGCGCAATCCGTCCGGCCTCTTTCTGCATAGCCTTGTAATCACCGGCCAAAGACGTATCGGGTTTTTGTTGCTGCTTCAGCGCTTCGGGCAGGCGCTCGTTCAGGTGATCCACCAGTGCCTGCATACCTTTTTTACGAACGGCCACCGTAGGGATCACAGGAACACCAAGTTCCTTTGCCAGCACATCAACATCAATCTCGAACCCGTCGCGCTGCGCCAGATCCATCATGTTAAGGGCAACGACAATCCGGTGTCCGGTGCTTTTCAGCTCCAGCACAAACCGCAAATGCTCGCGCAGCTTTGTTGCATCGACCACGCATATGACAGCATCCGGCGCTGCCTCTCCCTGCTGGCGACCGGCCAGAATATTGCAGGTAATCTGCTGGTCGGCACTCACCGCATCAAGACTGTAAACACCCGGAAGGTCGACAATATCAAGCTGTACGCCGCTCTTTGTCACGCAGCGGCCGGAACGGCGCTCCACCGTTACGCCGGAATAATTGGCAACCTTCTGGCGGTGACCTGTCAGCGCATTGAACAGCGCCGACTTGCCGCAGTTGGGGTTTCCGACAAGGGCCAGCCTTAAAACAGCATCCATGATAATATTTTCTAGCTCGCGATAACGGTAATGTGCTCAGCCTCAGCCTTGCGCATCGCAAAAACGGAACGCCCGATCCGTACCGCAATCGGAAAAGATCCGAAGGGCCCTGTGTGAAGGATCTCCACTTCCCTGTCTTCCTCAAACCCGAGATCGCGCAGCTTCCTGGAAAGCTGCGAAGGCGCTTCTTGTTCGTCAGGCCCGCCGATAGAAAATATGCGGGCTACACGCTTCCTGCCAAGCTTGGGCAGTTGCAGAACATTCGATGGTAAAGACATTCCGGAATTCCCTCTTTTTATACCTAATTCCACATATCAAATACAAGAAATGACTGTCAAGATAAATAAGAATGATTATCATTTAGAGCAAGAGACAAATTGACGCATCCGATTGCAGCGCGACACAAAATAATAGCCGCCCACAAAAGGGCGGCTAAAATTATTTGTTACCGTTCGCGTTTAATTAAACAGCGACAACGGAATTCTCTGTGTCCGGATAAGCCGTCGGTGCAGCGCCGTCAGCGGCGTCATCATTGGCCCACTTTTCTCCATTGAGGAAATAGCGGAACTGGTATTCGCGGCCGGATTCAAGCTCGACAGTTGCTGCCAGTTTACCGTCTTTCTGACGCTTCAGCGGCGTTGCATCGGTTTGCCAGTTGTTGAAGTCACCAACAACAAAAGCGTCCTGCACGCGCCCGTTCCCCTTGGGAAGCTGGAACGTAACTTTGCATACAGGCCGCGATTTCAGGTATTTCTTCTTGATACTCATGACTTTCCTTCCTTTTCAGGGTCTATTGAACACACCAAAAAAACTAAGAACAAAGAATCTATACCAGAAATCACCAGAGAACACACTTCTTTTCGCACGGGAATCATAATTTTCTTTATCCTCTCACAAAAATTTTATCACCGAAACAGGAAAGGATGACATCTCACTATTAAGCAAAAAAGATGACAATGTGATTTCTCTTTTATTTACAAAATCATAGAAATTTTCATGACTATGAAAATCACCGGATGAAAACATAATATTTGTATGCACATCAACGCTCAAACGGCCAAATTTTTCCGGAAAAACCCCGGAAAGAAAACGAGGACACGTCACCAGAATCTGCGATATATCATTCTCCATGAAATAAGCCAGAAAATCCCCTGCCCCATCTCCTTCCAGTGCCACAGGCCTCACCCTTAATCCCTCATGTGAGCCTGAAAATTCTGTATTAAATACGCCCAAAAGCATTCTGGTGAGCCAGAGCTTCACCGCACCGCCTTCCCATTCCGTGCACAATTTTTCCAGCAGCGCGGCCCGGCCATGCCCTTCCTCGTAGGCATCCAGCTCTTCCAGCATCCGAATGCGGGATTCATAATCAACAGGGCGGCGGTTGTCCGGATCAACAAGACTGAGCGCCCACAACTCCGTGCCCTGATAAAAATCGGCAATCCCGGGGGAAAGAACTCTCATCGTCAGCGCCGTCAGGGACTTCAGTGCGCCCACATAACGTGCCCTCTGAACAAAACCGTCAATCCGGTGCAGGAATTCCCTGTCCTTCAATATGCCTGCAGCACACGCAGCAAGTTTTTCTTCATAGGCACCGTTATTGTTCATCCAGCTTGTTTCCAGCTTGGCCTCACGCCCCGCCTTCAGCATGTAGTCCTGAATACGTTTGATGTAAGCGTCATCAACGCCATCTACGCCCGGCCAACTCCCCACCAGCGTCTGAAACAAAAGATACGCAACAGGAGCGGAAATGCCTTCCATGGATGCGGCGTTTATCTTCCAGCTCTCACGCACAAACGAAATCCACTCTTCCGGCATCTCACTGAGCGCCATCAGGCGGTAACGAACATCTTCCGCCCGTTTCGTATCATGTGTCGAGGACGCCTTCATCGTCATCGGCAAATCCCGCGCACACTCATTCAGCCAGGAGAAAAACGCCTCAGCCCCTCCCGCTTCCAGTAAAGGCTCACAGCCAACCTCATTAAAAGACGCCAACGGGAAATAACGGTAATGCGCCGTATCCTCGAGCCCCTTGGCCATCGCCGGCCCGCTCAGCTGCTGCCAGCGCAAAACAGCCTGCTCATCGGAAAGAAGACCGGGAGCCGCCTTCTTCGTTTCGTCTCTGCAATGAGACAAGGCACGATCCACCCACGCCCTGTCCTGCGCATCCAGTCCCGCACCCG
>CAZKGT010000032.1:0-6481 GCA_964552285.1 uncultured Pseudobdellovibrionaceae bacterium | reverse complement strand
ATACGGAAATTGAGCCAGCAAACCGGACCGCGGTCAGCTCACTCCATGCACCACGTTCGCCCGGATCAGCGGCCAGACTTGCCATCTCAACCGGAAAAAGATTATTGAGCGCCTCTGTCTTGCCTTCCACAACGCAAGCCTCAAAATCACCCCAGCGCGGATCAATTTCCTGTCGCCAGAAATTCTCAATTTTTTCTAATCCTTCCGGCTGAACCAAAACCGAATTGAAGTGATCGATAAATTCATACCCGGTCGTTCCGCACACAGGCCAGTTGCCCCGGACCCTTTCATCGCGGGCCAGAATTTTCTCCACCCAGACATTTGAAAAATGCGCCGATAACATCGCCAGATATTTTTCCGGATCGGCAATCCCGTCAATATGATCCACCCGTACACCGTCCAGCGAAGGGCAGCTTTCTTTCAACTCAATAATTTTCGCATGGGTCAGCGCAAAAATCTCCGGATCATCGACCCGCACACCGATCAGCCCGGTAATATCAAAGAACCGCCGGTAACTCATTTTCTCCGAAGCCGTCTTCCAGAACACCAGCTCATAATGCTGGCACTCCAGAATATCCCGGATATCTCCGCTCTCATCGCCTCTCAGTGGAAACCTGTTCTCCCAGTAACGAACTTCCCCGTCTTCTATTCTGATCTCCCCGTTCGCCAGCACATCTTCGAGCGGCGCACCGAGAACGGGCAGCAATATCTTCTCTCCCGGCTCTACCCAGAGATCGAACAGCGGCCAGTAGGGCGAGTCCGCCCCCTTTTGCAAAACGTCGTACCAGTAGGGATTCTCGCCCGAAACAGCCATATGGTTCGGCACGATATCAAGGATCATCTTCATCGGCGGATCGAAGGAACGCAGTTTCTCATCCACGGCCAGCAAGGCATCCTCACCGCCGCGCACCGAACTGATCCTGGAAAAATCCGTTACGTCATAGCCGTGCGTGCTGCCCGGCGCGCATTCAAAAACCGGTGATAAATAGATATGGGAGATCCCCAGCCCATGCAGGTAATCCAGAACCGGAATGACATCCCAAAGGGTAAAATCCGGCGTCAGCTGGAATCGGTAGGTGGCAGTCATCAAGACACCCTAAAATTACACCCCCTAAACGGGAATTCGTACCTTCAGTTCCTCCGCAATGCGGTGAACCACGTCCTTCCAGTCTTTGTTACGGGCGAACTTTGCCTTCTGCACGGCGTTCGTCCACGTATAAAATTCGTTCTGAACCGGCCCGAGATCAACCTGGAACGGCAGCCAGTGGCGCGCTTCCAGAAGACTTGCGAACTGCTCGAGCGTCTCGATCTCATCCGGATCCTTCTTGCTGGCCTCAAACAACCGGTTAAGGGCTTCATTATAATATTTCTCGATCCCCTTGCGGTCGAGATCGGTCTTCCAGTTTTCCGCCTCATCGAGATAGCGCCGCAAAGACTCAAACGGAATTTCATCCTCTGCGAGAGCACCCTTGATCCGCCGGTTCTGAACATACTCCGACATATTCACAAACACAGACGGCAGGCCGACCCCAAGATCGGACAGGTAGCACATAATCGCGTAATATTGCTCGTGCAGCCCGACAAACTGTTTTTCGAGCGTCTCGAGCGTACTCTCCAGAACGTGATCGATCGCGATTTTCTGCTGGTCCTTAAACAGGTCTTTCAGTGAATACAGCTTGTTTTCGAAATATTTGTCGAGCAATCGCACGCACTCCGGCACATCGCCGCGCTCGAACGTCGTAACGAACTCCTCCTTCATCGCCGTATAATTTTCAACGCCCGTGTGCGGACGTACGCCGACATTAATATTGTGATCCCCCAGATGAAGCGCACAAAAATCAACAGGCTCCCGCTCAAACGTAATGCAGGACACGATATCCATATGGCCGCACAAAAGCTGGGCCTTGCCGGAAAAGTGCCGCTCGGTGTCCTTGGGCTCGAACGTAAAGCAGTAAATCCGCTCATCTTCGCCATTATCGTGAAACAGGCGGCAAACCGCATAATGCGCGGCAATCCTTGGGTAGCCAACCTTTGCAGGCTTCACAAAACGGTCCAGAATATTCCGGCCATTATCAAACTCGGCGATATTGGACGGCGCAAAAGACAGGTTGTCGGCAAATGTTTTCTCGAGATCCTCGCCGAGCACTTTCTTGGCCAACTCAATCGCATGATAGGCATATTGCAGGTTCTGAACGGTTTCGATCCCGGACAGTTCGTCAAAAAACCATGCGCAGCTTGTAAACATCAGCATCAGGTGCCGCTGGATTTCCAGCGCCTCAAGAAACGCCACTTCCTCATCGGGATTTTCTTCAAAATACGCCGGTTTTTTCAGCCACTCGGCATAAAAGTCCCGACGGCTCTCCTCGGACCGGTTCAGGATAACGTTGATATAGGCATTCCGCGCACCCCATGGGTCCGGCGTATATTTCTTCATGAAAGTGTTGTAGGAGGTATTCAGCTCATCCCGCAACTCGTTCAGGGCATTGCGCAAAGGCTCGCGCCATTTCTGGTTCCAGTGCTGATGCATACCTGTATTGCAGCCACAATCCGAACGCCAGCGCTCAACGCCATGCACACAGCTCCATGAGGAATTGTCATGAATCTGGGCTTCGGCACGCGGCGGATGGTGCGACAGAAAATACCCGTAGTTCGTTACCGTCGCCAGATTGTTGTTTTCGATGTAATCAAGTGCATAAGCCAGCGCCATATCACCATGCCGGTGGTGGTGACCGTAAGTTTCACCGTCCGTCGCTATATGAAGCAACTGTGCGCGCTGGTCCTGGTCGGAAAAGCCCTGCATCAGCCTCTTGGCAAAAGTCTCGCCGTTATTCAGCAGCTTCTCAAACGCCACCGCCTGCGAGATCGGACCGTCATAAAAGAAGGCGGCAATGCTGCGCCCGGAAGGCAGCTTCACAAGATAAGGGTGTTTCGGATCAATCCGGTTCTCATTGATCTCCTGCCACGGCGCCTTGGTATTGACCGGCCGCACAGCCCTGGCCTGCCGGGGAGCAAGGATAACATACTGCATCCCGTGATAGGACAATATCTCAAGCGTCTCCGTATCCACAGCCGTTTCCGGCAGCCACATCGCCTCGGCCGGACGGCTGAAATGCTTTTCAAAATCCCGGAGCCCCCAGATAATCTGCGTTTCCTTGTCGCGCCGGTTGGCCAGCGGCAGGATCATGTGGTTGTACCCCTGCGCAATCGCCGAGCCGTGCCCGTCGAACCGCTCGCGGCTGAGCCGGTCGCCTTCCAGAATCGCCTCATAGGCCAGCGGGTCGTTCTCTATCATCCACGACAACAGCGTCGGCCCGAAATTGAAACTGATCTTTGAATAGTTATTGGCAAGCGCCGTCACCCAGCCTTCCGCATCGAGAATCCGCGACAGGCCGTTGGGCCTGTAACATTCCGCGCTGATCCGCTCGTTCCAGTCGTGATAGGGATGCGCCGATTCCTGATACTCAATCTCCTCCAGCCACGGGTTTTCACGCGGCGGCTGATAGTAATGATTGTGAATACAAAGGTAGCGCTGGTGGCTCATTAATTAATTCCGGGTTCCCCTGAGCACCGTAGCGGAAAACGGCGCTAGCGTTAGTTCATTCGTTTCTTCCGATTCGCCGGAAGAATAATCCTCTCCTGCCTGAAAACGGTCGGACTGCAACACAACCTGCCACATCCGGCTTCTGTCTTCGGTATCGGTATAGGCCACCTTTTTATCATGAAACGAGAAAATGATTAAGAAATATTCTTCCTGCCCGGCCGTTCTCAAAGCTATCAACTTGTTTTCGCTGTCATACTCGACATCATAACCGCCCACGGGAAAACATTCGTCGCGCCTGAGCTTTTTCGATAAATCAATCAACATGCCATAGTAGGTACCCATTGCCGCTTCCTGTGAATCTTCCGGAAATGATTTGGCCTTCAGAACGCATTTATCGAATGTGCCCTGATCGACCGGATCGGGCGGCTCCCCCTGCCAGAGAAAATCGCTGAATTCCCGCTTGCGCCCGTCCTGCACGGCCTTGACCAGCGCCGGATCGGAATGGTCGATAAAGTACAGGAACGGGCTGTCTTCCCCCCACTCCTCGCCCATAAACAGGAGAGGCGTAAAGGGCGAAAGCAAAATACAGGCCGCCGCCAGCTTTGCCTTCTCAAAATCCGTCAGGCTGATAAGCCGCTGGCCCAGCATACGGTTGCCGGTCTGGTCGTGGTTCTGGGATTCCACCACCAGCCGCTTCCGGTCGACGCCCTCATAAGACCGCCCGTGCCGACGCTTGCGGAACGGCGAATAATTCCCCTGGAAACAGTTTCCGTCGCGATAACAGCGGACAATCTGTTCCAGATCACCATAGTCGGAAAAATACCCCTGATCTTCGCCGGTAAGATACGCATGCAGGGAATGATGAAGGTCGTCGTTCCAGTGCGCTTCCATGCCCATTCCGCCCTGCGCGGAAGGAACAAGCAGGCGCGCATCGTTCATATCGGTCTCGGCGATCAAAACCAGCGGCCGTCCGACCTCTTTTTCCGCTGCCTTTTTTAGAAGCGACAGCTCCTCCAGAAACGGCACCGGAGACGTATCGAAAATTGTCTGCACGGCATCCAGCCGCAAACCGTCAAACCGGTATTCGGTCAGCCATTGCCAGGCATTCTGCAGGAAATAACGTCGGACTTCCTCACTGTGCGGCCCGTCAAAATTCAGCGCATCTCCCCACGGCGTCTTGTATTTGTCCTGCACATAAGGCCCGCAGCGGTAAAGAATGTTTCCTTCCGGTCCCAGATGGTTGTAAACGCAGTCGAGAATGATCGCGAGCCCCTCGCGATGGCACGCATCGACCAGCGCTTTCAGTTTTTCCGGTCCGCCATAGGAATTCTGCACAGCGAACGGAAAGACCCCGTCATAGCCCCAGTTCCGCTTTCCTGAAAACTGGGCCACTGGCATGATCTCGAGAACGCTCACGCCCAGCTTTTTCAGGCGCGGCAAATCCTCAACGATCCCTTCAAAATCACCGCGTCCGGAGAACGTGCCGGTATGAAGCTCGTAAATAACCCATTCTTCAAAGGGAACGCCCTGCCAGTCATCCGCCCCCCAGCTGTAATCCTGCGCCACGACGGCAGACGGCCCCGCAATCCCTTCGGGCTGCGAGCGGGAAGCAGGATCAGCGATCCAGATATCGCCATCCAGAATAAATGTATAAGGATCGCCCGGCATGGCTTCCGGAAAGAAACCGGAGAAATAACCGTCTTCGCCTGCCTTCAGCGCATGACGCCCGTCCGGCCAGTCAATTTCGGCCTTTGTGGCAAACGGCGCCCAGAGCCTGACCGCCGTTCCCTTTCCCGGTATATAAGTTGTACCGACGCGCTGTTGCGGGTCTGTGAACTGCCTTATCCGTTGCGCTATTCTGCCTTCCATTTGATAAACGCACCCCCCAGCGGTGGCAATGTCAACGACAGGTAATAGGGACGTCCGTGATGTGTGGCCGGCACAGTTTTGAGATCTCCGGGATTACCGTTATTTCCTCCGCCGTAATACTCGGAATCGCTGTTGAAAATCTCATGCCACGTCCCGGCCTCAGGAACGCCGACCCTGTAGTTATAACGCGGAACGGGTGTAAAGTTAAAGGTGCAAAGGATGATTTCCTTGCCGTCGAGACTCTTGCGGACAAAGTTGAAAACGCTGGATTCCCAGTCCCCGCAGTCAATCCACTCAAAGCACTGCGGCAAAAAGTCGCCCTCATGCAAGGCACGCTCGTTCTTGTGAAGCTCGTTCAGGTCTTTCACAAACTGTTGCATGCGCTGATGCGGCTCATAGTCCAGCAAATGCCATTCGAGAGAGGAATCGTGCGCCCACTCGGCACGCTGCCCGAACTCGCCGCCCATAAACATCAGCTTCTTGCCCGGCGTGCCGTACATATAAGCATACAACGACCTCAGATTGGCATGTTGCTGCCATTCGTCGCCCGGCATTTTGTTCAGCAGCGAACCTTTCCCGTACACCACTTCGTCGTGCGAAAGAGAAAGCACGAAGTTTTCATGGAACGCATAAAGACCGCGGAAGGTAAGATCGTTCTGGTGATATTTGCGGTGGATCGGCTCCTTCTGGAAGTACGCAAGCGTATCATGCATCCAGCCCATATCCCACTTCATGCCAAACCCGAGCCCGCCCAGATAGGTCGGGCGTGAAACCATCGGCCATGATGTCGACTCCTCGGCAATCATCTGTGCGCCGGGATGCGTGGCATAGACCGTCTCGTTCAGGTCCCTCAGCAGCTTGATCGCATAGATATTTTCTTTCCCGCCATATTCGTTGGGAATCCACTCCCCTTCCTCGCGGGAATAATCGAGATACAGCATCGAAGCCACACCGTCCACGCGCAGACCGTCAATGTGGTATTTCTCCAGCCAGAACATCGCGCTGCTGATCAGGAAGCTGCGAATTTCATGGCGGTCATAATTAAAGATATAGCTGTTCCAGTCCGGGTGA
>CAZKGT010000031.1:0-15853 GCA_964552285.1 uncultured Pseudobdellovibrionaceae bacterium | reverse complement strand
GGCTTGACCGGGAGATGGATGATGAAAGCTGGGCGGCGCTGGACGATACACATCCGCAGGCGACGCTGAAACAATTGCTGGAGCGCACGAAGGTCGGCCGCGGGGCTGTCGGTGTCTGGCCGTTTATGGCGCCGGAGCAGGAAAGCCCGCGGGCGTGGCTCGCGCATGAGATGATGCGCCCGGCGGAGACCAGCGGGCGCTGGCAGAGTCTTAATGCGCCGGAGGGGCTTGCCGAAAACCTTAACGGCCTGCACCGTTATGAGTGTGAGACGCCGCAACAGGAGGCGCTCGTCATTGCCACGGCCCTGCGGGAAACACTCGAACAAAAGGACCGGATGGCAACGGCGGCGCTGGTTACGCCCGACCGCGGGCTGGCGCGACGGGTGGCGATGGCCTGCCGGCGCTGGGGGATCGCGGTCGATGATTCCGGCGGTGCGGCCCTGTCCGATACGGCTGTGGGCGCTTATCTGCGGCTTTGTGCTAAGGCCTGTATTGATCAACTGGCACCGGTTTCATTGCTGGCGCTTCTCAAGCATAAACTTGCAGGCGGCGGGATGGCGCCGGACGATTTCCGGCGTGAAGTCCTCATGCTTGATTTGGCCCTGCGCGGCCCGAAACCGCATTCAGGATTAGAGGGACTCTATGCGCGCGTCGGGGAGAAGAGGCAGGCGGATCAGTTGCGGGGTTTTCTGGATCGCCTTGCGCCCATTTTAATGCCTTTTCTGAACCTGTGTGACGGACGGATCTATCCTTTTTCCGAATGGTTAGAGGCACATATAACGGTTGCGGAAGACCTGGCCGCGGCGTGGCGCGAAAACGGTTCATTGCGGCTCTGGTGCGGCGAGGAGGGTGAGGCGGCGGCGCTCATTTTCTATGAACTGCGCAGCCATGCCGCCATGCTTCCGGCCATGGACGGAAGCAGTTATCTGGCCGTGTTTGGAGAGCTGATGAAAAGCGTGACGGTGCGTCCGGCTTACGGGACGCACCCGCGCCTTGTCATTCTCGGCCAGCTCGAGGCGCGGCTGGTGCAGGCCGATGTGATGGTGCTGGCCAGCCTGAACGAGGGGACGTGGCCGCCAGATCCCGGCCATGATCCGTGGATGTCGCGGCCTATGAGGAAAAGTTTCGGTCTGCCGAGTCCGGAGCGGGGGATCGGTCTTGCTGCCCATGATTTCGTGCAGGCGTTTTGCGCGGATAACGTCATTTTAACCCGCTCGCGGCGGGTGGAGGGTACGCCGACGGTTCCGGCGCGCTGGCTGCAAAGGCTGGATACCGTGCTGGAGGCCTGCGGCCTGCGGCCCGGTATGTTGCAAGGGCCCCATGCCGCGTGGTCGGCGGCGCTCGATCATTGTGAAAATGTTCGGCCCTGCGCTCGGCCTGCGCCTGCGCCGCCGCTTTCGGCGCGGCCCGATTGCCTGTCCGTCACAAGAATTGAAACGTGGCTGCAGGATCCGTATGCGATCTATGCGCGCTATATTCTGGGTCTGAAAAAACTCGATCCGCCCGAAAAACCGATGGATGCGGCGCAGCGCGGCACGTTAATCCATGCGGCGCTGGAGCGGTTTGTCACGGATTTTCCCGGCGAACTGCCGAAAGGCGCGGACGATGCGTTTTTATCGATTGCCCGCGCCGAACTTGAAAAGCAAAGTGACGATCCTGCGCTTTGGTCGTTCTGGTGGCCGCGGCTGGAAAGGCTTTCGGGCTGGGTGGTGGCGCATGAGCGGGACTGGCGGGCGCTGGCTGTCCCAGCGAAGACCGAGAGCCGGGGGCAGGCGCGGGTCAAAATCAACGGCCGCGATTTTACCCTGACCGCGATTGCCGACCGGATCGACCAGCTGCGCGAGGGCGGCGCGGCGATTATCGACTACAAGTCTGCCGGGACGTTCTCACCCAAAAAGCTGAAGGCCGGCGCTTTGCCGCAATTGCCGCTGGAAGCGCTGATCCTGCATCAGGGCGGGTTTGACGGGCTGGAACCGATGGAGGCGAAAACCCTGGCCTACTGGAAGATTACCGGCGGGCGCGAAGCCGGGGAGGTCGTGACCCTGGCTGAAGAGATTGAAGAAACGGTGACCCTGGTCTGGGAAGGGCTGGAGGCGCTTGTAACGGCTTTTCAGGATGAGGCGACGCCTTATTACGCCATTCCCCGTCCAGACCGTGCGCCGCGCTATAACGATTACGAGTTGCTGGAGCGGGTGAAGGAATGGGCCGCGCTGGGTGAACCGGAGGAGGCGGCGTAAATGGCTCAGGATTCGGTTCATCAGGTGGTTCAAGGAAACGAAACCGTTGCGGATCAGGTTCGCGATATAGATCCGAATGTCAGGCAACGAAAGGCCTCGGATCCCGGTGCAACGGTCTGGGTCGGTGCGTCGGCGGGAACCGGCAAGACCAAGGTCTTGACGGACCGTGTGCTGCGCCTTTTGCTGCCGCGCGCGGAAAATATCCCGGGCACACCGCCGCATAAAATCCTGTGCCTGACCTTTACCAAGGCGGCAGCGAGCGAAATGGCGCTGCGGATCAACAGGACGCTGTCGCGCTGGGCGATCATGCCGGATGAGGAGCTGGCGGTAAAGCTGCGCGGGCTTTTGGGCCGGGAGCCGGAAGCCTATGAACAGGCGGCGGCGCGCAAATTATTTGCCGGTGTTGTCGATACGCCGGGCGGCCTTAAGATCATGACCATTCACTCTTTTTGCCAGTCGGTGCTGAGCCGCTTTCCGCTGGAGGCGGGGCTGCCGCCGCATTTTGCCGCGCTGGAGGAGGTGCAGGCGATGGCGCTGATGGCTGATGCCCGTGGGCGCGTTCTCGGCCGTGTGGCACAGGAACCGGCGTCGCCGCCGGCGCAGGCGCTGAACGCGCTGGCACAGGCGCAAAATGAGGATCAGTTCGAGAACCTCCTGCGCCAGCTTTCGCAGGAAAGGACTCAGATGCGCCGCCTGCTGGACAGGCATTTCGGTGTGGACGGGCTTTATGCCGCGCTTTGCGCGTTGCTGGAGGTTCCGGCGGGGACGGCGGCGCAGGATATTCTGGCCGCGGGCTGTTCCGGGTTTGATGAACCAGGTCTGCGCCGCGTTTGCACCGCGCTCGCTGGTGGAAAGATATCTGATCAGTCGAAGGCTGACTCGATTCAGGCTTTTCTCGATGCGCAGGCGGAAGACCGATTGCATCTTTATAGTGATTATCGAAAATCTTTTTTGACGCAGAAAGACACGGTGCTCAACAGGCTTGCCACCAAAACGGTGAAGGAGAGCCACCCGGATTGTGAAAGGGTGATGACAGCGGAGGCGGAGCGGTTGCAGGCGCTGGAAGAAAAGATGCGCGCGGCTTCCTGCGCTGCGATGACCCGCGATCTTTTGTTGCTGGGTGATGAGATTCTGAAAGAATACGAACGGCTTAAAAATGCGCGGGCGGCGCTCGATTTTGATGATCTGATTGTGAAAACGCTCGATCTGCTCACCGGGACGGTGGCGGGCAAGGGCGTTGCGCCGTGGGTGATGTTCAAGCTTGATCAGGGGATCGACCATATCCTGATCGACGAGGCGCAGGATACCAACCCCGAGCAGTGGGATATCATCAGGGCGCTGTGCGATGATTTCTTTAGCGGTGAAGGCGCGCATGACGGGCGCACCGTTTTCACCGTCGGCGACGAGAAGCAGTCGATCTATAGTTTCCAGCGCGCCGCGCCCGAGGCATTCGATGAAATGCGCGCTCACTTCGAGCGGCGGGTCACGGAGGCGCAGCAGAAATGGGAGCCGGTCGATCTTAATATTTCTTTCCGCTCGACAAAAAGCGTCCTGCGCGCGGTCGATGAGGTTTTTGCCGATGAGGCTGTGCGCGAAGGGCTTGGGATGCAGGTGCCTCAACACATCTCCTTCCGGAGGGGACAAGCGGGACTGGTGGAGCTTTGGCCGCTGTTCGAGACCTCGGAAAAAGAGGATGACGATCCTTGGATGCTGCCGCTCAGCACCTCGGAGGGCCAGAACGGTCCGGCGGCGCTGGCCGAGCATATCGGGGAGCAAATTGCCGGGTGGATTTCAAAAGAGGCATTGCCGTCCAAAGGGCGGGCCGTAGAGCCGGGGGACATTATGATCCTGGTGCGCACCAGGACAGCCTTTGTCGGCCAGCTTGTGCGGGCGCTCAAGACGCGCAATATCCCGGTGAGCGGGGTGGACCGGATGGTCCTCGGTGACCAGCTTGCGGTGCAGGATCTGCTGGCGCTGGCGCAGTTTGCCCTGCAGCCGGAGGACGATCTTTCTCTTGCGTTCGTCCTGAAATCACCTTTGCTGGGCTGGGATGAGGACAGGCTTTATGCGCTGGCACACGGCCGCGGGTCATCATTATGGGCGGCGCTGCAAAAGGCAGATTATGCAAGGGAAACAGGCTGGCTTTCGGCGCTGATAGAGGATGCCGGGTCGGCGCATCCGTATGAGTTTTTCTGTAGAATTTTGCAGCAGCCCTGTCCGGCCGATGAAGAAAGCGGGCTTCGGGCTGTGAAAAAGCGGCTTGGCGCGGACGCTCTCGATCCGCTGGACGAGTTATTAAATGCGGCGCTGGTGTTTGAGGCGGGCAACATTCCGGCCTTGCAGGGCTTTGTGCATGTGCAGGAACAGGGGCGTGCGGAAATCAAGCGCGAACTGGAAGAGGCAGGGGGTCATGTAAGGATCATGACGGTTCACGGCGCCAAGGGGCTTCAGGCGCCGATTGTCATTCTCCCCGATACCACGCGAACAGGCGCAGCGAAAAGGACACCGCGGCTCTTGTGGCCGGACAAGTCGGGACTGCCCCTGCCTTTGTGGTCTGTGCGCAGCGACATGGATTGTGCGCTTTTCCGCGAAGGGTTTGAGGCGGCAGAGAAAAAACTGGACGAGGAATACAGGCGGCTTCTTTATGTGGCGATGACGCGGGCCGAGGACCGGCTTTATGTCGCGGGCGCGACGGGACGGCGCGGAACGCTTGATGAAAGCTGGTATGACTATGTAAGGCGGGCGTTTGAACGGATGAAGGATGCGGAAGAAGAAGCCTTTGATGCTTCAGATGAGACGAAAGCGACCCTGCGCATTCATAATCCGCAGACTGGCGATCCCGACGGGCAGGAAGAAAAAGAAGGGTGGCGGGAGGCTGCGCATGAAATACCGGTATGGCTGAAACTGGCGGCCCCGGCTGAGCCGGACCCGCCGCGTCCGCTGGTGCCCTCGCGTCCTTCCGAGCCCGATCCGGCGGCGCGCTCGCCGCTGGAAGGCGGTGATTCAGATCGATTCAGGCGCGGTATCGTGACCCATAAGCTGCTCCAGATTCTGCCAGACCTGCCGGATGAGCAGCGTGTCGCAGCGGCAAGGGCTTTTGTTGCGCAGTTCGGTCATGATTTGTCCGGGGATCTACAGGATTCTATCGTGAAGGAAACGCTGGAAATCCTTGACGACCAGTCTTTTGCACCGCTCTTCGGCCCCGATTCGCTGGCCGAGGTGCCTGTTACCGGGCTGGTGGAGGGGGGGCGTCTGATCAGTGGGCAGATCGACCGTCTGCTGGTGACAGACCGGGAAATCCTGATTGTCGACTACAAGACCAACCGTCCGCCGCCTCAGGATCTACGGGACGTTCCACAAATATATATGGATCAGATGAAGGCTTATAAGGACGCCCTGATTAAGGTTTATCCGGGACGGATGGTGCGCTGTTCCCTGCTCTGGACGGACGGACCACGGATGATGTGGCTGGATATATAGGGCGTGGCTGCGGTTGTGCCCGATAAGTTTTCTGAACCACAAAGCACACGAAGATCACTAGGAGTCAGAGATGAAAGCGCGCGTCAGCGCATAAAAAACATCTCTGCGTCCTTTGCGCCTCTGCGGTTATATTTTTTCAACGCAGAGGCGCAGAGAACGCAGAGTTTATTTATAGCGCCTTCGGCGCGGTAAGCTCAGGCATCTTCGTGTGCTTTGTGGTTCAGAAAACTTATCAGGGGTATTCTTCCTCTTTTGTGCCGTTTCCTGCTTCGGTGCTTGACCTGCCGTTTCTTTGCGCCATAGTTAATGTTTGTGAGTCTTTATGTAGTAGCGTTTTGAAAGGGGATAACGATGTCTGCAGTCAAGGTGTCTGATGACAGTTTTGAAGGGGAAGTTCTGAAGGCCGATGGTCCGGTTATGGTTGATTTCTGGGCTGAATGGTGCGGTCCCTGTAAGGCGCTGTCCCCGATTGTCGACGAGGTTGCCGAAGAACTCGGCGAGAAGGTCAAGGTCGTGAAAGTCAATATCGATGAAAGTCCCAACGCGCCCACGCAATACGGCGTACGCGGCATTCCGACCCTGATGGTGTTCAAGGACGGACAGGTTGTCGATACCCGTGTTGGCGGGATGTCGAAATCACAACTGACAGATTGGGTCGAATCGGTCGTTTAGGCCTACTGCACTTCCGAAGACAGAACCATGATCATCTGGCGCCCTTCCAGTTTGGGCTCCAGATCGACCTTGCCGACGTCGGCAAGTTCTTCTTTCATGCGGACCAGAACTTCCATGCCCAGTTCCTGGTGGGACAGCTCGCGGCCACGAAAGCGCATGGTAACCTTTACCTTGTTTCCTTCTTCAAGGAAGCGTCGCGCATTGCGCATTTTAACGCCGTAGTCATGTGCCTCAATGGACGGGCGGATTTTGACTTCCTTGACGTCAACGGTTTTTTGTTTCTTGCGGGCTTCGTTGGCTTTTTTCTGCTGTTCGTACTTGTACTTGCCGTAGTCAAGAACTTTACAGACGGGGGGATCCGCATTGGGAGAGATTTCGACCAGATCCAGTCCGGCTTCTTCCGCGGCGGACATGGCTTCATCAATACTGACAACACCAACCATTTCGCCGTCTGCTCCGACCAGGCGTACTTTGTCCAGTGTTATCGCTTCATTCACGCGGGGCCCGTCCTCCTGTGCGGGGCCTCTCCTTGGTGGTGGTCTTCGTATGGTGGTCTCTCCTATTATTTGTTAAACTGAAGTACGGATATCATTAATACGGCGGTTTTGGTCTCTTCGCAAGAGTTACCGCGCAAATCCGGGGGGAAAATGAAAGAAATTCGGCTGATTATTTTTGAAAAGGAAAGTTTGTGCGAAGCGCTTGAGGTCTGGATGCGCAGCCGCGGCGAAATCGACCAGTACAAGCGCGTCCGGGAGCCGGATCTCAAGCAGAAGGGCAAGGATTTTTCCTTAAATGTCGGTATTGTCGATGCCGGCCGGAAGGCAAGCATGGCCAAGCCCCGGATATTTGACGCCGGGGAATTGCGTGATGCGCTGGTTCTTTACTGTCAGAAACGTTCTGTTCCCCTGCCCCAGAATGCGTCCAAGCAAGCGCAAATCTACGACGGAAAGATTACGTTGATGATCAACATGGGCAAGCTTTAAGGGTAATCCGTCTTTCAAGGTTTAATAGGGGCCCATGCTGTGAACCTGACCGGTCCAGGCATCGACCGGATTGGCCGCGCCCAGATAGGATACAGGCACGCCGCCCGATGTAATGCGGGCCGTCCACGTGCTGACGGTGGCACCTGTATGAATGTGGGCGTATGTGTTCAGTCCCGAACTTTTACCTGCTGATGGCGAAAAGTAGGCGTTGAAAACACCCGCGGCCATATCCGTGTTATCGCCGCGAAAGCTCGTGCCGCGGAAACCGGGGATACTCTCGCCTGTTCCATAGCGAAAAGTAATGGCCGAATTTCCCGGCCCTTTCGCGACATCCACCAGAACGCCGCCCGTTCCGCGCACGAGGTTGTCGGGATGCACATTGAAAAGCTTGTCGTTGATTATGGCCTGGCGCCCGCCGAGGCTCATGCCGACGCTGCCGGACGGTGTGTTAAAAGAGAACGGTCTATTGTTCAGCTGGGCCTGTGCCGTGGCCGGCATCAAAGATAGCAACAGAATTGCAAGCAGTCCGCAGTGTTTCAGATGCGTCATAACAGCCTCCTTTTTCCCGAATTGCTTTAATTGTAACAGAACAGGTCCTGTTGCGGGTCGGTTAAACGGGCCCGCTTCATGGAAAAGAAGAGGTACCTCGAAAGGGGTAATGCACGTGTGCCATTGCGACATTCTGTCCGAAAGGGTTAGTTCCCGTCCCGGAGGAGGTAGCCCTATAACACATTGAAATTACACGAAATTACCCTGTTCAGATGCTGGAAAATGGCATAAGCCGGTAACCATCACGCATAGCTGTATTTGCGTTTCCGCCTGTCTGCAGAGGCAGGGGGACCGGTTTTCTCAAAAGTCAGGAGTACGGAGCAATGGTATGGAACAATTATCCGCGAATTCTTTTGATATATGTCGTGCTGGCGATGGCGGTGGCCCTGCTCGCCGGTTGTGGGACGGTTGCTCCCCGAGGCGAAGGTGTACGGCCGTCTTTCAGCTTTCCTGTAACCAACAACGACACACCGTATTCGCAATGTTTGGCACAGCTTCACGAAATACCGGCGAATAACCTGCCGGTTTTTGCCGTAGGCGAGGTTGCCGACAAGACGGGTCAGATCAATTACGACGAGAACGGCCACGCCCTGACGCAAGGGGTATCGGAGATGGTTATCAGCGCCCTGTCGAAGAGCGGCAAGGTGCATATGGTAGAGCGGCTGGATCTGCGGATTCCGCTGGCTGAAGTGAAGCTGGCAGAGCAGGGCCGTCTTAGCAGGGACATAGACAGTTACGGCAAGCTGCCGGCCAGCGACTTTATCATCGTCGGCGCGCTGACGGAGCTGAACTACAACATTGTCAGCGGCGGCGCGCAGTTGTTTGTCAGAGGAATGGGCGGCGGGATGCGCACGGTGGTGATGAATATCGCCCTGGATCTTCGCGTCATTGACTCCCGGAATTTCGCCATTCGTTACGTGGCCAGCCTGCAAAAGCAGATTTACGGCTATGAAGTCGAGGCGAACGTATTCCGCTTTTTTGGCGACACCTTAATCGAATTTGACGCCGGGCAGATCCGGAACGAACCGCTTCAACTCGGCGTCAGATCCGTTGTGGAAATGGCAGCATACCAGATCCTGACGGAGTTTCTTGGTCTTCCCGTGATGGATGGATGTGGCCTGGTCGAGACCGACCACATGTCTTCCTATCTCGAGAAGATCAAACCTCAAACTATCAAACCTTCCAGAAAACCTGAGAAGCAAGGAAAGGAGAATGAGTGATGATAAAGCGTAAAACTTTGTTCATGGCTTCGGCGGCTTTGGCTGTCCTGGCTATGGGGGTTGCGGTGCCTAACACCGCCAAAGCCTTCGACGATGTCGACTGGGACTGGGTAAAGGACATTGATGAGGACGTTGATATCGACGTTTACGTTGATATTGGGTCCGCAAACGACCCCGGTGTTCCTTTTAACCCAAGCGGTATGGTCGAAATCGAAAAGATCCAGATGAATGTTGGCGATGTAACGGCGGAATCAACGATCCGTGACATCGAGAACAATCCCCCGGGTGTTGGTGAAGGCGATACTGTTGAGATCGACGAAATCGTCACTATTACATCGAACTACGACAAGCCGATCGGGATTGGTAATTCCGTTGGCGATGTCGGGGGCAATGTGAATGATGACGGTGACTCGCCTGTTACGGTTTCGTACATAGAAGGTACGTTGTCGGAACAGCAAAACGGCTTTACCGATATCATTGATATTCAGCTGTCAGGCTCGATTGAGCTTGAGAATATCGAGGGTATTCAGGACGCCCTTGACCTGCCGAAGGTCGAAAGCGTTGCAACGGCCGTTGGCAACAACCAGTCGATCTATAGTGAAGTCGCTCTGGCGTTGCATGAAGGACAGTACAACTTTGGTGACTTCTCGGGTGACAGTCCGGTTGTTCCTGAAGCCAGTCTGCCTTTTGATACCGGGAATATTCACACCGATATATTGCTTAGCGCAGGCATGTCGGCTTCGGCCGGCCTGATTGAGAAAGGCAGTGTAACGGCAACATCCCTGGTGGGCACGCTGAACGATCCGGAAGGTACGCCTGACGAATCTCTCGGGGGTATTCTCAACGCGCTTGTGGACAGCGATGCCACAGCCGTTGGCAATAACCTGAGTGTCGAGCTTGAGGCTGATACGGATGCTGATGCGTTTGTGCTTGCTGACCTGACACAGTTCAACTTTGCCGATGTCTCTGCGACATCGCTGGTTGCGGGTGTTGACGTCAACAACTACACGAACTTCAGTGGCGCAGGCCTTGGCCCGTGTGAAGGCTGTATCGAAGGTGCGCCGCAACTTCCGCTGGTTAGCTCGGTGGCAACGGCCGTCGGCAACAACGTAAGTATTTCGGTGACTTCACCTGATTTACCCTAAGTTGGCTCGCTGGCTAACGCAGGAGCGGCATTCCGGTGCCGCTCCTGTCAGCCGGAGGGCATAGCAGGAGGAGGATACAATGTCCCGCAAAGCTATCTTGAAAGAAAAACACGTCTTGTATGTCCTGATCGTGTTGGCGATGTTCTTCACGATTGCCTATCTCTTTAGCGTACAGGATGCGCATGGCCAGCAGTTCCAGGAGCCCTGGGGCTTTTCGCCGCAGAACCGCGCATCGATTGCGGCGCTGATGGAGCAGGTTGAAAACCGCAACTCGAACACGGTTGCCACGACGGCGTCAACCGTTCCGGCGCAGTCAATTACGCAACTGGTTTGCGGCAGTGACGGTGCGTCTTCGGCGAAAGGAAATTCGACCTGTATTATTCTGAACGATGCGGCTGGCGCTGTTGATATCGGCCAGACATCCGCAGGTGATCAGAGCGCCAGCAGCGATACGGAGCAGACGGTCACGTCCGATGCGGACGAGGTTCTGGACGCGCTTCAGGGAGAATAGAGGGCAGAACAGTCTTTTGCATTTTATGTAAGGAGCTGATATACAACTCCGGGCCGCATTCTGTGCGGCCTTAATACCGGTCGCAGACCCTACCCGGTTTAACAAAACAAGGATACCAAAGATGAAAACAATTGTTGTCTGTTCCGGCGGTCTGGATTCCGTCATTCTCGCGCACAAGGTTGCGAAAGAGCGCGAACTTACCGGACTTGTTTCCTTCAATTACGGCCAGCGTCACAGCAAGGAGCTTGGTTTCGCCGGGCTCTGCGCGGAGCGTCTGGGTGTTCCCCATTCCGTTATTGATATCCCGAATGTCGGGGCGCTGCTGAGCGGTTCGGCCCTGACTGACAATGTCGATGTGCCCGACGGGCATTATGCGGAGGAGACGATGAAAATCACCGTCGTCCCAAATCGCAACGCTATCATGCTGGCCATTGCCTACGGTATTGCCTCGGCGCAGGGAGCGGAGGCGGTGGCGGCGGCCATTCACGGCGGCGATCATTTTATCTATCCCGATTGCCGCCCCGGTTTTGCCAAAGCGTTTGAGGAAATGCAGCGCCATGCACTGGAGGGGATGGGAGATATCAGCCTTTACACGCCTTTCATCGAGATTTCCAAGGCCGATATCGCCGCTGAAGGGGCGCGGCTGAATGTGCCTTTTGAGGAAACATGGTCCTGTTACAAGGGCGGCGAGCGTCATTGCGGGCGCTGCGGGACTTGCGTCGAGCGGCGGGAAGCGTTTCATCTGGCCGGCGTGGCCGATCCGACGGAGTATGAAGATCCGGACTTCTGGATCGAAACCGTTGAAAAAGCCAGAGCGGGTGGGCTGGCATGACGTTCCGGATCACCAAGGATTACCATTTTTCCGCTTCGCACCGCCTGCATAATCTGCCGGAGGATCACCCCTGCGCGCGGCTGCACGGGCATAATTATATCGTGCAGGTCGAGCTTTCTTCGGAAGGGCTTAACGAGGCCGGGTTCGTACGGGATTACCGCGAGCTGGATGCGCTCAAAACCTATATCGATGAGACGTGCGATCACCGTCACTTGAATGAGGTGCTTGGTGATGATTGCACAACAGCCGAACAACTGGCGCGGCATTTTTACATCTGGTGCCGGGAGCGCTGGCCGGAAGTCACCGCCGTGCGTGTCAGTGAAACACCAAAAACCTGGGCCGAGTACCGCGAATGATCCGTGTCAGTGAAATTTTCGGTCCAACCATTCAGGGGGAAGGCGCATTGATCGGCCAACCTACGGTGTTCGTGCGCATGGGCGGGTGCGATTACCGCTGTTCGTGGTGCGATACGCTTTATGCGGTTGAGAGCAAATACCGCGATGAATGGCAGCCAATGAGTGAGGAAGAGATTTTCGAAAAGGTGAAAGAACTGTCCGGTACAAAGCCTCTTTTGGTGACCCTTTCCGGCGGTAATCCGGCAACGCAGGATCTGAGCCGGTTGATTGCACTTGGCAAGGCGGAAGGCTACCGCTTTGCTATTGAAACGCAAGGCTCTGTGGCGCAGGACTGGTTTGCTGATCTTGATATCCTGACTCTTAGCCCCAAGCCGCCGTCAAGCGGGATGGTGACGGACTGGACGATGTTTGATGTCTGCCTTGGGGCGGCGGGCACGAAGACAGATATCACGCTGAAAATTGTGGTGCTGGACGACGCCGATTACGCTTACGCCCGGGAAGCGGCGGAACGTTATCCGAATCTGCCGCTTTACCTGCAGCCCTGTAATCCAAAACCGGACGAGGCGTATAATCCGGAAGGGCTTACTGCACGCCTTCGCTGGATGGCCGACAAAGTGGCTGCGGATGAATGGTTTGATGTGACGGTGCTGCCGCAACTGCATGTGATGATCTGGGGGCATGAGAGGGGGGTTTGAGGTTTGTTTCTTCACCACGAATGGACACAAATAAACACGAATAAAAGCGCCGCAGGCGTCAAAAATTCAACCACAGATGAACACGGATAAACGCAGATATAAATATATCCGTGTCTATCTGCGTTCATCTGTGGTTAAGAAACGGATTATGTTGCCTGCGGCGCTTTTATTCGTGTTTATTTGTGTCCATTCGTGGTGTGAAAAAAGGACAAAAGCATGAATACGGTCTACGATAACCTGACCCAACTTGGCGGCAAAACCGAATTGCCGTCTTCGCCGGATGAAGCCGTTCTCGAGCGCGTGCCCAATCCGCAAAAAGGCGAACTCTATAATGTGCGCTTTACGGCTCCGGAATTTACTTCGCTCTGCCCGATTACCGGCCAGCCGGATTTTGCGCATCTGGTGATTGATTATGTGCCGGGCGATTGGCTGGTCGAGAGCAAGTCACTGAAACTTTTTCTCGGCTCTTTTCGAAATCACGGCGCTTTCCACGAAGACTGCACCGTCTCCATTGCCAAACGTCTGGTGAAAGAGATTGAGCCGCAATGGCTGCGTATCGGCGGCTACTGGTATCCGCGCGGTGGAATTCCGATTGACGTTTTCTACCAGACCGGTCCCGTTCCGGCAGATCTCTGGATCCCGGATCAGGGCGTGATGCCCTATCGCGGACGCGGGTAATTTCCAGCGGCGTGGAAATCCGCTATAATCTCTCTTTCCGGTTGTCCGGATGTACGGGAGGATCAATCTATTTCACCGACGTTTGTACTTGTTAATATTATCGGCGGCGTGTGTTTGCTGCTCTGGGGGCTGACGCTTTTGCGGCTCGGAGTTACACGCGGGTTTGGTGCTGGACTTCGCAAGACGCTGGCGGCCAGCACGGGGAACAGGCTTTCGGCCTTTTTGTCCGGCACGGTGGTGACGGCGCTGCTGCAAAGCTCGATGGCCACGACCCTTATTGTAGCCAGTTTTGCCAAGCAGGGGATGGTAACGGTCGCCGGGGGGCTGGCGGTTGTACTGGGCGCCGATGTCGGGACAACACTGGTGGCGCAGGCGCTGGCGTTTGATTTGTCTCTTCTTTCGCCGCTTTTTATGATTGCCGGTTTTATCTTTTTCAAATCCGAAAATGCCGGACAGCTCAAGAATATCGGGCGGATTCTGATCGGTCTTGCCCTGATGCTGTTGGCTCTGAAATGGATTTCAACGTCGGCCGCCCCCTTAAAAGAATCCGATGCGCTGGCGGTGGTGTTTCACTCGCTCGAGAAAGATATGATTTTTGCGGTGCTGGTGGCGGCGCTTCTGACATGGGCGGTGCATTCTTCGCTGGCGATGGTGTTGTTGCTGATGTCATTGGCACAGAGCGGTGTGATCCCCAGTTCACTGGCCCTTATTATGGTGCTGGGGGCCAATCTCGGCGGAGCGATGACCCCGCTTGTTGCGCTTTGGGGTGACCACCCGCGGGCCTTCCGGATACCGCTTGGCAATGTCATGGCACGGTTTTGCGGCGTGCTGGTATTCCTGCCGTTCATGACGCAGGTGCCGGTACTGCTGGGTCATGTCGATCCAGATCCTGTGCGCCAGATTGTCCATTTCCATACGGCTTTCAATCTGGCGCTGGCAACGGCCTTTCTGCCGTTGATCGGGGTGGTCTCAAGGCTGACCGGAAAAATAAAGCCGGACATGCCGGACTCAGAGGATCCGAACGCACCGCAATATCTGGATATGAAGGCGATTGATACGCCCTCGATTGCGCTGGCTTCGGCGACGCGGGAAACGCTGCGCATGGCCGATATGGTCGAGAAAATGCTGGGGCAGACGATCAATGCTTTTGTTACCAGCGATGAAAACGTTGTTCACGAAATCCGCGCACAGGACGATACGATCGACAGTCTTTATACCGCGATCAAGACCTATATGTCCCGGCTGTCGCAGGAATTTATGGATCCGGAAGAGGCTGCGCGTTACGTACAGATCCTGACATTTTCGACCAATCTCGAGCATGCGGGGGATGTTATTGATAAAAATCTGATGCCGCTGGCACTCAAGAAAATCAGGAACCAGCACAGTTTTTCCAATGAGGGGCTGAAGGAGATCGAGCATATTCACAAGCTGGTGATGGAAAGCGTGAGGATGGCCGAGTCCATTTTTCTTTCCAGCGATCCGGATCTGGCGCGCAAGCTGATCGGTGAAAAGGAAACGATACGCGCGGCCGAGATCGAGGCTTCGACCTCCCATATCGAGCGCCTGCGCGAGTGCGTGCCGGAAACGATTGCGACCAGTTCCCTGCATATGGATATCATCCGTGATCTTCGCCGTATTAACACCTATATGTGTACGGTGGCCTACCCGATCCTCGAGCAGAGCGGTCAGATTTTATCCTCGCGGCTTGTTGACGAGGGCAGCGGTCCGGAAGAGGAGCAAAGCGATGCGATCGAGGAGTATACCGGAGGGCACTGGCTGGACAAGAAGGAATAGGAGGAGCGGTTATGAAGCAATATGAGGATATCCTGTGCCGTTTTGATTTCTCCGGCTGGGCCGGGGATGCGCTGCCTGTTTATACGCCGATTGATGGAGAACGGATCGCGGGCCTGCGCGAGAATGCGCCGGGCGATGTGGCCGGGGTTGTTGATGCGGCCTCCAGGGCTTTTGGGATGTGGAAAACGGTTCCGGCGCCGGTGCGCGGGGAGCTTGTGCGCCTGTTCGGCGAGGAATTGCGGGCGTCCAAAGACGATCTTGGCAAGCTGGTCACGCTGGAGTGCGGGAAGATCCTGACCGAGGGGTTTGGTGAAGTGCAGGAGATGATCGATATCTGCGATTTTGCCGTCGGTCTCTCTCGTCAATTATATGGCCTGACAATCGCTTCGGAGCGGCCCGGTCACCATATGCGCGAGGTCTGGCAGCCGCTGGGGCCGGTGGGCGTGATTTCGGCCTTTAATTTTCCGGTCGCGGTCTGGGCCTGGAATGCGGCGTTGGCGCTTGTTTGCGGCGATCCGGTGGTCTGGAAGCCTTCGGAAAAAACGCCGTTAACGGCGCTGGCCTGTCTGGAGATTTTTGATCGCGCCGTGAAAAAATTCAGAGAAGCAGGGCATGAAGCGCCGGACGGTCTGGTGCAGGTTCTTATCGGCGGGCGCGATGTCGGCGCTGCGCTGGTGGATCATCCGGGCGTTCCCCTGATC
>CAZKGT010000030.1:0-16173 GCA_964552285.1 uncultured Pseudobdellovibrionaceae bacterium | reverse complement strand
TCTGAAAGTATGAATCAATTCACCGCCTTATCCCAGCTGTGTCCGGTAGTGTGTGCGAGATTATAATAAGCCATCTTGCATTTTCATAGGTTTACTGCGTTTTTTTATTAGAAAACAAGGCCGGTTTTATACACCAGGCGGGGTATGACCGGCATGCAAACTTGTGTAAAGTGTAAACAAAAGGTTAATATTTAAGTATCGCCAACCCCGGTTTTGGAAAGATAAGGAATGGCTTATCAGCTCCACAGAATCAGTATTCTTGTCGTTGAGGACAACCAGCCTATGCTGGACCTGACACGCTCCCTGCTCCTCACGTTCGGGGTCGGACAGGTGGCGGGTGCCAAAGACGGGGAAGAAGGCTACAAGAAGTTTTGCAAGGTTAATCCTGATATCGTTATTGCTGACTGGATGATGCGCCCGATGGATGGTATTTCCCTGACACGCATGATCCGCAATAATCCGGCCACGCCAAATCCTTATGTTCCTGTTATCCTGATGACAGGTTTCAGTGAGAAAAGGCGCGTTATTCAGGCGCGTGATGCCGGGGTAACGGAGTTTCTGGTCAAGCCTTTTAAAGCGAGAGACTTGTACAGACGCATCGCCCAGATTATTGAACGGCCACGCCAGTTTGTGAGATCGGAAGATTTTTTCGGGCCGGACAGGCGGCGCGTGAGGAACCTGGAGTATCAGGGGCCGTTCCGCCGGGAAACAGATTTTATGAATCCGGATCTGGCGCGCCTCAGGGTCGCGAGACAGGAAAAAGCGCATGAAACACTAAAGAAAATTCGTGAAAAGGCGGGACTCGAGAAAGGCGATGCCTTTGATCTGTCCCGCATGGAGCAAGAACAAAAGGAAGAAGAAGGGAAGAAAAAGTCGGAAGAAAAAAGCAAGAGCGTTACTGCGTATGGTGGGGAAGATGATATCGACTTTGCATAGAGCGCGAAAGGAAACGTCATGTCAGACAACTGGCTTTACGATTACTCCATACATCCGGGAGCTTTGATAGATATGGATCACTTTAATCAGACGCCTCGCCGTAAGGCGGAATTCATTAAGCTGCCAAATACCCTGAAGGCCAAGGTCGGCTCCGGCGGCCTTAGTGAGGAAATCCTTGATAAGGCGCAGGCGCTGCTTGAAAACAGCAATGTCGACTTCCTGCCGCTCGGAGAAATGTATCTGGAAGCGCTGAAGCGCGGCATAGAGCATGCTCAGAAAGCCGGTGACGATGACGATCCGGAAGCCGTTATCGCCGGAATGCTCTATCCCGGCATGCAGCTCAAGGCCAATGGCGGCATGTTTCACTACCAGCTTGTTACCCGTATGGCCGACAAGCTGATCCAGTTTCTGGAGGTTATCGACCGGCCGGATATTGAAGCGGTTGAAATCGTCCTGGCCTTTTACACAACGATTCGTGCCGTTGTGCAGGGCAAGATTGAAGGCGATGGCGGAAAGCACGGCGCAGAGCTTCTTGATGCGCTAAATGAGGCGTGCGAGCGCTACTTTGAAAAGCATCCGGATAATCTCGAAAGCGGCAAAAGTTAGAGTTAAAACTCTGGAACCGATTGCTCAAGACCGGGCCCAATCCGAACCGGGACGATGGATTGCGCAAACCCGGTTTTGTCATCCGTTACGATAAAAGCACCACATAACGTGCCTTCTCCATCCGCAGGTTCCATACGTTCTCCCGGCACTTTCCTGACAAAACGTTGAACCGGGATATCCTTGCGTACGCCTATGACGCTGTCATAGTCGCCCGTCATGCCGAGATCAGACATGTAGGCGGTGCCACCTTTCAGGACCCTGTGATCGGCCGTCGGTATATGAGTATGTGTGCCGACAACAGCGGAAACCCTGCCATCAACATAGTGGCCCAAAGACATTTTCTCGCTTGTTGTTTCGGCATGGAAGTCGATGAAAATGGCGTTATATGCCCTGCCGAGGGCTGCGTCTTTCAGTACGCCGTTCACAGCCCTGAACGGATCGTCTATCGCATCCATAAACAGGCGTCCCATGGCGTTGATGACGAGCGCTTTACGGCCATCTGGCAGCATATATTCCCATTTACCCTTACCCGCGGCGCCATCAGGATAGTTCAGCGGACGCAGCAATCTCGGTTCTTTGTCGATGTAAGGAATGATCTCACGCTTGTCCCAGACATGGTTTCCCGTGGTGATGCAGTGAACGCCGAGATCAAATAGTTCCTCGCACATTTTTCTGGTAAGGCCGATGCCATGCGCAAGGTTTTCGCCGTTTGCGATGATGATATCCGGCTTCAGTTTTTCTTTGAGAATGGGGAGACGCTTTTCCATTGCCTCCCGTCCTGAACGGGCGACAATATCGCCGATCATAAGCGTGCGCATAAATCCTTCGTCTTTCTAATCCGCAATGAAGCAGTGGGCTGCCTGCGGCGTGATGACCCAGTCGAGCCGTTCATCATGTTCTTCGGCTGGCAGATTAAACAGGACAGCCTGTTGTGCATAGCCCAAACCGACGGCTGTAACGGATTTTTTTGCCCTGAGTTCCTTTAATGTCGCGTCGTAATAGCCGCCGCCATAGCCAAGACGCCCGCCACGGCGGTCAAATGCTAGGAACGGGACAATCACGATATCGGGTTCCAGCCACTGGGTTTTTTCGTTCTGAACGGGCTGCTGAATGCCGTATGGGCCTTTTTCCAGTTCTATGCTTTCGTTCCACAACGCAAAAGAAAGAACGCGCGTATCTTTTTTTACGATTGGAAGGGCGCACGTAACCGACTCTTTCAGGAGCCTTTCAATTACCGGCCACGGGTTAAACTCTCTGCCCTTCGGCCAGAAGGCTGCGACAACCTGGCCCTGCTGCGGATTGATTTTTTCAAAGAACAGGTCTCGGGCGACTTCCGTGTCTTCCGTTCTCAAATCAATCCGGTCGCGGTGGCGGATGGCTTCCGTCCTGAGCGTTTCTTTGTCGAGTGTCATGATCGCTTATCGGAAAAAAGAAAAGAAGGGCAGCCGCACGAGCCGTGTACGATACCGATATCCGCATGGGGCCCTGTAAAACAGGTGGGCGCCGTAATACCGGTCCGAAGCGGCAAAACACTAAGAACCGGCAGGGACAGCTCCCTCAGCGAAATCGCATAGGCCTCTGGGATAAAGACGTATCACGCACCCCGCAGCATACCCTTCCGATATACTTTCTATTATAGGAGATTTTCTAAAAAAGAAACAATCCTTATGCAGCAGCCGATAAACGGCCTGCAATCGAGTCGATTCGGTTGACGAGGTGATCAATGGCTTTGACGATCATGATTTCCTCTTCATCGGAAATCTCGCCATTTGCCTGTTGCGGCGCAGCACCGCCAACGGCCTGAGCGTTTTCACGCAGGTCATAGATTTCATCCGCCAGAATCAGTGCTGTAAGAACCAGTAAGTGAGATTCGCTTGAGGCCGCGCCGGCGCGTGAAATTTCACGGAGGCGTTCGTCCACATAGCGGCCAAGGTCCGAAACGCGACTCTCCTGCCCGTCGTCGCAGGCAATCCCGTAGGCGCGTCCATTGATGGAAAGGTTTACTTCAGCCATGATTTACACTTCCTCCTGCAAGAGTTGTTCGACGCGACCGATAGCCTTATCCAGCGTTCTGGCAAGAACGGCCTGATCGATGACCTGGCCGTCCAGTGAACCGGCATTATCGTTTAATGCGGCCTGTGCTGCGAACAGTTCTCTTTGCTGTCCCTCATATGCTTGTTCTTTCGTTTCAACCGCCGACGCAAGTTTGTTAATAGATTGGTTTAAGTTATTGAGTGCACTTTGTATTGCAGCAGACACCTTCTTTTGCCCTTCCTTCTTAATATGAAAACGCTTTTTTCCCCGGAATTCGGTAATTATCAACCCTGTCCGTCCGGGGTCAAGTGTTAGTGAACTTTTTCTTCGGAATATCACCAGATTCTTCATACGGGTGTTGACCGAAATTCCGTGAAATGCAATGGTCACTCACGCTTTTGAGGAGAAAGACACAAATGAACACCGCACCCCAGCCTGCCATGAATGAAAATTCAAACGCCGATCTCGATTTTAAACAAATGGCCAATGCCATCCGCGCCCTGTCGATGGATGCCGTCCAGGCTGCAAATTCCGGCCACCCCGGCATGCCGATGGGCATGGCCGATGTTGCCACAGTGCTCTATTCCAAATTCCTGAAATTCGATCCGGCCAATCCGGAATGGCCGGACCGGGACCGTTTTATCCTGTCCGGCGGGCACGGCTCGATGCTGCTTTACGCTATCAATTACCTGACCGGCTATGAGAAGATGACGATCGACCAGATCCGTAACTTCCGCCAGTTCGGCTACATCACGGCAGGTCACCCGGAAGTCGAGCCTGATGCCGGGATTGAAATCACGACAGGACCGCTGGGCCAGGGAATTGCCAGTGCCGCCGGGTTTGCGCTTACTGAAAGAATTCTGAACGCCCACTACGGCAATGATCTGGTCAGCCATTACACCTACACATTTTGCGGTGACGGCGACCTTCAGGAAGGTATCAGCCATGAGGCCTGCTCGCTGGCGGGAACGTTGAAGCTCGGCAAGCTGATTGTTCTCTATGATGACAACGGCATTACCATCGACGGTAAGACTGAGTTGTCTTTCACCGACGATACGGCAAAGCGTTTCGAGGCTTACGGCTGGGACGTTCAGAAGATTGACGGCCATGATACGGCTGCCATCGAGGCAGCTATTGCCAGGGCGCAAACCACGGACACGCCGAGCCTTATCTGCTGCAAGACGGAGATCGGCCATGGCGCACCGAATATGGGTGGCACAGCCAAGGTTCACGGCTCGCCACTTGGTGCCGACGAGATTGCGGCCACGCGGGAAAATATCGGCTGGCCCTACCCGCCGTTTGAGGTGCCGGAGGAGATACTGTCCCAATGGCGTTTCGTGGGAGCAAAGGGTAGCAAAGCATTTGCGGAATGGTCGGAGCGTTTTGCCGATGCCCCGCGGACATTCAAGGATGCGCTGGACGGCGATGTAACGGCCAAAATCGCACCGATCGTACAGGAGGTTAAAAAGCAGGTTGCCGCCGAAAAACCTTCTGTTGCCACGCGGCAGGCATCGGGTAACGTGCTCGAAAAACTGATTCCTGCCCTGCCCAACCTGATCGGCGGCTCCGCCGACCTGACAGGATCGGTAAACACCAAGATCAAGGATCACGCTATTATCAGCGCCGCAAACTATGACGGCCAGTACGTCCATTACGGCGTGCGTGAGCACGGCATGGCTGCGATTATGAACGGTATGGCGCTCCATGGCGGCGTGATCCCCTACTCCGGGACGTTCCTGCAGTTTTCCGATTACTGCCGCCCGTCGATACGCCTGTCGGCCCTGATGGAACAGCGCGTAATTTATGTGATGACGCACGATTCCATCGGCCTTGGCGAAGACGGCCCGACCCACCAGCCGGTCGAACATCTGGCGGCGCTGCGCGCCATGCCCAATCTTCTGGTGATGCGTCCGTGCGACCAGATTGAAACGGCAGAATGCTGGGAAATTGCACTGCAACAACGAAAAACTCCATCCGTCCTGTCTCTGACCCGTCAGGGCCTGCCGACGCTTCGCGGTGCGGACAAGGAAAACCTGTGTGCCCGCGGCGCCTATATTCTTGAGGAAAACGGAGATGAGCCCGATATTACGCTGTTTGCCAGCGGTTCCGAGGTTTCGCTTGCCAAAGAATCCTATGACAGGCTTTCTGCGGATCATACGGTTCGACTGGTTTCCGTACCCTGTATGGAACTGTTCTGGGAACAGGAAGGCGAATACATTCAGAACATCATCTGTAACAAGAGCATCAAGGTTGCCGTAGAAGCCGCCGTCCGTCAGAGCTGGGACCGCTTTATCGGCCCGCATGGTATTTTTATCGGCATGAGCACATTCGGGGCTTCCGCTCCGGCCAAAGAGCTCTATAATCACTTTGGTATCACGGCGGACGCTGTGGTAGAGGCTGTAAAAAGCAAATTTTGAGTATCTCAGACCAAGGCTAGAAAGAGGAGTATCGCATGACAGCGAAAATTGCCATTAACGGATTTGGCCGGATCGGCCGTCTTGTATTCCGTGCCCTGTTTGAATCAGGCCGGGATGATATTGAAATCGTCGCAATTAACGACCTGGCCCCGCCGGAAACCAACCGGGTGCTGCTGCAATATGACTCGGTTCACGGCAAATTCCCTTTCGAGGTTAAGCTTGATGGCGACTATTTCATTGTCAACGGCAAAAAGATCAAGGTTGTGCAGGAGCGTGATCCGGCGGCCCTGCCTTGGGGCGAACTGGGCGTGGATATTGTTCATGAGTGTACAGGTATCTTCAACAAGCGTGAAAGTGCAGAAAAGCATCTGGAAGCCGGTGCAAAAAAAGTTCTGATTTCGGCCCCGGCCACGGATGAAGACATTACGGTTGTTTACGGCGTGAACTCCGACAAGCTGGAGGCAGGCCACAGGATTGTTTCCAATGCGTCCTGCACGACGAACTGTCTGGCCCCGGCAGCCTTTGCCATCAACAACAAAGTTGGAATCGAAAGCGGTTTCATGACCACGATTCACAGCTACACGGGTGACCAGCGTATTGTCGATACGATGCACAAGGACCTGCACCGTGCCCGTGCTGGTGCACTGAACATGATCCCGACTTCCACGGGGGCCGCCAAGGCCGTTGGCAAGGTACTGCCGGAACTGGCCGGGAAACTGGACGGTGTGGCCATGCGCGTGCCAACGCCGAATGTTTCCGTAGTTGATCTGAAATTCATCGCTTCACGGGAAACGACAGTTGAGGAAATAAACGGTGCGATCAAAGAGGCCGCCGGCGGAGATCTCGACGGTGTTCTCGGTTATTATGATGATCCATTGGTCTCCAGCGACTTCAACCACGACCCACGCTCGTCCATCTTCTCGCTGGAAGGCACGAAGGTGATCGACGGCAAGCTGGTCCGGATCATGACCTGGTACGATAACGAATGGGGTTTCTCCAACCGTATGCTCGACACTACGGTCAAAATGCACGAGGTAGGCTACGCTTCACAGGCTGAAGCTGCGGAATAAGCGATAAAGTATTTTTTGAAAGCCCGGCCATGTGTCGGGCTTTTTTATTTTATCCTTCTTGGGCACGTTAATCTGTATTTTACGTAAATCTGTGATGATGAAATAATAAAAATACTATTTGGTTCGAAAACGGTATAAGGGTATAAATCGCGGCTATGGATATCGCGGCGCTTCATAAAAAACTGACGGAAACGGAAGCCGGACGGATCGGCAAAATCGTCGATCATCTGGTGGATGCGCTGGCCGGCGATCCTTCCGCGCCGATGCGCCGGGCGCAGATCCTCGTCTATATCGATTCGCACGAGGGTACGACGCAGGCCGAAGCCATGCGTTATCTGGAGATCGATAAATCCACAATGACGCGCGATATTGAATGGCTGTACGATCAGGGCTGTATTGTCCGCAAGCCGGGCACGGAAGACGGAAGAACTCTGCATTTGTTTACCGTCAGTTTTTCAAGGCAGCATTTATATACGGCTCTTGAATATTTCGGAGACTCACATGAGTACTTGCAAGAATTCCTGAAAAACTTTATAAAGCTCTTCGGTTCGCACAAACCGACCATGCGGGATGCCAAAATTGTATGTGCCATCGGCGACAAAGCCTTGGCTACGAAGAAGCAGATTCTTGATGAACTTTATGGCGGGCCGGTTTCTACGGACTCGCGTTCTTTAAGCAGTCTGATTGAAGAAGGGATTGTTGAAAAACATGGCTAATATGTTTTCTTTGGAAAAAGGTTTTTCTGCCGGTCTAAACGGCCTGATGTATATCAGCTGTCCCGGAGGGCTGAGCGTCAGTTCTCCGAGCGTCAATGCCTTTTCTATGGCCGTATCGAAAGATGTCGGCGAACTGAACTACGAATAATCCCTTTTCCCCCTTGCATACAGCGTCACAGGAACTAAGGTTACTCCTTAGGAATTTTTGGCGTCTTCATAGAACGGAGTGGACATGACCCAGACACAGCTTAAACCCGGTGTTGTATACGGTGACGATTACAAAGCCCTTCTCGCTGCCTGTAAGGCCGGCGGCTATGCCCTGCCCGCCGTGAACGTTGTCGGGACGGATACGATCAACGCGGTGATGGAAGCGGCCGCCAAGAACGGGTCTGATGTCATTATCCAGCTTTCCAACGGCGGCGCGGCTTTTTATGCAGGCGCAGGCTTTCCGGACAGCGGGCTTGGCAAAATTCTGGGCGCTGTGGCGGCGGCCAGACACGTTCACCTGCTGGCGGAGCATTACGGGATATGCGTTGTTCTGCACACGGACCACGCCAACAAGAAGCTTATTCCGTGGGTCGAGGCATTGGTCGACCATGGCGAACAATTCCTGAAAGAAACCGGCAAGCCTCTCTTCTCCTCCCATATGCTTGACCTGTCGGAAGAGCCGCTTGAGGAAAACGTGGCCGAATGCGCACGCGTCCTGAAGCGTGTTGTTGGTCTCGGCATGAGTATCGAGATCGAGCTTGGCTGCACGGGCGGTGAAGAAGACGGTATCGGCTCCGAGGACAATATTAACAACCCGAGCCTTTACACTCAGCCGGACGACGTCCTCTACGCACACGACATTCTTTCCCCGATCGGGCATTACTCGCTGGCGGCCTCGTTCGGTAACGTGCACGGCGTTTACAAGCCGGGCAATGTGAAGCTCGCCCCTGAGATTCTGAAGAACTCGCAGGCCCTGGTGCAGGAGCGCCACAACACAGGCGAAAACCCGCTGGACCTTGTTTTCCACGGCGGCTCCGGCTCCGAAAAAGACAAGATCAAAGAAGCCATTTCCTATGGCGTGTTCAAGATGAATATCGACACCGACACCCAGTTCGCCTTTGCCGAGCCGGTTGGAAAGTATGTCGAGGAGAATGCGCGGGCCTTCAAATACCAGATCGACCCGGAAACAGACAAGCCCTACAAAAAGGTCTATGACCCGCGTAAATGGCTGCGCGCGGGCGAGCTTGGCATGGTCGAACGACTGGATGAAGCGTTCAGGGATCTTGGTTCTGTCGGCAAGTCCCTTGCCGCAGGTGCTGGTGCAAGAGAAGCTGCTGAGTAAAACTCCTTGCATTTCCCGAACTAAGGCTGTAAAAAGCGCACTGAATTTATGTAAGGAATGCGAAAATGAAAGCAGAAACACATCCGGATTATCACGAGATCACCGTCGTTATGACGGATGGCACAGAGTACAAGACGCGCTCAACATGGGGCAGCGAAGGCGATGTGCTGAAACTCGACGTCGACAGCAAGTCCCACCCTGCCTATACGGGCGGTGCGCAGCGCGTTATTGAGAAAGGCCAGCTCTCCAAGTTCGAGAACAAGTACGGCTCTTTCCTGTCCGGCGAAAGCGACGACAAGTAAGGCTTTCTGTTTCTTATAAATTCTGAAAGTGTTTGTCATCCCCGCGAAAGCGGGGATCTTCTTATTCAGCGCACCCCGCCAGCAGATCCCGGTTTTCGACGGGGGGACACCTTTCTTTTGGATCAGGCCGCTTCCAGTTGCTTGAGTGCGCCGCTGAGTTTGTTCAGTGTATTTTCAGCCTCGGTTTTTCGGGAACGTTGTTCCTCAACTACCTCGTCCGGCGCATTGGCGATGAATTTCTCGTTGCAGAGTTTCTGGTCGATCTTCTCAATGTCTTTGGACAGTTTCTCAATTTCTTTCCTGAGACGTGCGCGTTCCTTGTCCAGATCAATGATATCGGCGATCGGCAGGATAATCATAGCCTCGTCAACGACTGTCTGGATCGCGCCTTTGGGCGTTTCATCGGTGAGATCAATCGCTTCTAGGCGCGCCATACGGGAGATGATTTCCTCGTAGTTCTTTAGGCGGGCTTTCGTTTGTTCCGATGCGTCTTTTACAAGCAAGCGGATCTTCGCCCCGGCCGGGACGTTCATGTCCGAACGCACGCTGCGGATTTCGGAGATCAGGCGGATCAGCCAGTCGATCTCTTCCTTTGCTTCTGGTTGTTTTAACCCTTCCGGATATTCCGGCCAGTTGCCTTCCATCAGCGGTTTTTTGTCACTGCGTTCGGCAATCGATTCGTACAGCTCTTCGGTGATGAACGGCATGAAGGGGTTCAGGAGCGTCAGGATCTGGTCTAGGACCCAGCCGGTTACGGCCTTGGTTTCATCGGCTACCGCACCGCCCTGCTCCAGAACGGGCTTGGTGAATTCCAGGTACCAGTCGCAGAACGTGTTCCATGTGAACTGATAGATGGCCGCCGCCGCATCGTTATAGCGGTAACTTTCCAGAGCTTTCTCGATGGCATCTGAAGTATCTGAGACAGCACCGATGATCCATTTGTTCGGCACATAGGAAGCTGAGGCCGGGTCAAAGCTCTCAACCGGCGTACAGCCGTTCATTTCGCAATAGCGCGCCGCATTCCACAGCTTGGTGGCAAAGTTGCGGTAGCCTTCGACGCGGTCCTCGGAAAGCTTGATATCGCGCCCCTGCGCGGCCATGGCGGTCAGGGTGAAACGCAGGGCATCGGCGCCGAATTTGTCGATCAGCTCCAGCGGATCCATGACGTTGCCCTTGGATTTGGACATTTTCTGGCCTTTGGCATCGCGGACGAGCGCATGGATGTAGACCGTTTTGAACGGCACATCGTCCATAAAGTGAATACCCATCATCATCATCCTGGCGACCCAGAAGAAAATAATATCAAAGCCGGTGACAAGAACATCGCCGGGATAGTAGCGCCGGACCTCCGGTACATCATCGGGCCAGCCGAGCGTTGAGAACGGCCAGAGCGCAGAGGAGAACCATGTATCGAGAACGTCTTCATCACGACGAAGGTCTACCTTTTCGCCGTAGGCTTTTTCCGCGGCGGCAAGGGCTTCCTCTTCGGTTTCCTCAACGAAGACATCGCCGTCCGGTCCGTACCATGCCGGGATCTGGTGGCCCCACCATAACTGGCGGCTGATGCACCATGGCTGAATGTTGCGCATCCATTCAAAATAAGTGTTTTCCCACTGTTTGGGCACGAAGACTGTTTTGCCGGTTTCCACGGCCTCGATAGCCGGTTTTGCGAGGGTCGGTGCATCGCAGTACCATTGATCCGTCAAAAACGGTTCAATAACGACGTTAGAGCGGTCACCATAGGGCACAACATGAAGATGATCTTTTACTTCAATAAGAAGATCTAACTCATCGAGTTCCTTAAGAATTTTCTTTCTGGCATCAAAGCGATCAAGCCCCTGATACTCTTCCGGCGCGTTCTCATTGATGCGGGCATTGATATCAAAGATGTTAATCATCGGCAGGTCGTGACGCTTACCAACTTCAAAGTCGTTGAAGTCATGCGCCGGCGTAATCTTCACCGCGCCGGTGCCTTTTTCCGGATCGGAGTATTCATCGGCAATGATCGGGATTGGCCGGTTTGCAATCGGCAGGACAGCAAACCTGCCGATTAAATCTTTGTAACGTTCGTCTTCGGGGTGCACCGCGACGGCCGTATCGCCCAGCATGGTTTCAGGGCGTGTGGTGGCAACCGTGATGTAGCGCGCTTCATCACCCTCGATCGGGTAGTTGATGTGCCACATATGGCCCTTGGTTTCCTTCTGTTCCACCTCCAGATCGGAAATGGCGGTATGCAGTTTCGGATCCCAGTTCACAAGGCGCTTGTCACGGTAAATAAGACCTTCCTTGAAAAGCTGAACGAATACCTTGCGTACGGCCTTTGAAAGGCCCTCATCCATGGTGAATCGCTCGCGTTCCCAGTCAGGCGTTGCGCCGAGACGGCGAAGCTGGCGGGTGATCGTGCCGCCGGAATAATCCTTCCATTCCCAGACCTTTTCCAGAAACTTTTCCCGGCCTAGGTCGCGGCGGTGAACACCTTCTTTCTCAAGCTGGCGCTCGACAACCATTTGTGTGGCAATCCCGGCATGGTCCGTACCCGGCTGCCAGAGAGAATCGTCTCCCTTCATACGGCGATAACGGATCAGAATGTCCTGCAACGACATATTCAGCGCGTGCCCCATATGAAGGCTGCCCGTCACGTTGGGCGGGGGCATCATGATGGTATAGGGCTCGCGGTTACTCTCGGGATGACATTGGAAAAGATTATCCTTTTCCCACTCCTGATAGTGACGTGATTCGATTTGTTCCGGCTGGAAGGTTTTTTCAAGCATGGTCTGAACTGGTGTTTTTGCTAAATCTGATGACTGGATAAGCGCTGGCGCGCATAATTTCAAGTGTTTCCTGGTTTATATATCAGTCATCCAGCGCCTCGCGGGCGACCCGCTCCAGCTCTTCCTTCACAAGTTTCTCGACCATCTTCGGTACATTCTCGTCAATCCACTGCTTCAGCAAGGGGCGTAGCAACTCGCGGACAATTTCCTCAAGCGACAGTCCTTCGATATGTCCTTTTTGATTGATAGGAAGATTGGCGGCCAGCCGGACAAACCCCTGCGCAACGGCTGACTCGGCAATTCCGGTAATGAGAGATTCGTCATCGTCCATCGGCGGAAGAGGTTCCGGCTCCGGTTCGTGCTCGCGAAGTTCGACCTCAACTTCCGGCTCTTCTACTTTTTCCGTGAGAACAATCGGCTCTTCTTCCGGCTCCGGCTCTGGCTCTGGCTCAGGTTCCGGTTCTGGCTCAGGGGCCGGCTCTGGCTCTGGCTCTGGCTCTGGTTCAGGGGCCGGGGCCGGGGCAGACTCCTCCACAGCCTCTTCATCATCGTCAGAAATAATCTGGCGAATGGACGCGAGAATTTCCTCTATTGATGGTTCCTGTTCCGGATCGTCTGACATATCAAGGGTATACCGTTTAACATTCAACTAAATCAGTTTCTTATATTGAAACTGCCTTGTCAAAGGGGGCTTTCACTTTCTTCCCCGTCTATTTCTGCATCCAGACTGAATATCTTGCGCGTTACAGCATCCAGATGACTGGTGTGGTCTATTGCCAACTCCTGAAAACCAAGGATTTCCGGGACAAGGAGGCCAAGCGCCTCGGCCAGTTCAAAGGATGCTACAACTTCGTTGCGCTCTGCCGTTACAAGCGATACCTGCGCATCCAGAAGCTCCTGATCCGCATCCAGAGCGTCCAGAATTGTCCGTGCCCCCACTTCCGTTTCCTGGTGAACTCCCTCGCGAGCGATGCGGGCAGCCTCAACCTGCGCACCGCGGGAGACAATTTCCGCTCGGGCGGCCTCCAGGTTTTCCCAGCTGCTAACAACTTTCTGGCGCACGAGGCGTTGTGCCGCCATGATCTCGATATAGCGCTGATTGGCGGTCTGCTTGGCTTCACGAATGCGTGAACGGACGGAGCCGGCCTGATAAAGCGGGATTGAGGCGCTGAGGCCAATGGACTTGCTGGTCTGTTTTTCGATCAGCCCCGGTGAAGGATCATACAAACGGCTCCATGAACCACTGATATCAACGGACGGAAGCAGTTCACCATATACATCATCGACGTCATGCTCAGCCGATTCATGTGTGAAACGGGCGGACAGGATTGCCGGGTTGTTCTTATCGGCCAGTTCCAGCGCTTCATCCAGCGAAGCAGGCAGATCAATCATAATATCCGGGCCGGAAAGATCGACCGGCGTTGCACCAACTGTCTGCTCGTATGCAGCCATGCTGGCGCTCAGCGTGCCTCTGGAGCGGATTACATCGGATTCCGCTCGGGCAAGGCGTGCCTCGGATTGGCTGACATCCGTCCGGGTAATCTCGCCGACTTCAAAACGGTCCTTCGTCGCCTCGAGCTGGCGGGCGATCACATCGCGGTTGTTTTTGCTAAGCTCCAGAAGCGCCTTATCGCGCACGACATCCATGTACGCCGTAGCAGCCTCCAGTATAACTTCCTGCTCTACAGACTTCAGGACTTCATTTTGCGCCCGAATGAGATTGCGCGCCGCCTTTGTCGCCGCAAAGGTGCTACCGCCCTGCCAGATCGGCTGGTTCAAGGAAAGGCTAACCTCTTTTTGCGTTGATCCATCACCGGAATTGCCGCCATCGACATCCGTGCCGGTAATGCCTGTCCCGGCAGAAATTGTAGGCTTCCATCCGGCCATCGCCTGCGGCAGGCTTTCATGCACGGCTCTCAATTCAGAGCGCGCAGCCTTCAGCGTCGGATTGTTCGCATAGGTTACGCGCAAAGCCGTACTCAGAGGCTGCCCTTGTTCCTCGTCAGCCTGCGCACACGTCATGCAGCCTAATACGGCCAGCAAGACAGCCAGTCCAAAGAGCCTAAACCCCATACGTTTCATCATCATGTCGTTTCCTCCCGTGTGCGGGATCAAAGGTCGGGTGCGCAGTTTAAAAAACAAATGCGGGGCCTGGCGCAAAGCCGGGCAGATAAGGAGAGGCGGCATCAAACAGTTCATGTTCGCAAAAACCGTCTTTGCCGGATCTTTGGATCAGAATGGCCTTCCCGGTTTTCTCGCCAGGCTGCATCCTGATATAGACAAGACGCCCGTCCGGACCAAGCTGGTCCAGCAGGCTCTCGGGAATTTCGGCAGCAGCGCCGTTCAGGAAAATCAGGCTGTAAGGCTGATGTTCGGGGCTGCCCTTTTGAAGATCGCCAACCTCTGCGGCCGCGTTACAAACGGAGAGTTCACGCCAGATTTTCGTCGCCTCATCCGCCAGCTTATTGTCATTTTCAAGCGCCACGACAGTTGTCGCCAGATAGGAAAGCACCGCCGCCGAATAGCCGGTCGTACCGCCTATATCGAGAACGATATCATCATCACGCACGCGGCACAGCTCCACCAGGCGCGCATGCACGGACGGCTCCATCAGAAAGCGGCCATCTCCAAGCGCTATATCCTCGTCGACGTAGCAGCCTCCTTGTTTATCATCCGGAACGAACAATTCGCGCGGCACCTTTGCATAAGCTTCAAGAACGGCCTCGCTTCTGACGCCCGTGGTCAGAAGCTGGCACTCCACCATATTCTCGCGGGCTGCTGAAAAATCGTTCATGGGAAACTGCTGGTCGGGGTAAATTCGTTTACTTCCTTTATTTTTAGAGGAATACGGGCCTCAAGGCCAGAATTTTCACAGGACTTGTTTGACTTCCCTGCTCTGCATCCTCTATACAACATGATGCCTGACGGATGGCGCGGTGGCAGAGTGGTTATGCAGAGGACTGCAAATCCTTGTACGTCGGTTCGATTCCGGTCCGCGCCTCCAATTTTTATAAAACAGACGCTCACTGATGACCACACATGAACACGAAAGCCTTGCACTTGCAGGGCTTTTCTTTTATTCTGCGACTATACGCGTTCACCAGCCTATACATGTAAATATGATTTTTGGGGGCAAGCTGTGGGGGCAAGGAGCCAAAAATGGGGGCAAGATGAAACTTTACGATAAAACAATTAAGGACACTAAGCCCAGGAAGAAAGCCTACAAGCTCTTTGATGGCAAAGGCCTTTACCTAGAGGTCACACCTAGCGGAAGCAAGCTGTGGCGCTTGAAATACCACTATCTCGGCAAAGAAAAGCGAATATCGCTTGGCCACTACCCCATCGTTTCACTGGCTGAGGCCAGAGAAAAATGTTTTGAGGCGAGAAAGTTGCTGGATAAAGACATTGACCCCTCCACTGCTAAAAAAGATAAGCGCCGCGATATTATTCGCAACGCCGCCAACACCTTTGAGGCTGTAGCCCTTGAATGGCACGAGAACCAGGAAGGGCGCTGGAGCGACAATCACGCCGGAAACGTCAAGCATAGACTTGAGCGGGATATTTTTCCTTCAATCGGCAAAATGCAAATTAATAAGATTGAAGCACCTGACTTGCTCGACACACTCCGTCTGATTGAAAAACGCGGTGCTCTTGATGTCGCTGGACGTACACGTCAAATATGCGGACAGGTTTTTCGCTACGGTATTCAGACGGGCCGATGCAAGCGCGATCCGTCTTCTGACCTTCGGGGCGCACTTAAAACTCGGAAAACGGAGCATTTCGCCGCCATAGACGCAAAAGAAATACCGGAATTACTGGACGCGCTAGAGCGCAATGATGCCCGCCTCTTCCCCCGTACCCGCCGCGCCATAAAGTTATCCCTTCTGACTTTCACAAGGCCCGGAGAACTGCGAAAAGCAGAATGGGACGAAATTGATTAGACCTGTTGCAAAAGTAGCCTGATTTTGAGCAGACGCAGGGGTGCCGTTAG
>CAZKGT010000029.1:10256-16282 GCA_964552285.1 uncultured Pseudobdellovibrionaceae bacterium | reverse complement strand
GCGTTTGAAATTCCAAAAACAGAAGAAAAAACACCTACTTTTGCAACAGGTCTACTACTATCAGCCCCGCGTTTTAAAGAAAGCGATGCCATATGTCCAGCACTGTTGAACAAAGAGAAATCGAGCATTTTGCGAAGGATTCGGACCGCTGGTGGGATGAAGACGGACCGTTTGCGCCTTTGCACAGAATGAACCCCGTGCGAATGCGCTATCTGAAGGAACAGATCGGCGGCCATTTTGAATGCGATCAAAATAATCTTAAGCCCTTCGCAGGACTAAAAATACTGGATGCTGGTTGCGGCGGCGGACTGATCTGCGAGCCTCTGGCCCGCCTCGGTGCGAAAGTAACCGGCCTTGATGCCGACGGGCAGGCTATCGAGGTCGCCAGAGAGCATGCGAATATGTCCGGGCTGGAGATCCAGTACGTGTGTGAAACTGCGGATGCGCATATCGGAACCCATGACGTTGTACTGGCTCTGGAGATTATCGAACACGTGGCGGATGTGGATGCCTTTGTGAATGCTTTGGTGAAACTCGTCCGTCCCGGCGGGCTGGTGATTTTCTCGACCCTCAACCGGACGCCGAAATCCTTCGCGCTTGGCGTGATCGCCGCCGAATATATCCTGCGCTGGGTGCCAAGGGGAACGCATAACTGGAAAAAATTTATGCGCCCGTCAGAGCTTGCCCGAAAAGCACGCACGGCAGGATTAAAAGAAAAAGACCTGCGCGGAATTATCTTTGATCCCGTTGCCGGCGATTTTGATCTATCCAAAACAGATATCGATGTGAATTATTTTATGGCTTTTGAGCGATAAGGTCTGGGCATCGGCCGTTTGCCGCGCTATCTTGCTGGGTACTATGAACAGCTTCTTTTTTATCCTGATGATTGCCGCCATGTTCGCCGTTCTCGGCGTGCTGGGGCTTGGCTTACTCTCCATGGCCAAAGGCGGGGAGTTCAATAAAAAATACGGCAACAGGCTGATGCAGGCCCGCGTCGGCCTTCAGGGCGTCGCGCTTGCGCTCTTTGCCCTGGCTTATCTCAGTTCACAATCCGGTTAGGAGTTTCCCGTCATGAAAATTCTCGTCCCGATTAAAAGGGTCGTCGACTATAACGTTAAAATCCGTGTGAAAGCGGATGGCAGCGGTGTCGATACCGCCAACGTCAAAATGTCGGTAAATCCGTTCGATGAAATTGCCGTCGAGGAAGCCGTCCGCCTCAAGGAATCCGGCACGGCGGATGAAGTCGTTGCTGTGACGATCGGCATTGAAAAAGCACAGGAACAATTGCGCACGGCCATGGCCATCGGCGCGGACCGCGGCATTCTCGTCAAAACCGATATCGAGGTGGAGCCTCTGGCCGTCGCCAAGGCGCTGAAAGCCATTGTTGAAAAAGAAAAGCCGGACCTTGTCATTCTGGGCAAACAGGCGATTGACGATGACGCCAATCAAACGGGGCAGATGCTGGCCGCACTTTTGGGATGGGGACAAGGGCCGTTTGCCTCAAAGGTTGAACTGGACGGCGACACCGTTTCCGTGACTCGTGAGATCGACGGCGGTCTTGAAACGCTTGATCTCAGTCTCCCGGCTATTGTGACGACGGACCTGCGCCTCAATGAGCCACGCTATGCCTCCCTGCCCAACATCATGAAGGCCAAGAAAAAAGAGCTTGAAGTGCTGACACCGGAAGATCTTGGCGTTGATTTCACCCCGCGGCTTGAAACCCTCAAGGTTGCCGAGCCGCCAAAACGTGAGGCCGGGATCAAGGTGGGGAGCGTGGATGAACTGGTCGACAAGCTGAAGAACGAAGCGAAGGTGATTTGATATTTGCCGCACATGGCATCCCGGAGCTGATCCGGAATTCAGAAAAATCAATGACGGGATCCCGTCTTTCGACGGGGGGCCTAAGGAGAAGAAGGAATGAGCGTACTGATAGTAGCCGAACATGACGGCAAAAGTATAAAAAGCGGCACCTTAAGCACGATAACGGCAGCGCAGAAGATTGACGGAACTATACATGTGCTGGTTGCCGGATCGGATTGTGATGGTGCCGCGCAGGCGGCGGCATCCGCTCAGGGCGTGGCGGAGGGGCTGAAGGCAGACTCACCGGAATATGCGCATCCGCTGGCGGAAAACCTGGCGGCGCTGGTCGTTTCTCTGGCCGGTGATTACACGCACATCCTTGCCCCTGCCAGCACATTTGGAAAAAACGTTATGCCACGTGCGGCAGCGCTGCTGGATGTGCAGCAGATTTCGGATATCACGGCCGTCATTGACGCCGATACGTTCGAGCGGCCCATCTATGCCGGGAACGCCATTGCAACCGTGAAATCCGGTGAAGCGAAGAAGGTTATCACCATCCGTACGACAGGCTTTGACCCGGCGGCAGCGGAAGGCGGCAGCGCACCTGTTAAAGACGCCGCACCACAGGGCGAAAGCGGTCTGTCCAAATTTGTCGGAGAGATGCTTTCCGATTCCGAGCGACCGGAACTTTCCTCAGCCAATATCGTGGTGTCCGGCGGACGCGGAGTCGGCTCGACGGATAATTTTGCTCTTATCGAAGCTTTGGCCGACAAGCTTGGCGGCGCGGTGGGCGCTTCTCGCGCGGCTGTGGATGCCTGTTACGTTCCGAACGATTACCAGGTTGGGCAAACCGGTAAAGTCGTCGCACCGGATCTGTATATCGCCATCGGCATCTCAGGCGCGATCCAGCACCTTGCCGGCATGAAAGACTCCAAAATCATTGTCGCCATCAACAAGGACGAGGAAGCGCCGATCTTTCAGGTTGCTGATTATGGTCTGGTGGCTGATCTATTCGATGCCGTGCCGGAACTGACGGAGAAACTCTAGGTTTCAAGGCGTTTCCAGTTCTTGTAGGAACATTGTCTATGAAGTCATCCCCGCGAAGACGGGGATACACTTGCTTGCCATCACGAAGGCCGACAGGTGGATCTGCACGGCCACACGGTGCACCACAGGAAGCCTGCCTGGGGGCGCGAACTCGAGGCCGACTTCACGGCAGGAAGGGCAATCTCTTTCCTGGGAGGTTCCCTTGCCGACGCTCAGAGCAAGACAAGCAAAAATCAAACGGGTACCAAGACACATCCGCCTGGAATCATGAGACTGCAAGCCATCGAGTCCGGATGGCGGCAGGCGCAAAGCCTCAAAGCAGCGCGCTAACCCGGGCGGGGTTCAGGGGCGAACGCCCCGCGTTCGGGGCTGAACCGGGAAAACGGTATCCCTGCCCCGAAAAGCAGCGACGGGCACCCGTGAGCAATCACTCCGGCCATTTCTGGGCGGCGTGTCGTATGCGCAGGACCTCTACCCGTTCCCTGATCCGGTAAACGGCAATGTAGGGCGTGTTGGAAATGACCAGTTCGTGGGTGCCTTCGGCGCTGCCGCTTCGGCCTATGCGCGGATAGAAGGCCAGTCCAAAGACCTGTTCGACAATGCGCCGCACGGTCCGCTCTGCCGCATTGGGATCGTCCTGAGCGATATATTCGCCAATATCATCGAGATTGCGGCGGGCTCTTTGTGTCCAGACGACATCATCCATGCGGGACGTATTTGCGGACGGTCGTTTTCAACTCTTCCGCTGTGGCGAAATCCCCTGCTTCGGCTTCCTCGATGGCCTGCCGCGTCTGTTCGTCGTGCCATGTCCGCACATCAGCGCTTGCCGGTGTCGAAACCGGCCTGGTGGCCTCATCAATGGTAAGCGGTCGTTCTTTCATGCTCAAAAAATCTCCTATCTTTCAAGAATATCATAGCACAGGCGATTTGTGTGAAAATAGTCTGGAACGAACCGGACACAAGGGTCCGGCAAAGTTTGGGTCGGGGCTCAGGGGGAAACTGGTCAGCGTTGCGGGGCTGATAAAAGGTTGTTAAGAAAAATGCGCCATGACGCTGCAGCATGCCGCAGGCCTCGATGACAAATTCGCCGCTCTGTCCCCAGAGCGGGACAGTACCGGACGAAGCGGCGGTTTCGCGTTCGAGCACGCATCCCGGGGCTTCGGGCCCTGCGAGGATTCCGGGCTCGCCCTTGTTGAGCCAAAGGGCCCGATCGTGCGCCTCCTCGCGCAGCGCCATGACGGTTTCGGCCTCGGCGGCAAGCATGGCTTCATGATGACGGGCTCCCCGCCTTCGCGGGGATGACTTCGGACAGGATTGGAAAAAAGTGGCGGCGATTTCACCTAAACAAAAAAGGCTTTAAACTGCCTCGGCAGATTCGTCGTCCGCATCTCTCTTCAACTGGAACACGGGTTTTTCAACGACGTCAAAGACAGCGCCTTCAGTTTGCGCGTCTTTCAGTATTGTCTTGTCCATCACCGCGCCGCTGAAATCGGCGTCGCGCAGGTCACAGCCGGAAAAATCGGCATAGGACAGGTCCGCATTTTTAAAGGATGCGTTTTTCATCTGCGAGCCTGAGAAATCGGCATAGCGAAGAACTGCCCCTTCCAGGCTGCAGGGATTGAAACGGTGGGTTCCGCCACCCGCCCCGAAAAGAAGCGGGCTGAAATCGGCATTGCGTACGGTTGCATGGCTCAGGATTGCATCCTTCAGGCTTGATCCACGAAAATCCGACTCCTCCATATCGCAGCTACGGAAGTCCGCATTATCAAGCGTCGCACTCTGAAGCTGGATTTTGTACATGTTCATGCCGAAGAATTTCGTGCCTACGGCCTTCACAGCCGTCAGTTTTTCCATCTTCAGTGTTTTGAGCGGCCGCATATCGTAACCGCTGAGATCAAGCTGCTGACCTTTCTGGCCTGCCGATTCGACCCATGCACGGTGCTCTTCCACCATCTTCACCAGCGGCTTGTCGAGCGTGGAAATCGAGGTTCCGATATTCTCGTCGGTAATCGCATTGGAGATATCCACGTCACCCGATGAAAGCTTGCTGATATCGACACCTGCCAGAATGGCAGATTTCAGGTTGGCACCGTTCAGTTGAACGCCCTCGATGTCGGCGTCGGACAAATCAGCCCCTTCAAGCCGGGCGCCGCGCAGGTCGGCCTTACTCATATTTGCGCCAGCCAGAATGGCGTCGGAGAAATCAGCCTTGCTTGCCATTGTGCCGGAAAGCCTTGCGCCGGACAGGTTGGCTCCTCGGAAATTCACGCTCTGGCCGGAATCAAAAGAACCGCTGTCTGACAATCCACCAACGCGCAGATCCGCCGAATCAAGATTGGCCCCCTTCAGGTTGGCGCTCTCGATCCGCGCGCCGCGCAGATCACAACGCACAAAAACCGTCATATTGAGGTTGGAATTGCTGAGGTCCACCGCATAGAGGGAAGCTTCCTGAAAATTGGCGCCGGACAGGTCCATATTCGTCATCTTGCAGCCGGTAAAATCCGACTGCCTCAGGTCCACACCCTGAAGCGAAAGACCGTCCAGGTCGGTATTGCGCATGACAGCACGCCGTCCGCCGATCCGGCCTTCCAGAAAACGCGCGTGCAGGCGAACCATTGCTTCAAGCTGGTCCTGCGTAATCGACTGCTGCGAATCCTCTTCGCTCTGACCTTGGTCCGTCATGCTTTATTGTCCCATGATACGGTTAACAAAATGATGCTCTCCGGCGGAAATCCAGATGAAAATACTATACACCAGTTTGCCCGTTTAGTTGAGTTGCAGAAACGATTTCAGGAAATCCGTGGTTTCGTAGGACGTCCAGTCGGCATCTCCATCCACACGCATGAGAATCCTGCCGTCACGCCCGAGAATATATGTCGCCGGAAGCCCTTCCATTCCGAGCGCTCCCTGCACCATGCGCTTGTGGTCGTGGTAAAGCGCCACCAAACCGATCTCATTCTTCACCAGAAACGGTATCAACTCTTCGTGCGTCTTCGTCCGATCCAGAGATATGGCGATAACATCAAGCTCAGTCTTCACCACACTGTCTTTCAGCGCCTGCAGAGACGACAGTTCATTGATACAGGACGGGCACCAGGTCGCCCACAGATTGACGATCATATTGCGGCCGCGGTAATCCGATATGGTCTTTTCCCGGCCATAAGGGTCCAGAAATTTGG
>CAZKGT010000029.1:0-10246 GCA_964552285.1 uncultured Pseudobdellovibrionaceae bacterium | reverse complement strand
AGCGCACGGTATTTTTAAATTGCGCAGCGAAACGCCTGTACTTACCGTCCTCGCCAATATCGGCGCTTTTGTTGGAAACGGCATAGGCTATCAGCAAAAAGCCGCAAAGAGCTGCCATGGAGACAAAGCTCGTTATCTTTTTTCTTTTTTCTTCACTGCTCATCATAAAAATCCGTAAAAATATACAGGCTTGCCGGGACGCTGCGAACGCTATAAAAAAATTGCATGAAAGTTTTATGGATGGCAATGGTTTGCGCAGTTCTTTTCCTTGGGGGCTGCGGCGTAAAACCGGGAAGCGTTGAACCGCCGCCCGGTGCGGAAGATATAGATTTCCCGCGCACCTATCCGGATACGTCAACCGATCCCGAACCCTCAAAGTAAACATCATGACAGGATTTCAGGATAAAAACGGCGTCCTGCACGCAGACGATCTGCCTGTTCCCGATATCATCGCGGAAACCGGCTCGCCTGCCTATATCTATTCGGCCGGGAAAATTGAAGAAAACTTCAACCGGCTGCAGAATGCTTTTGAAGAAATCCTGCCCGGCGACAAACAGCCGCTGATAGCCTTTGCCTGCAAAGCCAACAGTAATCTTGCCATTATGTCCCTGATGAACCGGCTCGGTGCGGGCTCTGATGTTGTTTCGGGCGGCGAACTGACACGGAGCACCTTGGCCGGTATTGCGCCGGAAAAAATCGTTTATTCCGGCGTCAGCAAAAGCATTGAAGAAATTTCCACGGCGATTGATCTCGGCATCCGCCAGATCAATGTGGAATCGGGGAGCGAACTGCGCCGGATCGCACAGATCGCAGAAGAAAAGCACAAGAAAGCCAACGTCACGATCCGCTTTAACCCGGATGTCGACTCGGAAGCCCACCACAAAACCACCACGGCACGGGCCGAGGACAAGTTCGGGCTGCTGAGAAAAGATGTGGAGCGCCTGTATGAATGGGCCGCAGGGCAGAAATGGCTGAACATACGCGGGCTGCACGTCCATATCGGCTCGCAGGTTACGAAGGTCGAGCACTACCGGACGTCCTACGAGCGGCTGGCGGATCTTGCGCAAACCCTGATTGATAAGGGCCTGCCGATGGACACGCTCGATCTCGGCGGCGGGATCGGCATTGTCTACAGGGATGAAAACGCCCCGGATATCCGGCACTATGCGGAGATTGTCAGGGACACAGCCGGCTCTCTAAACGTCAATCTCATGGTCGAACCGGGGCGCTATCTTGTCGGGGATGCGGGCATTCTTGTTTCGCGCCTGCTCTATATCAAGAACAATGACGGGCTGCATTTTGCCGTGCTGGACGCCGGGATGAACGACCTTATGCGCCCTGCCCTTTACGATGCATGGCACACGGTGCGCACGGTCCGGGAAATGACCGACGCCCATGAGAGCTATGATGTTGTAGGCCCTGTCTGCGAGACCGGCGATACATTCGGCCGGAACAGAAAGCTGCCCGCGCTGGAAGAAGGCGAACTGATGGCGATCATGTGCGCCGGAGCCTATGGCGCCGTGATGTCCACAACCTACAACACGCGGCCCCTCATCCCCGAAATTCTGGTGAACGGAAATCAGTATGCAATCGTTCGCAAAAGACAGTCGGTTCAGGATATACTGGAATATGAAACCGTACCGGACTGGCTGAATGAGAATACAGGCACCAGATAATTCCTATGCTTGATCCATTAGACTTTGAAAACCGCGTCTGGATTGACAGGCTGCGCCGCAAGAAGAATGCGGCGTGGATGGTTTTGCTTTCAGAGCGAATAAGCGTCCACTTCTGGCGGATCGTAAGCTGGTGCATGGCCTTTGCAGGTTTGTGGCTGATGGGCCTGCCGGGATTTTTTGGTCCCGCCGGGGGGTATGTTTTCAGCGCGGCCTTCTTTGCCGGGCTGGGATTTCTTATCTGGCGCGACGCATGGCGGCTTCATCTGCCGGATGATTCGGATTCCCTGAAAAGGCTGGAAATAGACAACGGTTTTTTCCACCGCCCCTTAAGCAGCACCGGCGACAGGCTCGCCAACCCGCAGCAGGAAGAAACGCGCACGCTCTGGAAAAACCGGTGGGCCAGAACAAGACAGGCCATCGAAAAGGCACATTTTCCCCGCCTGAAACCGATGCTGGCGCAAAGGGACCCTCTGGCACTGCGTATCGGCGCCTTTATCCTGCTCTTTTGCGGGGTTGTCGTGGCAGGCCCGGGCTGGAAAGACAGGCTTGTGCACGGCCTCTTCCCCTTCTCCGTCTCGCTGGTGCAAAAAGCCAATGACAGCATTACGCTCTGGATTACGCCGCCCGAATATACCGGCATCTGGCAGATGGTTCTTCAGGGCAGCGGGCGAAGCGAGCAAACGCTTGAAATCCCGGAGGGCAGCATCATCAAGGCACGTGTCAGCGACGGTCTGGGCCGCCCGGAACTTATGATGGGCGAGACCGTCCTGCCGATGGAAGATTTTGGCAGCGATGCCTACGGGATCGAAACCGTTGTTACGAGGGGCGAAGAGCTTGTCATCCGGCAATTGATGATGAAAAGGGCCGTCGTCCCCTATACGGTCGTGCCGGACGCGCCGCCGACCATAGCCATGGAGCAGGAACAGCCGGAAATTGTGGAAAGCGCCAAAATGCGTTTTCCCCTGATCGTACAGGACGATTACGGCGTACGCGAACTCACCATGACGATGGACCTTGATGACATGATCGAGGATGCACCGCTCGGTCATCCGGTATCAGAAACGCGCTCCGTCATGAGCCCGGCGGGTGTGGAGATGGATCTTTTCCCGATCTATGACTTGACGGCCCATCCGTGGGCCGGCCTGCCGGTGGTGATAGGCCTTACGGTTACCGACCACCCGCAGCAAACCGCCGCCATCGCTCCCATACGTATGACGCTGCCGGAGCGGCACTTCCTGCATCCGGTCGCACGCAGGCTTGTGGAGATCAGAAAACAGATTATCTGGGAACCGTTGGTTGCATCGAACGAAACGGCGCTTGAGCTTGAGTCCCTCCTTCTTTACCCGGAAGATTTCGGGAATGACATTGTGGTCTATCTGGCGATCCGAACGGCGGCCTCCCGGCTGATCCATTCCCCCGGCGAGGAAACCGCCGGCGCCCTGGTTTCCCTGCTCTGGGATACCGCGCTCCGGATCGAAGACGGCAATCTGTCGCATGCCTCCCGTAATTTGCGCAATGCGCAACAGGCGCTTGAACAGGCCCTGAACGATCCCGACGCCACGGATCAGGAAATCGCAGAACTGATGGACGACCTGCGCGAAGCAATGGCAGAGTATTTCATGGAGCTGCACAAGGAAATGCAAAAACGCCAGGCCAACGGCGAAATACCAATGATCCCCTCAGAGATGCTGAATGACATGATCGACGGCGATATGCTGTCCTCTATGCTCGACCAGATGATGTCCGACGCCCTGAACGGCGACAAGGACGCCGCGCGCGAACTTCTTTCGCAGCTTCAGAGAATGATGGATGTCATGGACCCGTCTTCGTTTATGACGGAGCTTCCCCGCGACATGAAGTTCATGGAAAAGGGCGTCAACGAAATGCAAGAGCTGATCGACAAGCAAAAGGAACTGCTGGCAAAAACGCGTGAAAAACTCGATCGCCACACACAGCGTCAGGATCAAAGCTTCGGTGATTTTCTGGAGCCCGACACGGAGCTTCTGGAAGAATGGGATCTTGGCGGCCTGCCTTTCCCGCAAAATACGGCGCCCGAACCCTCGCGTGATTTCGGACTGAACACGCAGGAAGACAAAGGCGAGCAGGAAGCCTTGCGCTTTATCCTCGGCCAGTTAATGCGCGAGGCCGATGAAAAGCTTGGGGAAATTCCGGAGAATATGGGGTTTGCCGAGCTGGAAATGCGCAGTTCCGCACAGTTCTTGGGCGGGAACGATCCGGCCACATCCATTCCGCATCAGGAAAAAGCCATCGAATATCTGGAAGAAGCGCAAGAGCAGATGCAGAAGCAACTGATGCAAAGGCTGCAAAGGATGACCGGAATCACTCTTTTTGGCGGCGGCGCGGGACAAAAACTGGATCCTTTAGGGCGTCCGCAGGGCGGTGACAAAGAGGGACACAGCAAGAATATGCACGGGCGCGTTGAAATTCCTAATGAGCGTGTGAAGAAGCGGGTGGATGAGATTCTCCGTGTTCTTCGTGAGCGCTCTGGTGAGCGTGATCGTCCGGAGCATGAGCTTGAGTATTTTCGCCGTCTTCTGAAGCAGTTTTAGCCTCTTCCTGCATTTCTTCCTTGTCCTCTTTTGTTTTATCCGTGAGGACAAACTGCAACTTCACTTCCTTGATCTCTTTTGAAACGTCCGGATAAGAGGTGCGGAAATGCAGTAGATCTCTGGCCTGCACGGCCTCACCGGTCGAGGCAACGAACCAGCTATTGCGCTCTTCCCCGCCGGCCGCGCGCAACGTCGCTATGACGGGCTGCATTATGACGGGCCTGTCGCCCCTGTTGCGAATCTTGGCATCGACATCGAGGACCAAATGGCCTTTCTGGTCGAGCTGCGTGCCGGCATTGATCTGCTCAAAGAATAAATCCTCTCCGGGAACGGCGGTTTCAAAACCGAGCGTATCGAACAAGAGCGCCGACGGGGGCCAGGCTTTGACTGTCGTGTCCCGGGCCATAATCAGGAGGCTCATAATGATAAGAAAGACAAAAGCGGCGGCCACCCAGCCTGTTATCACCGGCGCAAGGTTTTTCTCCTCGGCGGGAATCTCCGGCGGCGTATCCTCTCCTTCCGGAAGAGGGCGGACAGATTCGGGAATAGACTCTATTTCGTTCAGCGGCACCGGCTCCTGGTCGGCCTTGAAAACCGGCTCTTCAATCTCTTCAAAGATTTCATCCCCTTCCGGCTCCTCAAACCATACCTCCTCACAGACCGAACACATAACGCGGCGGCCTCCTGGCTCCAGAACGTGCGCGTTCAGGAGGTAACGGGTTGAACAGTTCGGACAGGTCAGAATCATCGTGCTTTGAGTGACTTCATTCCGGAATTATGCTTTTGTATTGTAAACCAAACAATGACGAGAGCCTATAGCAACGCGGAGCTTTCCTTATGATCCTGGCAAGAGCCATGTTTATTTCCATTCTGGCCGCCCTGTTTGCCTTCCCGGCGCAGGCGCAAACCTGTACCGCCGTGGACAGGGCCTGCCTGCTGGATATGCTGGAAGAGACGGCCGGTGCTATTGAAAAGGACAGCTGGCGCAACCAGACCTACCGCGAGATGGCCAAGACACTCGCCTTTGAAGGAGATATTGACCGCGCCATCGGCCTTATCGAGCGAATCACCAGCCCGGACACGCAGGCCATGACCATCCGGGGAATCGGTATGGCGGCAGCAGACAACAAACTCCCGCAGGAAGACTACGACATTATTTTCGGAAAGCTCCATGAGGCCGCAAAGAAAATCGACCACGATGCCTCCCATGCGATTGCCCTGACCTATATCGCTATGGCACAGGCTTTTGCGGGAGACGATAAAGGCGCAACGGAAACAGCCAAAGCCATGGAAAACGATTCCCTGCGCAACAAGGCGTTTGGTGAAAGCGCAGAAATACAGGCCGAACGGGGCGATCTGAATGCGGCGCTGGCCAGCATCGCCCATATCGACGATCCCGCCTTTCGTAACAAGGCGCACCGGTTGATTGCCAAGATCCTTGCAAAGAATGCCCGCTACGAGGACGCATTGCAGGCGACGATGAAAATCGACAATGCCTATATGAAAGCCGAAACACTGCAATTCATTCTCGACCAGCAAAAACCGCGCGAGGTGGAAAAGCATCCGTGATTAAGTTTGAGCATGTCGGATTGCGGTACGGAATCGGGCCGGAAGTTCTGAGCGATATCAATTTTGCGCTCGAGCCGGGATCCTTCCACTTCCTGAGCGGGCCGAGCGGCGCGGGCAAGACCTCGCTGATGCGCCTGCTTTATCTGGGCCGCCAGCCAACGCGCGGGCTTGTCACCATGTTCGGCCAGAATATCGGACAACTCAGCCGCCGCCAGCTTTTGCCCCTGCGCCAGCGAATCGGCGTGGTGTTCCAGGATTTCCGGCTGCTGGATAATCTTTCGGCCTTTGACAATGTCGCTCTGCCTTTGCGTATATCCGGCAAGCCGGAAAAGGAAGTGCAGAACAACGTCAACGAACTGCTGGAGTGGGTCGGTCTGGGCGAACACATGCACGTACTGCCCAACACTATGTCCGGCGGCCAGCAACAGCGCATTGCGATTGCGCGGGCCGTTATCACCCGCCCGCGCCTGCTGCTGGCGGACGAGCCGACCGGGAACCTTGACGACGAGATCGGTTTTCGCCTGATGAACCTGTTCGACCAACTGAACCGCATGGGCACAACCATCGTCATCGCGACACACAATCAGCAAATAATGGAACGTTTCAGCCATAAAAGGCTGGTGCTGGAAGACGGCGGATTAACTGTTGAGGAGCCAAAGAGCTGGGTGCGCAAGAAGATTGAGGGGGTGTTTTGATGAACGGAGGTCATCTTTTCGCCAAAACCTTTCACGTCATCCCCGCGAAGGCGCGGATCCACTTTCCAGCCATCGCGAAAGCTGATTGGTGGATTCCCGCCTTCGCGGGGATGACATCTATGGAAGGGTGGGAATCGTGACAAAAACCCTCGGCACGGCAAAAGGAAAACGGAAATACGACCTGCCGCTCCATAAAAGCGAAGGCACGGGATTTATGGTACTGCTGGTCGGGCTGATGGTGTTTCTGGCCATCCTGTCGCTGGCGGCTTCTTTTGCGCTGGCCGAGGTCACCGAGCGCTGGTCGTCCGGGCTTGAAAACAAGGTGACTGTGGAAATTCCGGCGGAAGATCCGTCGGGAACAACCCTTTCGGCAGATAAGGTGAACGCCCTGACGGAGCGTATTGGCGGCATACTGCAAAACATCCCTTCCGTGTCCTCCGTTCATATTCTCGGCGAAGAAGAAATCGAGGCCATGGTTTCACCGTGGCTTGGGGAGGGACTGGTGCTGGACGATATTCCCCTGCCCGGCCTTATCTCGGTGGAGTTGATAGAATCCGGCCCGGAGACGATTGCCGAACTTGAAGGAAAAATCAAAGCCGTCGCATCGCAGGCGCGGCTGGATACGCACGAATCGTGGCTTGGCGACCTTCTGCGCTTTACCGGCGCGATGCAGTTTGCCGCCGCGCTGCTGGTGCTGGTCATCGGCCTTACGACGATAACTGCCGCTGCCGGGGCCGTACGTTCGCGTATGGCCGTTCACAAGGCCGAAGTAGAGCTGCTGCATCTGATGGGAGCGAGCGATCATTACGTCATGCGCCAGTTCCAGCGCCATTCGATGCTGCTGGCCCTTCAGGGCGGAATTGCGGGAACCGTTGCGGGCGGCCTTGCCATTCTGGTGATCGACTGGATTTCCGGTGAAATTGGCGTGGCGCTGCTGCCGGACTTTACGCTGAATGCCGTGCAGCTTGCCATTCTGGCGGTCATGCCTGTAATCGTTGCGATGATCGCCAGCCTGACGGCAAGAGTAACCGTCCTGCGTACACTGGAGCAGTTGCCATGAAGAAGGTCATTCTTTTCTCATCGCTTGGCCTGATACTCCTGTGGCTGGGTGGGTACGGAGTGTTTGCCGGTAAGGTAAGCGCACTTTCAGCAAGCAATACACCAAAAACCACGGATGCGATTATCGTGCTCACGGGGGGAAACGGACGGATCGAACACGGGGTCGCGCTTTACAGAGCGCATAAGGCAAAGCACCTGTTTATTTCCGGCGTCAATCCGCAGGTGGATGTGCGGGAGATGTCCAAAACATGGGCTGACGAAGGCTCTTTGCCTGAATGCTGCATTACGCTTGGCCATGAGGCCGTCAACACGCGTGGCAATGCCACCGAGTCCGGCTTATGGATGAAAAAAAACAACCTGTCCTCGGCACGGCTGGTGACCTCGAGCTATCATATGCCCCGCGCCATGCTGGAATTTCGTCATACACTGCCCGATGCCATCCTTGTTCCCTATCCGGTGGTGCCGGAGAACTATTCGAGCTGGCGCGGGGGCTTCTGGACAATCACGATGGGAGAATATAACAAGACCATCCTGACCTGGCTGCGACTGAAACTGACACTTCAAAAACCATGATCTGGCTGCGCTCGACACTCTTTAACCTGTGCTTTTTCGGCTACCACCTTATAGCCTGCATTGTCTGTATTCCCTTCCTGTTTACGCCAAGAGATACAACGCTGGCGATGATCCGTGCCTATTTACGAATTATTGACTGGATGGAACGGGTCATCATGGGCATTCATTACGAAGTGCGCGGGCTGGAGAACTTACCTAAAGAAGGCGCATATCTGGTGGCGGCCAAGCACCAGTCGCCGTATGAAACGTTCAAGCTGCACCTGCTTTTCGATGACCCGGCCATTGTGCTGAAAAAGGAACTTCTCTCCATCCCGATCTGGGGAAGGTTCCTGTCCCGCATCGATCCGATCGCTATCGACCGCTCACAGGGCAAGGAAGCCATGAGCCAGATCATGGAAGGGGCGCATCACGTCAAGCAACAGGGCCGCCCGATTATCATCTTCCCGCAGGGAACGCGCGTTTACACGCACCAGACACCCAAAGACAGGCCCTACAAGGCAGGTGTGGCCCGCATTCAGGAAGATACCGGCCTGCCGATTATTCCGCTGGCGCTTAACACCGGCGCCTTCTGGCCCCGCTCCGGCTGGATGAAAAAGCCGGGCAAGGTTGTGTTTGAATTTCTTCCTGCCATTCAGCCGGGAAAAGGCGTGGCGGAAACAATGAAGGAGCTGGAAGATACGCTGGAAAAAACCTCAAACAAACTGCTTCCCTCGTCATGAAAAAATTTCTTCTCATATTTTCTGCCGTTGTCCTTATTGGCGCATCGCTTTATCTCGGCTTCTGGCTCACGATGGCAGATGCCGTTAACAGGCAGGTCCAGCGCGCTTATTCCCCGGCAGCCGGCACCATGTTCGCACTCTCGGGCGAACAGCCGCGTGTCAAAGGATTTCCAGGCAAACCCGTCTTGCAGTATTCGGGAGATGTCCATGTTTCGGACCTGATTTTTCATGTCCCGCTCGCCGAGATCAGGGGGTTTTATCTTCCCGGCCAGATCGTGGAGGTTTCTTTTCCAAAGGGCATCATCCCGGTCAAGCCCGCCGACCCGCATAAATTTGTGACGCTGCAGAAGCTTTCTTTCGGCCTTGTGATCCCCGAGGAATGGCCGGCCTATGCCGCTGAGGAAGATCTTTGGAAATGGCAGCAGAACGGCAACTATCTGGATATCCGGGATCTGCATTTACAGACACAGGATATCAAAATCGAAGGCGTAGGCCTGCTTTCTCTCGACGACAATCTCCAGCCGGATATACAGTTCGACCTTGTCATTTATACGCCGGACGCCCTGATCGACAGGCTTTGGAAAACAGGCGGAATTTCGGATGTGCAAAAAGGCATTGCCTCCGCCGTCATCAACAGCATTCCCGCAAACAAGCAGGATAAGGCAAACGGTACGATCCGGCTGCGCGTTATTGCCCGGAATCAGATGCTTTGGGTTGGGGAGATGCCGGTGGCACCCCTTCCTGAGATTCAATGGCCCCGCTCCCGGTAGGGTAGACATAATCCGCCTGACCGGCCTCGATAATCTCTTTTCTGATATGCCGCGTCCGGGCGAAGAAGTCTTCCAGAAACGCTCCGTCATTCCTGCGCACGGCCTTCTGCAGGGCCGTGAGATCTTCGGTAAAACGCTGGAGCATATCCAGGACAGCCTCGCGGTTGCTCAGGAAAACATCGCGCCAGACGACAGGGTCTGAGGCTGCGATCCGCGTGAAATCCCGGAAACCGGACGCGGAGAATTTTACCACTTCGGCCTGCGTGTCCTGCTCAAGATCCGTGGCCGTGCCGACGATTGTGTACGCGATAAGGTGCGGCAGGTGGGACGTAATGGCCAGCACCAGATCATGATGTTTTGCGTCCATAATCTCAATACGCGAACCGCACGCCTCCCAGAGCTGCGTGACTTTTTCAACCGCCCTGATGTCCGTTTCCGGAAGGGGCGTCAGGATGCACCAGCGACCGATGAACAGTTCGGGAAAACCGGACTCCGGCCCCGAATGTTCGGTCCCGGCAATCGGGTGCGCGGGCACCAGATGCGTGTGATCCGGCAGCACAGAACGCAGGGACTCAACAACGGAACCCTTCACAGATCCGGTATCCGTAACGATAC
>CAZKGT010000028.1:11810-16289 GCA_964552285.1 uncultured Pseudobdellovibrionaceae bacterium | reverse complement strand
AGCCTGAAACCTACCAGTGTTGTTACCGGTAACAACACTGGTAGGTTTCAGGCTGACATAACCGGCCAGCGCGGTACGGGCGCCGATCAGGATAAAGACCGTGCCGAAAACCACGACGGCAACAAAAAGCGCGATCCGCATGGCCAGTTTAAAATCCTTCCAGAGTTGATAGGTCATTACTGCCATCCTTCCTTAGCGAAGCTGGTTCACCGTGTTCATCATCTCGTCGCTGGTGCTGATGATGTTGGAGTTCATCTCATAGGCCCGCTGTGCCTTGATCAGTTCGGTGATTTCCTCGACAACGTTCACGTTGGAGGTTTCAAGGAATCCCTGGCGCAGGCCGCCGAAATTCTCGTCGCCCGGATTGCCGGTAAAGGCTGTGCCGGAGGCTTCCGTTTCCAGATACATATTGTCGCCGATGGCTTCCAGACCGGCCGGGTTGATGAAGTTTGCCAGTTCGATCTGTCCGACATTCTGCATGGCTACCTGGCCGGACAGCTTGACGTAGACGCCGCCGGTTTCGTTGATCTCGACATCGATGGCGTCCTGCGGGATCGTAATGCCGGGCTGTACGACGAACCCCTGTGATGTGACAATTTCACCGTTCTCGTTGACCTGGAATATCCCGGAGCGCGTATAACCCGTATCTCCGTTGGGAAGATCGATCTGGAAGTAGCCGTCTCCGTTGACAGCAAGATCCAGCGCATTCTCGGTCGTCTGCAAAGCGCCCTGCGAATGGATCCGGTAGACTGAGCCGACCCGTACGCCAAGGCCGAGCTGGAGACCGGAGGGGAGTAACGTGCCCGTATCCGAGGACGTCGCGCCGGGACGGTCGATATTCTGATAGATCAGATCCTTGAAATCCACGCGCTGGCGTTTGAAACCGTGCGTGGTCATGTTCGAGATATTGTTCGAGATGACGTCGACGTTCATCTGCTGGGCCAGCATCCCGGTTGCTCCGATATCCAAAGAACGCATTGTCTTTCTCCTTCTTTAAAATTCCTAGCCTGTCCGCGACAGCCGCTGGATGGCGGTGCGCTGACGTTCATGTTCGCTTTGCAGCATCTGCTGCATGCTCTGATAATTGCGCAGGATGTCGATCATCCTGGTGGTCTCGACGATGGAGTTTACGTTCGATCCTTCGACCATGCCCTGTTTGACCACGGTATTTTCCGCGGGTTTTCCGGCGGCCTCGGTGGTGTAGAGATTGTTCCCGACCGGATCGAGTTCCTGCACGTTATCAAATTCCATCACCATGATCTGGGCGATGGCACCCTGATCGGTGGAGACAAATCCGTCATCGGCAATTTTGACCTCTTTGGCGTCTTCCGGGATCGTAATCGTCCCGCCGCCGGCATCGGCGACCGGGTATCCGGAAGGCGTCACCAGTTCGCCCAGCGCGTTTAATTCAAAGTTGCCCGCCCGCGTATACTTAATGCCGTCCGGCGTCTGGATGCCGAAAAACCCCGGCCCGTTCAGCGCCGCATCCAGCGGGTTGCCGGTATTTTTGACCGGTCCCGGCGTCGTAAGCTGGTACTGGCCGTAGTCATAGACCATGGAAATCGGATCGTCCGCGCCGCGCGGGTCGGAAATATATTCCTCGAAGACCATGTTCTGGCCACGAAAACCCGGCGTTGTCATGTTGGCGATATTGTTCGCGACGATATCCATGTTCGTGCGCAGAACAATCTGCCGTGACAGTCCGATAAAAATGGCATTTTCCATTAATCAAATCCCTTTTCCGTTCGCGGTAGGGCATTGCACGGAGCGTGCCAGACTCAAAAATAATTGAATTACAGTGCGTTATGTGGGCAGTTGTTTCTATAAGGCGCGAGCGATTTCCTTGTTCCGGCTCTCATCCGGAGAGCGCTCCGGCAAAAATTTCCCGGCCCGTCTCACAAAGCCGTGTATTAGACGTGCCTCCTTATATGGTTTATCATTGGCGTATGCCGCATCTGTGGTATTGTCTTCCCTCTGAAAATCTCCAAAAAGGTCAGGACTATGTCGGACGACGAAGAAGAAAAGGAACAGGTCAACGCCAGTCTTTCAGATGATGACGAGTCTGATGCGGAAGGCGGCGAAGAAGGTGATGGTGGTTCCGGGCTTGATGCCAAGAAGATCGTCCTTTTTGGCGTCGTGCCGTTTTTCATCCTGGTCGGCGTATTGGGAGCCCTTTATTTCACGGGGACATTCGACAAGATGTTTGGCGGAAAGGCCGAGCAGCACGGAGAAGAGCATGCTGATTCTCATGGCGACAGTCATGGCGGCGGCCACGGTGACGGGCACGGGGAAGGCGCAGCAGGTGCCGTTTTCCTTGAAATGCCGAGCATGATCGTTAACCTCAACAGCCCGGACGGCCAGCAGCGCCTGCTGCGCCTGAGGGTTCAGCTTGAGCTTAAGAGTCAGGCGGATATGGTTGCGGTCGAGGCTGTGATGCCGCGCGTTGTCGATCAGTTCCAGACTTATTTGCGGGAACTGCGCGTTAAGGACCTGCGCGGTTCCGCCGGAATTTACCGGCTCCAGATCGAATTGCTTGCACGTGTCAATGCGGCGGCATATCCGGTGGAAGTAAAGGATGTGCTGTTTCAGGAGATTCTGATTCAGTAGCAAATATGGTATTATATAGAGTAATCGGCACGGTTCTTGCGTGCGGCTTGCGTTTGGAATGAAGCACAACCCTGAACAAAGAAACGGCTCATGAGCGATACCGAAACGGAAGAGCTCCAGGAAATGAGCGATGACGAGAAGGCCATGATGGCCGAATGGGAGGCGATGGAAGACGGCGCTGACGCCGACGCCACGCCCGAATTCGACGCCATGATGGAGGATGACGACGGGGGTACCCGCATCCTCAACCAGGAGGAAATCGACAGCCTTCTCGGATTTGATGACGACACGGCCACCGGTGAAACATCCGGTGTGATGGCGCTTATTAACTCGGCGATGGTCAATTACGAGCGTCTGCCGATGCTTGATATTGTCTTTGACCGTCTGGTGCGCCTGATGTCGACTTCCCTGCGGAACCTGACGTCCGACAATGTTGAGGTTTCGCTTGATCAGGTTTCGACGGTGCGTTTCGGGGATTACATGAACTCCATCCCGCTGCCCGCCATGCTGACCGTGTTCAAGGCGGAGGAATGGGATAACCATGGCCTGCTGGTTACCGACAGCGCCCTGATTTATTCCATCGTTGATGTGCTGCTTGGTGGACGGAAAGGGACTCCCGCTATCCGCGTTGAAGGGCGCCCATACACGACGATAGAAACGCGGCTGGTCGAAAAAATGGTTCAGGTCACGATGAGTGACCTTTCATCCGCATTCGATCCGCTCTCACCGGTCAGCTTCTCGCTGGAGCGCATGGAAACGAACCCGCGCTTTGCAACGATTACCCAGTCGGGAAATGCCTGTGTTCTGGCGCGCCTGCGGGTGGATATGGGCGACCGCGGCGGCCGGATTGAAATTCTGATCCCGTACGCAACGCTGGAGCCGATCCGCGAGTTGCTGCTCCAGATGTTCATGGGTGAAAAGTTTGGCCGTGACTCGATCTGGGAAAACCACCTGACGAACGAGCTGTATAAAACGGACGTGCACCTGTCTGCGGTTTTGGGCGAGGTAACGATACCCTTGCGCAAGATACTGAACTGGAAGATCGGTACGCAGATTATTTTTCCGACGAGGCTGGAGGACTGGCTGGAGTTGCGGTGCGGTGATGTGCCGATGTTCAGGGGGCCTGTCGGCCAGAAACAGGATCATATAGCGGTCAGAATTGAGACTTATGTTCCGCCTGAAGAGGATGATGAATAATGGTTGGTCCCGGACTGGGCTTGTTTCTGGACGGTTTGATCCTTGTTCTTCTCGGGGTAACAATATTCTACGCCATTCGGCTGACGAAAAGTATCAATACTTTTCGGCGGAGCCGTGCAGAGCTTGGTAATCTGCTGGAAGATCTTTCAAACAATATCGCGCAGGCCGAACAGGCCATTCTCGGCATGAAGGAAGCGGCCAGGGAGTCCGGCAAAGAATTGCAGGATGTCATTGAAGAATCAAAGGACTTGCGCGAAGAACTTCGCTTCATGAATGAGGCCGGGAACAATCTGGCTTCCCGTCTGGGCGATCTGGCAGAAAAGAGCCGTGCCGTTGCCGAGGGGCATGGCGCCGTTGTACCGGATGAAGATGTCGCTGAAGAAAAGCCTGTGACTGTGAGCACAAAAAAAGCGGCAACCAATGGCAAGGCCGCCATTCAGCCGCCTGTCTTTAATATCCGGGATCCGGATTTTGACAAGGGCGAAGCGCCCGAGGCGGCTGCTCCTGTCATAGAGGAAGGGGATGATCCTGCCGATACCGGGACCTTCCAGAGCAAGGCCGAACGCGAGCTGTTTGAGGCGTTGCAGAAAAGCAGCGGAAAGAAAGCCGGAGGCCGTAAGTGAAATTATCCCAGCATATTCGCATTTTGCCGGTCCTGGTGGTCGTGGCGGCCCT
>CAZKGT010000028.1:0-11710 GCA_964552285.1 uncultured Pseudobdellovibrionaceae bacterium | reverse complement strand
TGAAATTATCCCAGCATATTCGCATTTTGCCGGTCCTGGTGGTCGTGGCGGCCCTGTCTTTTACCGTGCGGATCGGTGAGTTTATCGTCGGCGTTTCTTCTGCGCCGGGTATGGCAATGGCCCAGCATGAGGTTGATGCTGAGCCGCCCGCTATGCCCCATGGCGACAAAAAGGAAGACGGCGGTGAGGAGCACGCGGCTGACGCTCATGCCGGACAGGATATAACGCATGAAGAACCTGCCATGAAAGAGGCAGAGCCGACCGAATGGCGCGACGCTGTAGAGGAAGAGCTGGAGTATTCGGAAGTCCAGATGGAGCTGTTCAAAGACCTCCGCAAACGGCGCGAGGATATAAGGCGCAAGGAAAAGGCGCTGGAAACACGCGAGGCGCTTTTACGGGCCGCGGAACAGGAGTTGGAGCGGAAGACCCATGAATTGCAGATACTCCGGGATGAAATCCGCGAACTGCTCAATGAACAATCGGAAGCCGAACAGGCCAGAATCCGCAGTCTTGTCAAAATCTATGAAGGCATGAAGGCCAAGGATGCCGCCCGGATTTTCGATACGCTTGATATGGACGTCCTGCTGGCGGTCATGTCGAAAATGTCCGAACGGAAAACGGCTCCTATACTGGCGTCCATGAACCCGGATCGTGCCCGGGCGGTTACGATTCTTCTCGCGCAGCAAAAGCAACTGCCGAGTCTTCCTGACGAATAAGCCGGACCGGCCATTACAAGAATATCATCGTATGCTTTGGTTTTGCAGCGTAAGTAAAAATATCATTTTATTTCAATGTAATAAAAAATACCTGTTTTGGTTTATTGTCCGGTTAACCATTTGATTCGCATAATATACGTTGGGTCAGACGGCAATGGGGATCATTGCTCCCTCTGACTCCGGTTTTAATGGCTATAAAAGCAACGAGGAGAGTTTTAGGTGGCTATGGATACAGGTATGAACGTTCTGATTGTGGATGATTACCAGACAATGTTGCGCATTATCCGCAATCTTCTAAAGCAGATCGGGTTTAATAATGTCGACGAGGCGACGGACGGTTCAATGGCGTTCGATTATATTAAGAAAAGAAATTACGGGCTGGTGATTTCTGACTGGAACATGGAGCCGATGACCGGACTGGAGCTGTTGCAGAAAGTGCGCGGTGCCAATGACGATTTTTCCCGTATTCCTTTCATCATGGTAACGGCGGAAAGTAAAACCGAGAACGTCATTGCCGCCAAACAGGCCGGCGTGAACAATTACATCGTCAAGCCGTTCAATGCTGAAACGCTCAAGATGAAGATCGAAAGCGTGCTGGTCTCCGCGGGTTAGAATAAAACAACAGGCCGGTTGCATTTTTTATTTCCAACATAGAGACTGGAAGAGTGATGAGTGAACCTGTTCCCGCCTATAAGCGCGAAGATGTGCTGAAAATTATCAACAGTGTCCTGGATAAAGCCGGCGAGACCAGTCATGTGTGTGTCAAAGCGATCGCGCCTCTCTTGAGGGAATTGAAAGAAATCCTTGGGCAGATGCGTGCTGAACTGGGGACTTCTGGGCAGGACAGCGTATCCGAAAAAGAGATTTCCGATGCAACCGATGAGCTGGATGCCGTTATCAAGGCAACGGCGGAAGCCACCGGAACCATCATGGATTCTTCCGAAGAAATTGAAAAACTGATTGCCGGTATGGACCCTGAAACAGGAGCGAAGGTACAGGAGGCTGTAACCAAGATCTATGAAGCCTGTTCTTTCCAGGATATTACCGGACAGCGCATCACCAAGGTTCTGGGGACTCTCCGTCACATCGAGCACCATGTTAATGCGATCATAGATATCGTAGGCGTCCCTGATTCAACGGGCACGGTGCAGGCCGCGGTCGGCGAAGACTCGCTGCTGAACGGTCCGCAACTGCCTGAAAAAGCCGTTAGTCAGGATGATATCGACAAAATCCTTGCCGATTTTGACTAAAACCTCACCTGTATTCGCCTGCCGCCCTGATGTATAATGGCAGCGTATGAAATTCTTCCGTCGTAGAAAACTCACAGGAAATCAGGGATCCATGGCAAGCCAGCTGATGGGGCTATCGTTGTTTATTATGCTGCTGGCTTTTTTCATCGTCCTGAACGCAATTTCCAATTTTGACGAGGTTAAGCAACACAAGACGATTGCCAGCGTAACCGAAACATTTGGGTCCGAAATGGCGGAGGAAGACCTGAAGCCTTCGGTCAGGCCGGACGAAGAAAAATCCATCAATGAAGGCGATACGCTGGACAAGATGGAGGCTCTGTTTAACGCGCATATTGCGGGTATCCTTGTCGAGCAGGACAAGGAGCGGGGCGTGATGCATATGCGCATGCCGCTGGAAAAATTCGAAGCCGCCGTTGCGGGAATAACCGGCGGGGCGGACGATGAAGAGGCTAACTTCGCACAAACTGTGATTACCCTGATGAAAACGGAAGCGCGCGGGCATCCTTACCGAATGGATATGGTGGTGAATGTCGAACAGGCACCGGCGCAGATGCAGAATGAAATGCCCAAGAAAACAGGACAGATAATGCAGCGTGCTGCGGCGCTGGGTATCCAGCTTGAAAATAACGGCCTGCCGAAAAGGCTGATGAGTGTAGGACTCAACAAAGGTACGGTGGGGGATATAGATCTGTATTTCCGCAAACACACGCCGTTTTCACCGGTTGATCCTGACGTGCAAAAACCGGAGGCTCAGACACCGGCAGAACGGACGGACTCGGGGGATCAGCCATGATCGACAGGATGAATGGAATCGAAAAGGATGAAGAAGAGATAGAGGACGAAAAGCAGGACGGGGCTTCTCCGTCCCGTTACGGGCGCCGTATGGGGGATATAGGCACTCAGTCCCGCTCATCCAATATCTGGGTGATTTCTTTCACCGATATCATGGCGCTGATGCTGACATTCTTTGTGCTGCTGTATGCCATGAGTAACCCGGAATCGCAGGACTGGGACGAGATGTCCTCTGCCATGAAAAACGAGTTCAGCGTTTTCGAAGGGCCTGTTTTCGATCTGGGTCCGGAGGATGCGATCAGCATCGAAAAGATAGATTTTAATCAGGCGCTCAATCTGGACTACCTGAGCGCGTTGCTCGAGCCCTTGCTGGAAGAGGAAGAGACGCTTGTGGGCGTACGGGTTATCCCACAATATGGCCGGCTGGTGGTCTCGTTGCCGCAGGACCTGTTGTTCGAGCCCGGCCGCGCGGACATATCCGAAGACGGATCGCGCGCACTGTTTACGCTGGGCGGGAGGCTTCACCGAATCAAGAACAGGATAGAAATCATCGGGCACACCGACCCGAGGCCGATACAGGAGAGCGGAGGGCGTTACGGATCGAACTGGGAATTATCGCTGGCGAGGGCCACGAGCGTTGCCGCGGCGCTCTATGATGTCGGGTATGATCGTCAGATGACGGTCAGAGGCCTGTCCAGCGCCTATTTTGACGAGCTTTCCACCGATATTCCGGAAGATACCCGGCTCGACCTGTCACGCCGGGTGGATATCGTCATCATGGAAGATGACGGGCGGCGTGTGAAATTCACCGATCTTGGTGTCCAATAAGGGGCCTTTGCTTGTTCTTTCACAGCCTGTGTGGCACTCTCATTTCTGATGGCCAGAGTTTGTTCCATATTGTTTCTGCTGGCGTTTTTTATCAGCCAGCCCGCATTCGCCCAGACAGTCAACGTCCGGGCGGGCGAGCATGACACATACTCCCGGATCGTCTTCGACTGGCCCTCGAAGGTCGAGTACAAGGCCGGCAAACAAAACGAAACGTCCCTGCTGGTATCGTTCAACAGCACGGCCATGCTCAATCTTTCCGACGCCCAGTCTGTAAAGCTCTCAAATATAAGCGGCATCCAGATCCTTGCGGCATCGGGACGGGAGGTCGAGGTCTTGCTGACGGTTCCGGAAGGCAGTACGTTCCGGCATTTTTATGCAGGCAACCGTGTTGTTGTTGACGTGTTTGATCCCCCGGGCGGCAAGCAGGAGCCAAAACAGGTAAAAACAAAGCAGGTGCCTCCGGTAAAACCTGAGCCAAAACAGGGAACTAAAGAGGAGTCTGTAAAGGTTGTTGAGGCAGAGCCGCCATCCATCGAGAAAGAAGACCTGCCGGAGCCGGAAAAAAAGGTCCCCGAAAAAGAAGAGTCTCAAAGAGCAGAAACAAAGCCGTCGCCGCGTAAAGGGGTGAAAAGACAGCCGCTGAAGCCGCTCCTGCCGCAGATTGCAATTGAGCCGCATATGATAACGGTCTCTTCGACGGAAACCTATGGCGTTGCCGTTTTTGAACGGAACGGCTATCTCTGGATCGTGCTTGATAAGCCGGATATCCCCGTACTGCCCCAACTCAAGGGGCCGCAGAAAATCCGGTTCGATGAGTTTGAGCGTATGCCTATGCAGGGCGGTACGGCATTCCGCACGAAGCTGCCTGCCGAGACAAATATTTACGGTGAGGGCGGGGGACTGCTCTGGAATGTGCTGGTGACGCAGAAGAAACGAAGGACAGAGCCTGTCGAGGCCGTGCGCCGCGCGCCCGCCAGAAAAGATATACGGGGCAGTTCCCTGTTTCTCGAGATGCAAAGCGCCCGCCAGGTTCTTGACCTGCCTGATCCGGAAACCGGGGACGTGCTGAAGGTTCTGACCGTCTCGACATCGGCCGACTTCGCAGGCCCGATGCAGGATTTCGTTGACCTCAGGATACTGCACAGCCCGATCGGCATGGCCGTTGAGACAAAGGTTGATGATCTCGAAGTGAAACCGGAGCCGCCCGGCGTGGTGATTACACGTCCTGATGGGCTGGCCGTTTCCCACCAGAGCGTCGTTGTCACGAGCCGCATGGAAAAGAATGACCAGGAACCGCTTGAGGAAGATACGGAAGATTCGGCTGAGGAGAGCCTGAGGATATACAACTTCCGTCAGTGGCAGATGGGCGGACCAAATGCCCTGCGCGATAACCAGCGGATTTTGCTGGCAGGACTCATTCACCGGGATGGAACGGGCCGGGTGCAGGATCTTCTGACACTGGCAAAGCTGAACATTTCCAACGGATGGGGCAACGAGGCCCTCGGCTTCCTGCGCTTTGCTGCGCAGATTATGCCGGAAATAGGCGAGACTCCGGAATATCTTGCCCTGCGCGGGGCTGCGCGGGCGCTGGCGCATGAAAGCGAACTGGCTCTTTCCGACCTTTCTGCGTCGGCTCTGGAGGAATATGAGGAGATTAAATTCTGGCGTTCCTATGTGCTGGCCGATCTTGAAGACTGGCGTCAGGCTGCGGAAATTCTGCCGGACAATTTCAACGATCTGGGCGGCTACCCGGCGCAGATCCGGAGTGATCTGGCGCTGGTTTTGGCGGAAATTGCCCTGCGTTCTGGCGACGTTGAAAAGGCGGAAAGGCTTCTCGAGTTCGTGTTCCGCAGCTTTGATCGGCTGAAGCCCCACCAGAAAAACGCATGGAACTATCTCACCGGCGAAACCTACCGGCAAAAAGGCGAAGAAGAGAAGGCGCTGGAAATCTGGAGAAAGCAGGCTGAAGGTTTCGACGAGCTATACAGGGCCAAGGGCGGCCTTGCCCATACCAATCTCAAGATCAAGCGCGGCGAACTGGAAACGGAAGAGGCGATTGATGATCTTGAAAGGCTTCGCTATGTCTGGCGCGGGGACGAGCTTGAAACCTGGATCAATTTCCGGCTGGGTGAAATCTATCTCGACAATGAGGAGTTTCTAAAAGGGCTTTCCATCCTGCGCGATGCGGCCTCGCTTTCACCGGAAACGGACCTTGGCCAGCGGATCACCACGTTCATGTCGAAAACATTCCGCGACCTGTTCCTGTCGCCGGATGCAAGACCGCTGACGCCGCTGGAGGCCGTAACGCTTTATGAGGAATTTCCGGAGTTGACTCCTGCCGGCGAGGAAGGGGACCGCCTTGTGGAAAGACTGGCCGAAACGCTGGTGCAGGCCGACCTGCTCGGGCGAGCCGCCAAACTTCTCCAGCACCAGTTCGACCATCGCCTGAAGGGGGAAGAGGCTGCTCGCGTTGGCATTCGTCTGTCCGCTATTTACCTTCTGGACGACAAGCCGCTGAAGGCCATGGATATACTGGATCGCACACAGGAATATCTGGCCGCTATGCCGGCGGATGCGAGGGCGCAAAAAGACCGTGAGGCAAAGCTTCTTCGCGCCCGTGCTCTTTCCGAAACCGACCATCCCGGTAAGGCCCTGAACATTTTGCACAGCCTGACGCCGGATAGCGACATCAACCGCCTGAAGGCCGATATCGCCTGGCAGTCCGGCCAGTGGGACGATGCCGCCGAGGCGCTCGAGAACATGATTCTGGATGCAGGAATTTCACCGGCCCGCAAGCTTACGCAGGATCAGGCCGACCTCATCCTCAATCATGCTGTCGCCCTGAATCTTGCAGATAACCGCATGGCGCTTGCCAACCTGCGCGACCGCTACATGAAAGCCATGCGCCAGACCCCGCGCGCAAGACTGTTCGAGGTTGTCACCCGCCCAAGACAACTGGCCGTCCTCGCCGACCGCGAAACACTCTCGGCTCTGGTTTCCGAGGTCGATATGTTCAGGGATTTCCTGGATGCCTACCGGGAAGCTGAGGAATAAAGCGGAAAGACGCTACCCCGGCACCGGCGGTGCGCCGGTTTCAAAACTCTGGATGAGCGATCCGGAAATCAGGTACCAGCCGTCCACCAGCACGAAAAACACGATCTTGAACGGCAGGGATATCATCACGGGCGGCAGCATCATCATCCCCATCGACATCAGGATCGAGGCCGTCACCATGTCGATAATCAGGAACGGCAGGAAGAGCATAAAGCCGATCTCAAAGGCGCGCCGCAGTTCGGAGATCATGAAAGAGGGGATCACGATATGAAGCGGGATCGCCATCGGCTCTTCGTAAGGGCCTGTTTCGCTTAAATCCACGAAGAGCTTCAGATCCTGCTCGCGCACATGTTGGAGCATAAACACCTTGAACGGCTCGACCGTCCGGTCGAAGGCCGTAAGTTCATCAATTTCTTCATTGATCAGTGGCTGGATGCCGGTTTTGTAGGCGGACTCCAGCGTCGGGGCCATGATAAAAAACGTCAGGAACAGGGCTAGCGAAATAATCACCGTATTGGGCGGCGTCTGCTGGATCCCGATCGCCGTCCGCATGAAAGACAGAACAACGATGATTCGCGTGAACGAAGTCATCATCACCAGGATCGACGGCGCAAGCGACAAAACGGTAAGGATAGCGACGAGCTGGATCACCCGTCCCGTCACCGTTCCGTTCGCCTCGCCCTGACCGAGATCAAGCGTGATGGCCTGGGCAAGGGCCGTTTCCGGGGTCAGGATTGTTAGCAAAACCAAAGCAACGGAAGTCATTCCCGCGAAGGCGGGAATCCATTTCGAAGCCTGCTGTGGCCGATGGGTAGATTCCCGCCTTCGCGGGAATGACTTCTTATTGTTCGCTTGTCGTCTCATCCTTTGCCTCAATCCCTGTCTCCACCACAGTCTCACCGTTCGGGCCGAGGATGACAAGATGCTCTGTTTCATCCCGCCGGAGAATAACGGCCCGCCTGCGGCTGTCCAGCGGCAGAACTTCGGTGATTTTCAGCCTCTTGCGGTTACCCACAGGAACCTGCGCACCACCAAGCCCAAGTTTTTTCATCAGCAGTGCGAGCCCGCCCATCAATGACAGCACAAAAACGAGAGCTGCAAAGAAGCGTACATATTGTGTCAGGTCGCCCCCGTCCATACTTCCTGCTTCCCCGGTTATTCGTTATGCGTGCCGGATCTGTCCTGAAAGTCCCGCAGCGCCCGCGCCAGATCTTCCAGCGCACTGATCATCTTGCCCATCAGGGCGGCGACTTCCATGGCCGTTTGCGGATCGGATGATTCGATATCGCTGCACAGCGTACCGACCTGACCGTCCAGATCGCCAAGATCAACCAGATCGCCGCCATCGACGCGGTCGCGCGCCTGGTCCACAAAATCGATCATATCATTCAGCCGCTGTGTCAGGCTTTCAATCGTATGCTCGCTCATTGTTCTTCTTCCTTGTCCTGATCTTCATTCCTAGCATCCCTGAACACCGCATCAAAAGGATTTGGCTCTCCGTTGGCCCTGTAAACGTAGGATAAAATTTCCGCCACAGCCACAAAGGCCTCGCTCGGGATCGGGCTTTCCAGCTCAATCGTTGCCAGCATTTCAGCCAGAGCGCTGTCTTCCCGGATCCTGATACCGTTCTCCAGAGCGATCTGAACGATCTGCTCGGCAAGCAAGCCCCGGCCGGCGGCGGTCACCTTGGGAACCTCTTTTGTCTCCTGATCGTACTCCAGCGCCACGGCCGTTGCGCGCTCAGGTTTTTCCTTTATATTCAGCGGCTTGAGAAGTTCATCCCGGCTGATATCTCGTCCGTCGTCGGTTTTGTCCACCATTGGCACGGTTCCTGCATTGTCCTTTACCGGACGGGTTTAAAAAAGGTTCGAAGGACATGACAACACAGAATATCGGACTCTTCAAAGGTCTCGTGGCCAAAATGGATTATCTGGACCAGCGCCAGCGGGTTCTGGCACAGAACATTGCCAACGCCGACACGCCGGATTACCAGCCCCACGACCTTGTTCCTGTTGATTTTTCAAAGGTTTTGCATGAGGTGGACGGGAAAGTCCGCATCCATCAGGAAACGACACACGCCAGGCACATGGTCGCAGGCGGGGAACTGAGAGATCCTGAAAACAGGGAAAAGAAGCATGTTTATGAGGTCGCGCCGGCAAAGAATGCCGTGATCATCGAAGAACAGATGATTGCCGCCGCCCGGACGACCATGGATTACAACCTGATGACCAACCTGTATCAGAAAAACGTCAACATGATCCGCACGGCGCTGGGGCGCGGCGGCTAGGGTTAAGATAAGGGAGAACAGCCATGTCTGATCTTTGGGACTCACTGACAATTTCGGCGCACGGTATGCGGGCGCAGGGAACGCGGGTTCGTGTGATCTCCGAAAACCTTGCCAATGCCGATACGGTTGCCCGTACGCCGGAGGAGGATCCTTACCGGCGCCAGACCATTACCTTCAAAAATGTGCTGGACCGGGAGTTGGGCATGAAGGTCGTCCAGGTCGACGATATCGATGTCGACCGGACCGAGCCCTTTACCACGAAATTCATGCCGGATCATCCGGGCGCAGATGAGAACGGTTATGTCCGCGCACCGAACGTCAACTCCCTGATCGAGATCATGGATATGCGTGAGGCCCAGAGAAGCTATGAGGCCAATCTCGGCATGATCGAACAATCACGCGGTATGCTGCTGCGCACGATTGATTTGCTGCGGAACTAGGCCGCGTTATGATAGGATAAAAAGCAAGGAGTATAGCCATGCCAGTCGATAAAATCGCCGATCCTGTCGCCGCCGCCAGCGCCTATGCCAATACATCGCAGGGCGCAAACAAGTCGGGCGTTGCCGGAAAGGACGAGGCAAACTTTGGTGATCTGCTGAAAAAGGCCGCGGTCGATTCTATCGATACCATGTACGCGGGCGAAAGAGCTTCCGCCGCGGCCGTAACCGGCAAGGCCGACCTGACCGACGTTGTCGAGGCGGTGACGGCTTCCGAGCTTACTTTGCAGACAGTCGTCGCGCTGCGCGACCGCATGATCAGCGCCTATCAGGACATCATGAGAATGCCGATTTAGATGTGACGTCCCCTTCAGTTTGAATGGTGCGGATATCCCCGCCGTTGTCCCGGCGTCTGCAGATTACGCAGGGGACACAATGATTCATTGTGTCCCCATTGTCTAAGGAGATGCAGGCCCATTTGGACCGCCAGGATTCGCCCATGGCCCGGTAGGCATACGTAGTCGATTTTGTCCGTTATTGTTTGCAGCCTGCTGTCCGGCGTTAAATTCTTCAATTTTCCGGCGAAATTCATCGAGACGAAGGCGGAAAGGCGGTTTGGCTTGGGAACCGTCGGTGCTGACGGCCAGCTTATCAGAGAGGCTTATGCCGCTGGGAGTTTTCTTCTCTTCAATAATTTGTTGAATTCTTGCTGCTGTTTTTGCGTCAACTTTGCCTTTGTCATTATAAACGTAAATGCATTCCCAGCCTTTTGCAGCGGCATGGGCGACGATATATTCAAGCTGTTTTTTGGTTGGGCGGCCTTCGATGACGAAGCTGTCTGCCGTCTCCAGCAGGTTATCGATGCCTTTAACCGGCTTTACGGTTGCATCCTCAAACGCTTTAAGGTTCCTGAGGCTGTTGCCAATAAGAATCCTTTCCCACTCTTCATCCTGAGTGAGTTGCAATTCTTCTTCCTGCGTCAGGCCGCGGTAGTTTAGCGGCTGGTTTGGATTTTGGAATGATGCGGGCATCCTCTGACCTTTCGGCGCTTTTCATAGCATATCCCCCGCTAAAATGGAAGGTAATTCCGGCGCGCTGTACACGGCCTGCCGCCCGCTGTAAACTTTTCACATGAACGACTCCGAAATCATAGAACTGGTCCGGCAGGCCATTCTGGTGGCGTTGCAGGTTGGCGCGCCGATTATGCTGATCGGGCTGGTGGTCGGTGTATCGATTGCGCTGTTGCAGGCGCTGACGCAGGTGCAGGAAATCACGCTGGTCTTTGTGCCGAAAATTCTCGCGATATTCCTGTCGCTGTTTTTCTTTTTTCCGACGATGGCAGCCATACTTGTAGGCTTCATGGAAGTTCTGGCCGACCAGATCGTGGCGCTGGAATAGAAAACCAGGAATAGAAACAGAATATGGACACTATTCAGGAATTCCTTACCACGGGCGTTTTTGCCTTCATCCTGACCTTCGTGCGGATCGGTACGGCGGCGATGATTATGCCGGGGGTGGGTGATTCTTTCGTGCCGGAGAGAATCAGGCTTTTGATGGCGCTGGCGCTGAGCTTTGTTCTTTTCCCTCTTATTATCCCGCAGTTGCCGGCGGTGCCGGATACGATGATGCTGTTTGCGCTGGTGCTGATGGAATTTGTCGTCGGGCTGTTTTTCGGCACGGTCGCCCGCGTTTTGATTGCAGCGCTCGATACGGCCGGGATGGTAATTTCCATGGCCTCCGGCCTTGGTAACGCCCAGCTTTTTAACCCGAACTTCGCGTCACAGGGCTCAATCGTCGGCGCGTTTTTGTCCGTGACGGGAGTGGTGATTCTGTTTTCGACAAACATGCACCATCTCCTGTTTTTCGGACTGGTCGAAAGCTATCACATCTTTCCCGTCGGCGGCGTACCGGATACAGGCAGCATGGCCGAGCTGATGGCAAAAGCGATTGCCTCAAGCTTTACGATCGGCGTACAGATTGCCTCGCCCTTTCTGGCGGTATCGCTGCTGATTTACATCATGATGGGCGTTCTTTCGCGCCTTATGCCGCAGGTGCAGGTGTTCCTGCTCGCTCTGCCGTTGCAGATCATGCTCTCTCTGGTTACTTTGTCCCTGATCATCTCGGCGGGCATGTTGTTCTGGGTCTCGCGTTTTGAGTCCGGCATGACGTTTTTCTTAACCTCGGCGGGGTAAAATAGTGTCATGAGTGACGGTGAACAGCCAGACGACTCCCAGAAGACCGAAGAACCCACCCCGAAAAAGCTCGAGGAATCGCGCAAGAAGGGGCAGGTGGCGCTTAGCCGCGAGGTCAATAACTGGCTGATGCTGCTGGCAGGCACGGTGCTGG
>CAZKGT010000027.1:0-17478 GCA_964552285.1 uncultured Pseudobdellovibrionaceae bacterium | reverse complement strand
CCATGGCGGCGCCAACCAGGCCTGTCTGGAGATGCTGCGCGAGATCGGCACGCCCGACCGCATCCCCGAATACATCGCCCGCGCCAAGGACAAGGACGATCCGTTCCGCCTGATGGGCTTCGGTCACCGCGTTTACAAGAACTACGACCCGCGCGCCGCCGTCCTGAAAAAATCCTGCGACGAGGTTCTGGACAATCTCGGCATTACAAACGAGCCGTTGCTGGATATCGCGCAACAACTGGAAAAAATCGCGCTCGAAGACGAGTATTTCGTCGAACGCAAACTCTTCCCGAACGTGGACTTTTATTCCGGCATTATTCTGAAGGCAATGGGCTTCCCGTCCTCCATGTTCCCGGTCCTATTCGCCATGGCCCGGACCGTCGGATGGATATCGCAGTGGAAAGAAATGATCGAGGAGCCAAGCCTGAAAATCGGCCGACCGCGCCAGCTCTACACCGGCCCCACGGAACGGCCGTTCGTGGAAATAGACGACCGGGATTAGTTTTTGTTATATAGTCATCCCCGCGCAGGCGGGGATCTACTTATCCGTCATCTCGAAAGCTGATTGCTGGATCCCCGTCTGCGCCGGGATGACGTTCCGCAAAAACAGCATCCAAAACTGCCCCGGCGGCCATACGCGAAGGACTATCTTTCGTGTGGAGAAGACTGCGCACCTGTTCGAAATCGGCCTTCATCGTGTCCAGATTCTTGAACAGCAAAACCATCTCATTCGCAAGTGCACCGGCAGTACAATCATCCTGGATAAATTCCGGCACAGCCCTCCGCCCCAGGATAACGTTGGCCAGATGCGCATAAGGCGTCTTCACGACTCTTTTCGCAATCTGGTAGGTTATGGGCGACATCCGGTAGCCAATGATATGGGGAACGCCGGCCACCGCCAGTTCCAGCCCAACCGTCCCAGATGTCGCCATTGCACCATCACAGGCCCGGAAAGCTGGCCATTTCTGCGCCCGGCTCGCGACAATATGAACCGGCACGGACAGTTCCTTTGTCAAATCCTGCACAGCTTCTTCCAGGTGCGGCAGGGTCGGCAGGATAATCTCCATCTTTGCGAGTCTTCCCGCCAGTTCCTGCGCCGATTGCACAAGAACCCTGCCCGTCTTCTCCAGTTCCTGCATCCGGCTGCCCGGAAACAGCCCAAGTACAATGGCATCCTCTGCAATCCCAAGCGAGCGCCTGAAGGATTTTCCATCTGCCGTTAGCGCCTCGCTGTCCATCACTGGATGCCCTACATAGACAGCCTGAAGGCCTTCCTTTTCAAAATAGGGAGGCTCAAACGGAAACAGGCACAGCATACCGTCCAGAAACTTTGCCACCTTCCTCGCCCGGCCCTGCCGCCAGGCCCAGACCGTCGGCGCTACATAGTGAACGATCTTCCCCTTAAATCGCCCACGCTGCTTCAGAGCACCGGCAACGCGGAAACAAAAATCCGGGGAATCGATTGTGACAAGAATATCCGGCTGATCCGCCTCAATCCGGTGCACCGTTTTTTTGATACGCTTTAGCAGACGCGGAATTTTCGGAGCGATCTCAAACACCCCCATCAGGGAAAGCTCACGCATTGGGAACAGACTCTCGCCAAGCCCGGAATCCATCATCCGCTGCCCTCCAATTCCCGAGAAGGAAACATCAGGACGAAGCGCCTTAAGCCCCTCCATCAGGGATGCACCAAGAATATCGCCGGACTCCTCACCCGCGATCAGAAATATCTGCAAACTTTGCTTATCCGCCATGTCCTTTAGACTTCAACGCCGACAACAAAAATCTTTTTTTGATCAGCCAGTTCCGAAACGATCTGAGGCTCCAGGATTAAACTGTTACCTGCCTGCACGGCAATACCGGAAAGCCCGGCTTTGGCGCAAAGACGCACCGTTTCCGGGCCTATTGTCGGCAAATCCAGATTGCGGTCCTGTTGTGGCTTGCATGTTTTGACAAGCACTCCGCCCCGCCCTTTTCGCTTCAGGTCGGCGCACCGGCGGATCATTGCATCGGTCCCTTCTATCGCCTCAATCGCCAGAACCAGCCCTTCCTGAACAATCACGGACTGCCCGACATCAAGCCCCCCAAGCGCCTGCGAAACCTCAATGCCGCGCTGAATATCCACCTGCTCCGCCTTGCCCGGCCTGCATTTGCCAACAGGCCCAAGCCCGGCCAGCAGATCATCGGCAAAATCCTGTACACCATGAATGGTAAAGCCTTCGTGCTCCAGCTCCTTACGGATAGCCCCCAGGATACCGTCATCGCCAAGCGCGCGAATGCCAAGTTTGGCAAAGAACTGCGCCGTCCGCAGGTCAGGACGAAGCTCGGAAATCGACGGCCTGTGCATACTGCCGATCAGGACAAGATCCCTGATCTGATGGGCCTTTAGTGTATGGATAATCTGCCCGGCCGCGCCAAGCCGCGTCCAGAGATGCCTGCGCCCTTCCACCAGGGCCGGATCCGTCTGGCCTTCAAAACCGACGACAAACGGTTCGATTTTTTTGCGGTCACAGGCATGGAGAAGCTTTTCGGGCAGCGTCCCGCCGCCCGCAATGACACCAAGTGTCCTGATTTCCTGAATATCTATGCTGCTTTCCTCGACGGCTGACATAATGGAAAGTTCGTTTTTTCCCGGGCAAATTCAATGATCGCTGCCACAACCTCATGCTCGCCGTAATCCTCGGCAACGGCTTCAATCCTTTGATCGAGCGTTCCCTCTTTTCCAAAAAGCTCGTTAAAGGCTTTCTGAAGTATGCGGATTTGTTCTTTCTCAAAACCGCGCCTCTCAAGACCGACCAGATTGAGGCCGGCCAGATAGGCTCGCTCACCGCGCACGCGCCCGTAAGGAATCACATCATTATCGACACCGGTAAACCCGCCGATAATCGCATGTGCCCCGATACGCACGAACTGGTGCACACCTGAAATGCCGCCAAGGATCACATAATCGCCGAGCACCACATGCCCGCCAAGCGAGGCATAATTCGCCATAATGACGTTGTTGCCGATCACACAGTCATGCGCCACATGGCTTCCCGGCATAAACAGGCAGTTATCGCCGATATCCGTGCTCATCCTTCCCGCTTCGGTGCCCGGGTTCATTGTGACATATTCACGGATTTTACAATTCTTCCCGACATTCAGCCTGGATGGCTCACCGTGATATTTCAGATCGGGGGTCGGCTGGCCGATGGAGGCAAACGCATAAATCTCGCACCCGTCGCCAATCGTGGTAATCCCGTCTATAACGACATGCGATTTCAATGTCACATTATTGCCAAGCGTAACGTTCGGGCCAACGATACAAAACGGACCGATCGATACGTTCTCACCGAGCACGGCCCCGTCTTCAACGATAGAGGATGGATGGATTTGTACACTCATACTGCAAACTCTAGATTTTCAGATGCTTCCGGGCAAATCACGGATTGTTTCGATCCGTAACAAAAACTGGTCAATTATCAAGGATCATCGCGCTGTAAGTCGCCTCGGCGCAAACTTTGCCATCCACCTTGGCTTCCGCATGAAATTTCCAGACATTGCGGCGTTCATGCGTCTTCTTAACGTGAATATGCAGGCTGTCACCCGGAACCACGGGCTTTCGAAACCGCGCATTGTCGATGGTCATGAAGTAAACAAGCTTGCCTTCGGACTCAGGCCCAAGCGTACGAACAACCAGAATAGCCGATGTCTGGGCCATCGCCTCAACAATCAGCACTCCCGGCATTACCGGTGAAGAAGGAAAATGCCCCTGAAAGTGAGGTTCGTTCATCGTCACGTTCTTAAGACCAACAGCGCTCTCTCCCGGCACATACTCAAGCACCCTGTCGACAAGCAAAAAGGGGTAACGATGCGGGATCATTTCCATGATCCGGTTTATATCAATAATGGAATCACTCATATCCAACCCTAATCAGGTAACTACTGTTCTTTTTTAATCATACGGTTGAGCAATGCAACCTGCCGCATGAACTTTTTAATCGGCATGGCAGGAGCTCCCATCTGCTCTTCACCGGGCGGAACATCGCGCATAACACCCGCCTTCGCAGCAATCCGCGCGGCTGTCCCGATATTCAGGTGGCCTGCCACACCAGCCTGCCCGCCCATAGCAACAAAATCACCAAGCACCGTGCTGCCGGAAATACCGACCTGAGAAACCAGCACACAGCCTTTACCTGTCTTAACGTTGTGCCCGATCTGCACAAGGTTATCAATCCAGGTCCCGGAACCGATTATCGTATCCGGCCCGGCCCCGCGGTCGATACAGGTATTCGCCCCGACCTCGCATTTATCTTCAACGATTACGCGCCCAAGCTGGGGAACCTTGACATGGCCAGCCTGATCGATAGCAAAACCGAACCCATCCTGTCCGATCCGAACCCCCGGATAAAGCCGAACATAGGATCCGATAGAACAATGCGAAAGCGTAGCATTGGCTCCAATCCTTGAATGATCGCCGATCTCAACATTTCTGCCAATCACCGCATTGGCCTCAATCCAGCAGTGATCACCGATCTTGGCCCCTTCACCAATCACCGCGCCCGGGTCTATCACGCACTCCTTGCCAACCTGCGCGCTGTCGTCAATGCTGGCCGCCGGTGAAATAAAGGCATCCGGCCATTTCTCGGGATAAAAGAACTGCGCCGTATGCGCATAAGCCTTGTAAGGAAACGGCGTAATCAGAAGATGAACACCTTCCGGTGCCTCACCTGCCATCTCAGGAGAGACCAGACAGGCCCCTGCCCTGGTGTTACGAAACTGATCACGGTACTTTTTGTTATCGAAGAAGGAAATATCATTCTCACCTGCGGTATCGAGTGCGGCAACATCATGGATCTCGTAATCAGGATCACTGCCTTCCGACAACTTTGCGCCAGTCATCTCAGCCAACTGGCCAAGCGTTACCGGTCCCGCCCGGTCGAAAAACTTAGGATCAGCCATTCTTCCCTCTAGTTCTTATCCACATTGAGCTTTATCTTTGGAAGGTCTTTATCCAGTCGTTTTAGAACCTCTTTTGTCCTGTCGATTGTCTTTTCAACAATCACAACGTTCTGGCGCGTCACAACCAGCTCAATATCTTCTTCCTCTGCAATCTGTGCAACGATTTCCACAATCTTGCCGCGAAGGGTGCCAAGCGCTTTGCCAAAAGCTTCATCAAGGCCCTTTTTGCGAGTTTGCAAAATCCGGCGTTTTTCCAGTACCTTCCCTTCAAAAACCTGCTTTTCTTTCAGGAACTGCTCCTCGGACAAAGTCTCGCGCTTTTTGATCAGCGCCTGCTCGGCGCCGCGAAGCTCCTCCTCAAACCCCTCAATTTCCTTCTGGAAAGTTTCCTGCTGCTTTGCAAGCTGCTTTTCAAGATCCTTGGCTGCCTTGGATTCGCTCAGCAGATACTGAACATCAACAACGGCCAGATTTCCTGCCCCGGCCTGACCGGAAGCAAGCGGAATCATTGCCAGCAATAGCAATGCGAAAAAAACGTAACGCATAAATAGCATCCCCGAAATTTATATAGTTTCGTCGCCCCGAATCAGAACCGCGTACCGAAGCTAAAGCGGAAGTTCTCTTCCTTATCGTAATCCTCATCAGCCAGCGGGAAACCAAGATCCACGCGGATAGGCCCAAACGGCGAACGCCACGACAGCCCGACACCGGCCGAAACCCGTAAGGTGCTATCGTCAACGACATCAAAACCGCTTGCGTTATCGACCTCAAACAGGGAACCAAAATCACTGAAACCGTGACCTTTAATGCCCAGTTCATCAAGCCCCAGCGGGAAAGACAGCTCAACCGAACCGCGGTAGAATATATTTCCGCCAAGGGCATCATCCGCAATGATATCGCGTGGCCCGACACCGGCACGCTCAAAACCGCGCAGCGTGTTCCCACCAAGGAAAAACCGTTCGTTAATGGCAACATTCTCATCGCCCCAGCCTTCAATAACACCGCTCTCACCCAGAAAACTGAGAACCCAGTTATCAAAGACCGGATAATAATAGGTTCCGCCCAGCTTACCGGAAATATACTTGGCATCCCCGCCAAGACCGGCTACTTCCGTATCAAGCCATGCAAACAGACCTTCCGTCGGAAACAGCTTGCTGTCCCGGTCGTCAAAGGTCAGGCGCTGGGAAACAGCGGATGTAACGCGCTTGCCTTCCTGGTCACGAATGAAACGCGAAGCGTTGGAATCAACATTTTCAATTTCGTTTCTTTCGATTGTGTAGCGAAGGCTCTGACGCCATTTCTCGGAAAGCGGATAACCCAGACGAAGACCGCCGCCCGTTCTCTTCTGGTCGAATGAGGATTCATCCTGCAGGTCCCGGGTAATATGGAAGGCATCGACCCCTGCGGCCAGATCCCTGTTGAGGAAATACGGCTCTGTAAAGGCCAGATCAAACTCCGTTCTCGTCCCGGCAACTGTGGTGGCCAGCAAAAGATCCTGTCCCTTGCCGAGAAGATTGCGTTCACGAATGCGCAGATCAGCGAGCGGGCCGTCCGATGTCGAGAACCCGGCACCAATGGAAAGCTCCCCGGTAGACTTCTCAGCCACCTCAACATCAATGACCGTACGGTCGGGCGTGCTGCCGCGCAACGGGCGAACCGTTATGCCTTCAAAGAAATCAAGGTCGCGTATGGCCTGCTCGGAACGCGCCAGCTTGGAGCGATTGAAAGGATCCGCCTCCGAAAGCAGCATCTCCCGCCGGATAACCTTGTCCACTGTCCGAACGTTGCCGTGAATATCAATCCGTTCGACAAAAGTGCGCGGCGTTTCATTGATGGAAAAGGTAATATCGACCGTCATATCGTTACGGTTGCGGTCGATCTGCGGACGAACATTCACGAAGGCGTACTGCATATCGCCAAGCACATCGACCATCTTGTCGATAGTCGTCTGCACTTCACCCGCGTCATACCACTCACCGGCCTCAAACGTCACATATTTCTGCAGGACGGACGGATCGAAATGGCGAAGGTCTGAGTCAATATTGATGCTACCGACACGGTAACGCTCGCCCTCTTCAAGAGTAAACGTAACGTAGAAATACTGCTTGTTTTTCGACAGCTCTGCGATGGCGGAAACCAACTGGAAGTCGGCATAGCCCTGCGCAAGATAAAAACGGCGCAGTAACTCCTGATCATAGGAGAGGCGATCCGGATCGTAACGGTCATCCGCCGTAATAAAACGATACCAGCGCGTTTCCTTGGTACTGATCTCACTGCGAAGTTTGTCATCCTCATAGTGCGAGTTCCCGACAAAACGAACCGACTTAACCTTGGTCACCGGCCCCTCTTCAATTTCAAAAACAAGGTTCACGCGATTCTGGTCGAGACGGATAACCTTGGGTTCGATGGACACGGAAAAACGGCCCCGGCGGCGATAGACCTGGTACAGGCGATTCACATCGGACTGTACCTTGGTACGCGTAAATACCTGACGCGGGCGCAACTGGATCTCAGCCTGAAGCTCGTCATCATCCAGTTTGTCGTTTCCTTCAAAGGCGATCTTGTTGACAATCGGGTTCTCGACGACCTTAACCTCGAGCACTCCGCCGCGCTGACGCATTGAAACGTCGGCAAAAAGGCCCGTACGGAACAGACTTTTCAACGCCCGGTCAAGCGTTTCATCGGAAACCATGTCACCCTTGCGCACATCCATATAGGAAATCACCGTCTCAGGTTCGATCCGCTGGACACCAAGAACCTTGATGTCCCTGATCTTTTCCTGCGCAATCGAAATCGCGGGAAACAAAACCGACAAAACAATTGTCAGAACAGACGCAGCGAGAAAAAACCTCAGCCGAGATACAGTCATGGGGAACCAGCCATTGCTATCTAGATGGAAACGATCAGCCTATCCCTAGAGAATAAGCTGCACGATATCATTAAGGTTAGCAAATAGCATGATTCCGACAAGAATGGCTAGCCCCAAACGAAAGGCATACTCCTGAATCTGATCGGAAATCGGCGAACCCTTGACCATTTCGACGAAATAAAACAGAAGGTGCCCGCCATCCAGCATCGGAATGGGGAAAAGATTTATAAGACCGAGGTTGATTGACAACAGCGCCGTAAAGGTAATCAGCGCGATAATTCCTGTCTGCGCCATATCCCCGGCCATCGCGCCAATACGGATCACGCCGCCAAGTTCCGTAGCGCTGCGTGTCCCTGAAACCATCTGGCCAAGCGCATGCAGGGTGCTAAGCGTTACCGCCGCAGTCTCCTGCATAGCCGCAACAAACGCGTCCACAGGCCCATGCTTGACGAAATGCTCCGCCGACCTATCCGTAAGGACAAGTGCGAAATAGGCGGGACTATCCGGATCCTTCAGCCCCTTATTCATTTCCGGCAACGGATGGACAGTAATGTTATCCGTCAGGAAACCACGATTAAGCTTTATCCTGAAGGTCTGCCCCATCTTGGCAAGCAGGGCCTCTCGCAGCGCATCAGCATCTTCATATTCAACTTCGTCTACCGCCTCAATGCTTTCGATATGCAGCCCGTTTCCCGGCCCCAGTATACCGAGCATCCCGCGCGAACTTTTAAACCCGTGATGGTCTTCGCTTTCCATCTTGGAAGGCGTCGCCCTGATCTCGATAACCTTGCCGTCGCGCAGGACTTCCATCGTCATCTCGGTATCAAGCGCAATAACGGCCTCCCGGCGCAGATCTTCAAAGCGGCGGGCCTTGCGGCCATTGATCGTCAGCACCTCGTCATGGGGCAAAAATCCGGCCTTATCGGCAGCGCTGCCTTCAATGATCGCTGTTGCCAGCGGCGGCGTTACCGGCTGGCCGTAAAATGTATAAAGACCGCACAGAATAACGATCGCGAACAGGAAGTTGATTGCCGGTCCTGCAAACACAATCGCCGATCTGGCCCAGACATTTTTGCTAAAAAAGGCAACACTCCTCTCCTCTTCGGTCAGAGGACGCACATCACCCTTTTCATCCTTGGTCTCTTCCGTGTGCCTGGCACTGGCTGGATCGACATCACCAAACATCTTCACATAGCCGCCAAGCGGCACTAACGAAACCTTCCAGCGCGTTCCGTGCTTGTCATTAATACCCCAGATTTCCTTACCGAACCCGATGGAAAACGTCTCCACCCGTACGCCGCACAGCCGTGCGATAATGTAATGCCCCCACTCATGCACAAAAACCAGAAGGCTAAGCACAAGCACGAAAGTTCCACCGTAAAGCCAGATATTCTGGGCAATCAGTTGAGCAAGGTCTGTCAGAGAATTCATAGTGATACCGCTTTTCGTTCAGATTTATTCATTATAGTGGATTCCGCCGTTTCCCGCACCCTTTTATCAAGCGCGATAACATCATCAAGACTGCCCGCTTGCAAATCTTTTTCCTGCTCCAGCACATCCCTGACAAGCCCCGTAATACGGGTAAACCCGATACGTCCGTCCAGAAAAGCTTCCACAGCGATCTCATTGGCCGCGTTCATCGCCGCGCAGGCCGCAGAGCCATGCTGCAAGCATTCATACGCCAACGGAACCGCAGGAAACCTGTCAATATCCACTTCATCAAAGGTAAGCTGAACGCCCTTTAAATCAAGCCTTTGCACAGGTGAGATCATCCGTTTAGGCCAGGCCAGCGCATGCGCAATAGGTGTACGCATATCCGGCGCACCCATCTGGGACAGTATGGATCCATCCAGATACTCGACCATCGAATGAACAACGGATTGCGGGTGGATGAGAACCTCAATCCGATCCGCCGGCATATCAAACAGATAGTGCGCCTCGATCACCTCAAGCGCCTTGTTCATCATCGTCGCGCTGTCGATGGATATTTTTCTGCCCATAGACCAGTTGGGATGCTGAAGCGCCTGCTCCGGCGTCACCCCGACAAGACTCTCAATCGGTGTTCTCAGGAATGGTCCGCCGGACGCCGTCAGGATAATCTTCCGTACGCCTTCCGGATGTACGCGGTCATACACCTGGAAAACGGCGTTGTGCTCGCTGTCGACGGGCAGCAGCGTAGTCCCGTATTTACAGGCCTCACTCATAACAAGCGGCCCTGCGGACACAAGCGGCTCCTTATTGGCAATCGCCACGTACGTGCCTTGGCGGATCACATGCATCAGCGGCTCCAGCCCCGCCATACCGACAATCGCCATCATACTCCAGTCGGCTGGCACGGACGCCGCCTCAAGCAATCCCTCCCGTCCGCAGGCCGGAACAACGTCCGAGCCGGACAACAAGGTCTTGAGTTCGCCGTAATATTGCGGATCGGCAATCACCGCCATCCCGGCATTCAACCGAATTGCCTGCTCGGCCAATTCCTTGACGCGGCTGTTTGCCGTCAGGACCTGCACATCGAACCGATCAGGCTCCATCCGCAACACGTCAATCGTGCTGCGCCCAATCGAACCCGTAGAGCCGAAGATGGAAATTTTTTTCATATCGCTGCCGCCTCAGACAGAACAACCATAATAAAAACGAAATAAACAACAGAGCACAAAAGCAGAGAATCGATCCGGTCCAGCAGGCCGCCATGACCCGGTATCAGGTTACCCGTATCCTTGACATCAACCTTCCTTTTCATGGCAGAAACAAGCAAATCTCCCGCCTGCCCGGCAAGGCCGATGACCCCCGCCAGAATAGCAAAAAACATCAGATGAGAAAAATTCACGTGGCAATTCTCATCCTGAAAACGATCAGCAAATCCCGGCGTCGGCCCCTCATAAAGATTGACCGCGTCACACTCCCCGCCAAAGAAAAACATAAACGAAACGGCAAGAAGAACCGGCGCTAATACAGCCCCGAATAGACCTGCCCAGGTCTTGTTCGGGCTGATCTTCACGAGAAGCTTCGGCCCGCCGAGCAACTTGCCCGCAAAATAGGCGCCGACATCACTGAACCAGACAAGAAACAGAAGGGCTATGGCCGGGAAAGGCGTATTTGAAATCTGGCGAACGGCAATAAAACTGGCAAAGCAGGCAATAAGGTATAAAACGCCTGAAGACGCGTACAAAAACTTTTTATCCGCCCGCAGAGAAAGCGCCAGCCATTCATGCGCGGACACTGCAAATGCACAAAACATCAAGGCAATAAAGGGCCATCCGCCCACATAAACACAGCCCAGAAGAACCGGCGCAAGGACAGCGGCAGAAAGAGTGCGGATTCTCAGTTTTCTGGAATCGACACCCGTCAAACGTCACCTCCCGCACTTTGCACGGCACCGAAACGGCGGTCCCGCTCTGAAAAGGCGCGAATAGCCTGTTCCAGATCATCTTTATCGAAATCCGGCCACAGAGTTTCAGTAAAATAAAACTCGGCATAAGCGCACTGCCATAGCAGGAAGTTACTGATCCGCTGTTCTCCGCTGGTACGGATCAACAGGTCCGGATCGGGCATATCCGCCGTCATCAGGTAACGCGCAAAAACCTTCTCAACCCTCTCCCTATCCGGCCTGATATCACGGTCCTGAAAATCTTCGGCCATCCTTTGCGCCGCACGCAGAATATCCCCGCGTCCACCGTAATTCAGGGCAATCGTCACCGTAATCCTGTCATTCAGTTCCGTCAGGCTCTCGGCATTTTCAATCAGTTGGACGATATCCGGATCCAGCCCCTCGCGTTCACCGATCACCCGCAAGCGAACATTGTTCTTATGAAGCTCCGCCGTTTCAGAACGAAGATAATAACGCAGCAATCGCATCAATTCCCGCACTTCATCCGCCGGACGGCTCCAGTTCTCCGACGAAAACCCGAACAGTGTCAGATATTCAACGCCAAGATCCGCAGCCGCCTCAACAACACGCCTCACCGTTTCGGCCCCCTTGCGGTGCCCGGCCGTCCGCGGCAACCCACGCTCCTGCGCCCAGCGACCGTTGCCGTCCATGATGATGGCGATATGTTTTGGTGATTTGATGATTGGGTGATTTGTCATGCGAACCTGCTGTTTTTTAAAACGCAGAGCACGTAGAGAAACACGAGAGAGAAAAAACTCTGCGGACCTCTGCGTGCTCTGCGTTGAAAAGAATCATATCGTCATAATGTCTTTTTCTTTTTCACTCAAAAGCCCATCCACTTTCCCGATAAAATCATCCGTCAGTTTCTGGACCTCATCCGAATAGCGCTTGTGCTCGTCCTCGGTAATGTCGTTGCCTTTTTCCATCTTCTTGAGATTATCCATCCCGTCACGGCGGACATTGCGGATCGATACGCGCGCACTCTCGGCATATTTACCCGCAACTTTGGTCAATTCATGGCGACGTTCCTCGTTCAGCTCCGGCACCGGAACGCGGATCATGGATCCTTCCGGCTGCGGGTTCAGGCCGAGCCCCGCATCACGGATTGCCTTCTCCACAGCCTTGACGGCGCTCGCATCCCAGACCTGCACCACCAGCAGGCGCGGCTCCGGCACACTCACCGTTCCAATCTGGTTCAGCGGCATTTTCGAACCATAGACCTCAACCTGAACAGGCTCCAGCATGCTTGCCGAAGCACGGCCCGTCCGCAGGCCTGAAAATTCCTTGTGCAAAGCGTCCAGAGCGCCCTCCATGCGACGTTTCAAATCTGCCGTATTATGCTCAGCCATTTCCTAGGCCTCCTCTTCTGATGACTTGACGATGGTACAGGTACCCTCGCCAGTAATGGTTTTTTCAAAATTGCCTCGATCCTTGATCGAGAACACGACGATAGGAATATCGTTCTCGCGCGCCAGCGAAATCGCCGTCGCGTCCATAACCTTCAGATCCTTTGTCAGGACATCCATATAATTCAGTTCGTCAAAGCGCGTGGCATCCGGATTTTTCATCGGGTCTGAATCATACACGCCGTCCACCTTGGTACCCTTGATCAACGCATCGCACCCCATCTCCGTCGCGCGCAGCGCAGCCGGTGTGTCCGTTGTAAAAAAGGGGTTCCCGCTCCCGGCGGCAAAAATCACAACACGCCCTTTTTCAAGATGGCGCAGCGCCCTGCGGCGCACATAAGGCTCGCATACGGCCTGCATCGGAATGGCCGACTGCACCCGCGTCTCAACGCCAATTTTCTCCAACGCCGATTGTAATGCCAGCGCATTCATAACCGTTCCCAGCATCCCGATATAATCGGCCGTCACGCGCTCCATTCCGTTTGCCGCGCCCGAAACGCCTCTAAAAATATTCCCGGCCCCGACAACAACACAGACCTGCACGCCCAGCTTCACGACATCACCGATATCCTGAGCAATCCGGTCGAGCATTTTCGTGTCGATCCCGTACTCCCGGTCCCCCATCAGAACCTCCCCGGACATCTTGAGAAGAACCCGCTTGAACCGGGGCTCCGGTTTTGCGGATGGGCCTGCGTCGGAAATTTCTGCTGTCATCGTCATATCGCTGTTCTCACTTAAACCGCCCTAATGTATGAAAAGCCGCGTCACAGTGCAACGCGGCTGTTCAATTTATTCGCTTTTATTTGCTTAGCCGTTGGCTGCAGCGGCAACCTCGGCGGCAAAATCCTCTTCTTCCTTCTCGATCCCTTCACCGAGCTGGAAGCGGGTAAAGGCCGTCAGTTTTGCGCCTGCATCGTCAACCAGTTTTGATATCTTGGTTTCATTGTCGATAACAAACACCTGTTCCAGAAGGCAAACCTCTTCGTAGTACTTGCGCATACGACCCTCGACCATCTTCTGGGCAATCTCTTCCGGCTTGCCTTGTGCAATAGCCTGCTCGAGCAGAACCTTGCGCTCGCGCTCCATAGCCTCGGGGTCAACAGACTCCTTATCAAGAAATTGCGGGAAGGCCGCAGCCACATGCATGGCAACCTGCTTGCCGAGCGCATCAAGTGCGGCAGCATCGCCATCGGATTCAAGTGCAACCAGAACACCGATCTTGCCGAGACCCGGTGCCAGAGCATTGTGCACATAACCGGCGACAACGCCCTTCGGCACGTCAAGCGTCTGAACACGGCGCAGGGTCATGTTCTCACCAATTTTGGCAATAAGAGCTGTCAAAGCCTCTTCAACACTCCTGCCGCTTTCATACTCTGCAGCAGCCAACTCTTCAATCGTGCCGGCTTTTTCAAGAGCGATGGCCGTCACCTTGTTTACGAATTCCTGGAATTCAGCGTTACGTGCAACAAAGTCTGTTTCAGCGTTCACCTCTACAACCGCGCCCTTCGTGCCTGAAACAGCAATCGAAACCAACCCTTCCGCTGCCGTACGGCTGGATTTTTTGGCTGCCTTGGCAAGGCCTTTTTTGCGAAGCCAGTCCATGGCCGCTTCCATATCGCCGTCATTTTCGGTCAGGGCCTTTTTGGCATCCATCATGCCTGCCCCGGATTTTTCGCGCAGTTCTTTTACAAGCGCAGCAGTAATCTGTGTCATATCCGATCCCTCGTTTTATATGAAAAAATTAACCAGCCGACGCGGCAGCTTTTACGTCAGCCTCTTCTTCAACCGCCTCTTCAGCTGGAGACTCGGCCTCAGACTTGCTCTCCGTTTCGGTTTCAGCAGCAGCTTCAACAGCTTCTTCGGAAGGCACATCCACCTGAACCTCCACGGCTTCGCCCGGATCCTTGCCGCCCGCAGCCAGCTCGGCCTGAATACCGTCCAGAATAGCCGCAGAGAACATATCGCAGTAAAGCTCGATGGAACGCAGCGCGTCATCATTGCCCGGCACCGGGAAATCAACACCCGCCGGATCGCTGTTGGTATCCAGAACGGCAAAGACCGGAATCCCCAGCTTGTTTGCCTCATGAATGGCAATCTTTTCCTTGTTGGTGTCAATGATGACAACCGCATCAGGCTGACCACCCATTTCCTTGATCCCGCCGATGGACAGCTCCAGCTTGTCACGCTCGCGGGACATCATCAGGGTTTCCTTCTTTGTCAGGCCGGTATCCCCCTTTGAAAGCAACTCCTCCAGTTCACGCAGACGGGCAATGGAAACGGAAATCGTTTTCCAGTTTGTCAGCATCCCGCCAAGCCAGCGGTGATTGACGTAGTATTGTCCGCTGCGGCGCGCAGCCTCGGCAATCTTGTCCTGTGCCTGACGCTTGGTGCCGACAAACAGGATACGCCCGCCATTGGCCGAGATATCGCGGATCGAACGCAGGGCCAGATCCAGCATCGGAACGGTTTGCTGCAGGTCGATGATATGAACCCCGTTACGAACACCGAAAATGTACGGCTTCATCTTGGGATTCCAGCGATGGGTGTGGTGACCGAAGTGAATGCCTGCTTCAAGCAGGGTACGCATGTTAACGTCTGGCATACTCATAATGCTTTCTCCTTTTAACGGTTATGCCTCTGCAGGTCTTTCGTTTCGAAACCTCGAAACACCGAAGGGCTGGAAAACCGGCCCGTACCTGCATGTGAATTCCGCCACAGTCCGGCGGTTGGCTTGGGGTATAACCGCTTAAAGAGAGGATTTCAAGGAAAAAGGCCTTACAGTACGCCGATTTTTTTCAGGAATTCCTGCTCGGTAAGCCGCGGACTGTCATCCGCAAAATCGTAATAGGACGGTTTTGTATCGACGAAGATATGCTCGCCGATATGCAGCCCCTCCTTGTTATCCAGTGCCGCCGTCACGCCGTGATACGATCCGCTTTTGGTCCTGAAGAAAAGCTGAGAGCCGCACTTGCTGCAAAAACCGCGCTGCGCCTCCTCGGAACTGTCATACCAGGTAAGGTTTTCCTCACCGTCAATCTTCCATCCCTCCTGACAGCGAAGGGACAAACTCGGACCGCCTGCCCATTTCTGACATATAGTGCAATGGCAAACATGTACACCCGTTTCGGAAAGCACCGCCTCAAACGTAACCGCCCCGCAAAGGCAGCTTCCTGTTCTTCTGTCTACTGTCATGCGCTCTTACTTCTCGAACATCCTGCGGAAAGCGCCAAATATCCCGGTGCTTTCCTGCTTGTCATTTGCCGGCACATGGACAGGCTTGGCCTCCCCTTTTGACAGAACGCTGGAAATCGGGCGGCGCGGCGTAAACATCGGCTGTGATTTGCCTGCATAGCCGATCCGCATCACAAGTTGCGCCCGCCCATGCAGATTCAGGTCATCATGCATCCGCAGACGAAGCTCTGGCACCTCGCAGGGCTGGTTCAATGTGGAAACCGACAGGCCCGCTGTTTGCGCCTGCAACAGAATCCGCATATAGGCCTGCCCGGCATGAATCCGCTCCACCAGCCCGCCGGACTTACTGCCGAGAATAGCCAGTACCGGCGATCCGTTTTCAAGCTGCTGGTCATTCACTGGTTGACCCGCCTCGCCCTCAAAACGCCTGAATACATAAGGGGAAAGCGAGTTCATCACTTCCGAAAAACTTTGCCCGTATCCCGGAAGCCCGTCCCCGCTTTCCGCACGGCGGGGGTTGACCCAGCCGGCCAGTTCGCGCCGGAAATTCTTGTCAGCCACCTGTATATGATCGCCCTCGGAAATCAGCCGCACGACAATCCTGCGCTCGATCGGATCGCAAATATGAAGCCACGCGCCTTCCTCGGCTGCCGCCGACTTTAAAGACCGCAGAACGTCCTCCGGCACTTCCCTGCTTTCGAAGACACCATGATGAATGTGACGTTTGGCTATCGCCTGAAACAACGCGCCGTCGTCCTTATCAGACTTTTCCAGCTTGTCGCCGAGCTTGACCCGCGCAAGACAGTCTTCGTCTGAAGGATCGGGAACAAGTTCAGTCGTCGCATTATAGCCAAAATGCTTCAGAGTAAGCTTGATATTGAACAAAGCAGCTGCGCAGGCAATCGAAAGCTGCCGGTCATCCGGGTCGATCACTGGAAGCCCGAAACGCCGGTCAGCATAAAGGCTCAGCGTGTTTCCATGCACATTAAAAAACCAGGGCTGTGTGTTATAGGTGGACGGCGCCAAAATGGCGTAGCGGATACAGAAAGACAGGATTTCCTCCGGGCTTCCGCTATGGGGAAACTCGTTCTCCGAAACCTTCCATGCCTCCATGAATTTTTCCATGACGTATGGTTATAGAGCGTTTTGAAGAGTTTGGCTATAGCTCCTGCAACTTCTCAACGCCGTTTTCCTTCCACAGCGCCGTACGCGCTTCAGGACTAAAGGACCAGCGGCCGGGCAGTTCAATCTCTGCCGTAATTCCCTTCAGTGAGGGCACAAACAGCTTGATCCGCATATCACCCGCCCCCTCAACATCAAGAAGCTGCTGTAATTTTGAAACAGGCTTTTCTCCGTTGAGATGAATATGCACTTCCCGGATCTGACTTTCCAGCGTGGCATCCAGCGCCTCAATATGCTGGCAGGTATAGCGGATCTGGTCCTCACGCTGCTCGGCATCAATAGTCAGGAGTAAACCGTTGCCCGGCTCCAGCAACTCGCGGCTTCTCGCCAGCACATCGGAGAAAAGAGTCGCCTCGTACACCCCGTCCGGATCGGAGAGCTGGAGAAAGGCGTATTTATTGCCGGATTTTTGCGAAACCTTCTCCTGCTTTTTCAGCAGTACGCCCGCCATCCGGAACCGCCCGGCATGCTTGTTCGCCAGCTCATGCTCGACATCC
>CAZKGT010000026.1:0-17945 GCA_964552285.1 uncultured Pseudobdellovibrionaceae bacterium | reverse complement strand
CCTGTGAAAAAACCCCGCTATACCTGCGCGGTCGTTGTTGAGCATGGCGGCGGCGGCTCGGCGGCTGCGGCGCCGGTCGCCCGGGATCTTTTGTTGAAAGCCCAGCAAAACGACCCGGCCTCAAAAGCTATTCATCTGGACCTCGAACCGGAACTGGCAAAACTTGTCCCGCCGCCGCCAAAGAAGCCGCTGTTTCGTTAGTTCGTTATCTCGTGTGCTCGATATCTCGTTGTTTCGCTGTTTTGATATGCGGTGCTATAGTCACGGGCAAACGAATATACGAGTAAACGAGCACACGAGATAGCGAACGAACAAATGGCCCGCGCAATCCGCTTACATGATGATCATCTCACACTGGGGCAGAAGATTCTGCAACTGAACTGGGGGCTTGTGCTGCTGGTGACGTTGATCGCCTGTGTCGGGTTTGCCGCGCTTTATTCGGCGGCAGGGGGAAACCTTAATCCGTGGGCGTCCCGCCAGATTCTGCGTTATGCCGTTTGTGCCGTCATTATGCTGGTGATCGCCCTGATCGATGTCAAATGGTGGTACAGGCTTGCCTATCCGGCCTTTTTCGCCGGCCTTGTGCTTTTGCTGATTGTTGAGGTGATGGGACATGTCGGCATGGGTGCGCAGCGCTGGATCAATCTCGGCATTATCAAGCTCCAGCCTTCGGAGCTGATGAAGATTGCGGTCATTATGGCCCTGGCCCGCTATTTCCATGCGTCCACGCTGGATGATGTTAAAAAGATAGGCTTTCTTGTGCCGCCGGTCCTGATGATACTGGCGCCGGTCGGCCTTGTCCTGTTGCAGCCGGACCTCGGGACTTCGCTGATGATCGTGATGGCAGGCGCGGCCATGTTCTTTATGGCGGGCGTGCCGTTCTGGATGTTTGCCGTGGTGATTGCCGCCGGCCTTGCCGCCCTGCCGGTGGCCTGGCATTTCCTGCATGATTACCAGAAACAGCGCGTGCTGACATTCATGAACCCCGAGACGGATCCGCTGGGTGCAGGCTATCACATTACCCAGTCCAAGATTGCGCTGGGCTCCGGCGGGCTGGAAGGCAAGGGGTTCCTGAAAGGCACGCAAAGTCACCTGAATTTTCTGCCTGAAAAGCAGACCGATTTTATTTTTACCCTCTGGGCCGAGGAATGGGGCCTGTTTGGCGGGCTTGTATTACTGGCCTTATTCGGGCTGGTGTTCATTTACGGCATCTGGATTTCCTTCCGCTGCCGTCATGCCTTCGGCAGTCTTCTGGCGCTGGGATTGACTGTTAATCTCTCGCTCTATGTCTTCGTGAATGTCTCGATGGTAATGGGGTTGATCCCGGTGGTCGGCGCGCCTTTGCCGCTTGTCTCATACGGCGGCACCGCCATGCTCGCCGCACTCATTGGTTTTGGCCTGATCATGAGCTGCAACATCCACCGCGACAGCAAGATGGTCAGGGTTTGATTTTTAAAAAGGCCGGAAATACTGAATCGGATTCTGATTCATTCCCCTGCATAGTTCTTCGAACATATCGACAGTTTGCCGGAAACTTTCTAATGGATCATCTCCCGGAAGAAAATCGATGTGGGTCATGACATTTGTGACCCGGTAGCGCAACTCGCCGGAACCATCAAGGTATGCGACCGCACGATACCACTCGTGGTTCAAGACCCGTGGCGTAGTCGGGGCGGAGGTGCTGGAAGAATCAAGCGGCAACGTTTGTCGGTATTTCTTTTTCTTTCAAAAGGCCCATTAACTCGCCGCTTTCATACATTTCGCGGACGATGTCACAGCCGCCGACAAACTCTCCCTTCACGTAGAGCTGAGGGATGGTTGGCCAGTTGGTGAAGTCCTTGATGCCCTGGCGGATTTCACCGTCATCAAGGACATTGACGTCCTTGAAAGGAACGCCCAGTACGGACAGGATCTGTACCACCGTGGCGGAAAAGCCGCACTGCGGAAAGACGGCGGTGCCTTTCATGTAGAGCACGACGTCATTGCTCTCGATTTCCTTGCGGATACGGTCGAAAATTACGTTTTCCATTATCATTACCTTCCTTATTCAGGCGCACTGGTCTGGATTGCCAGCGCATGCAGTTCGCCGCCCATTTTACCCTGCAGCGCGTTATAAACCATCTGATGTTGCTGGACGCGGGATTTTCCGGCAAAAGACGGCGAGGAAACATAGGCCGCATAATGCTCACCATCCCCGCGCAGATCCTCGATCTTCACATCTGCGTCCGGCAGGCCTTCCCGGATCAGCTTTTCGATTTCACCTGCTTCCATGCCCATTATTTACTCCCTCCCATAAATTCAGGCAGCCATTTCTCATGAAGATCCTGCAAATCATCAATCGAAATTACTTGATCTTCGGGAAGCGTCAAGCCTTTGCTTCCCGTTTGCCCGATAACCGTCACCGGCACATCCCATTCACTGAGCAGTGTGGTGATGGCATGCGGGTTGTTCGTCGTAACCACATAGCGCGCCTGATCTTCACCGAACCAGAAGGCCGTGCTTTCCCCCTTAACGGTAAGCTCCGCCCCGATGCCTCCGGCAATCGCCATTTCCGCGATGGCGCAAAGCAGGCCGCCGTCGGAAATATCATGACAGGCTGTGATGAGGCCGTCTTCAACCAGTTTACGGATGAATTCTCCGTGCTTTTTCTCTTTGGCAAGATCGACGGGCGGCGGCGCTCCTTCCTCCTTGCCGTGCACGTCTTTCAGGTAAAGCGACTGGCCGAGATGCGTCCCGTCATTACCGATCAGCAGGATCGTTTCCCCTTCGTCCGCAAAGGCTAGGCCAACGGCCTTATCCGCATCTTCAATCAGCCCGACGCCGCCGATCACCGGCGTCGGCAGGATCGCTTCGCCGCTGGTTTCGTTATAGAGCGAGACGTTGCCGGAGATGACCGGGTAGTCGAGCGCGCCGCACGCTGCGCCAAGCCCCTCGATACAGCCGACAAACTGGGCCATGATCACAGGCTTTTCCGGGTTGCCGAAGTTAAGGTTGTTCGTCACTGCCAGCGGCTTTGCACCGGTCGCACAGATATTCCGGTAGCTCTCTGCCACGGCCTGCTTGCCTCCCTCAAACGGATCAGCCTTGCAGTAACGCGGGTTGCAGTCGGAGGTGATGGCAAGCGCTTTGTCCTTGCCTTCGATCCGCACCAGTGCCGCATCGGCGGCCTTGTCATTCTGGGTGTTTGCAATGCCGGGACTGAACACCGTCTCGCCCATAACGAGGCTGTCATACTGCTCCCAGATCCAGCGCTTGGACACCATATCGGGGCAGCCCATGATGGTTTTAAGGTCTGCCGCCAGATCACTGTTTTCGAAATCGCCGTCATTGATCGGCTCAGCTTTCGGATACTCACTCTGCGGACGATCATAAACCGGTGCTTCGTCAACGAGTGGTGGTACAGGAATATCACACCATGTCTTACCGTACATGGTAAGGGTCAGTTGCCGTTCCGCGGTTGTCCGGCCAATCACGGCAAAATCGAGATCCCACTTTTTGAAGATTTCCTCGGCAATATGCTCCTTGCCGGGTTCCAGAACCATCAGCATCCGCTCCTGGCTTTCCGAGAGCATCAACTCATAGGGGCTCATCATGTCTTCGCGCTGGGGAACTTTATCAAGATCAAGCCGCACGCCGATCTTGCCCTTATCGGCGATTTCTACTGATGAGGAGGTAAGGCCAGCCGCTCCCATATCCTGAATGGAAACAATCGCATCCGTTTCCATTAGCTCAAGGCAGGCCTCCAGCAGCAGTTTCTCGGTGAACGGATCACCAACCTGAACCGTGGGCCGCTCACCTTCAACGCCTTCTTCAAACTCTGCGCTGGCCATTGTCGCGCCGTGAATGCCGTCGCGTCCTGTCTTGGATCCAACATAGATTACCGGCTGGTCGGCGGACGCGCCGCGCGAATAATAAATGCCGTCCTGCTCGGCAAGGCCAACCGTCATAGCATTGACAAGGCAGTTGCCGTTATAGGAAGGGTGAAACTCAGTTTCCCCGGCCACGGTCGGAACGCCCATGCAGTTGCCATACCCGGCAATCCCCGCGACCACGCCGTCAACAAGGTGGCGCGTTTTTGGATGTGATGGCTCGCCAAAGCGCAGCGCATTAACGTTGGCAATGGGCCGCGCGCCCATGGTGAACACATCGCGCATGATACCGCCCACGCCCGTCGCCGCACCCTGATAGGGCTCGATATAGGAGGGGTGGTTGTGTGATTCCATTTTGAACACGGCGGCCTGCCCGTCGCCGATATCGATGACGCCCGCATTCTCGCCCGGCCCCTGAATAACCCACGGCGCTTGCGTAGGAAGTTTCTTCAGGTGAATGCGCGAGGATTTGTAAGAACAATGCTCACTCCACATCACCGAAAAGATGCCAAGCTCCGTATAGCTGGGCGTCCGGCCAAGGATTTTCAGGATATGCTCGTACTCATCCTCCTTCAGCCCGAACTGCCCGGCGAGCGCAACGCCGACCTCGGGTTCTTTAAAGGCGGGATGATTGTCTTCTTTGAGTGCTGCGTTTGTCATTCTTCTTCCGGCAATTTGATTTTCAGCAGGGCGTCTTTAATCTTGGGAAGCTCTATAAGGGCCGTATCCCAGATAATGCGGTAGTTGATTCTATGGTACTCATGCACGACGAAATTTCTAAAATCGATCATTTTTTTCCAAGGGATATCAGGATGCCGGTCTTTGATTTCATCGGGCAGTTTTCTTGTTGCTTCACCTATGATTTGGAAACGCCGCAGGACAACATCTTGATCATTCTCACTACTTTCGAAAATGTCATAATTGACGTCGTTAACAATCAATTCGATTCGTTCAATGCAATGAAGGATATCCTTTATTCGAAACCCCCATTTAGAATGATCAGACATCACGGGCCTCGCTGAGGATTTTGTCCTTCAAGGCCTCGTGAAGAGCTTCTGGTGTAACAATATCGACTTTTCGTCCAAGTTCGTGCTCCAGTGCTTCCTGCGCATCCATGACATCAAACAGAGTAACCCCATCATCAAAATCCACCAGTAGATCAATATCGCTATCAGGCTCCGCCTCGTTTCGGGCTACCGATCCAAAAACACGGACCCGTTTTAAGCGCAGCTCGCCAAAACGTGGTTTGAGAGAACGTAGCCTTTGAAGTGTTTCTTCTGCGTTGGTCATGGGTCCTTCTTTTACCGCGAAGACGCGAATATGCGAAGGTTTTTTTGGGTTTGACATTTAAGGGGACTTATTTTAAACACTGTTACAGTGTTACATAAAGGGAGAAGGGTATGTGATGCCTACTATTCGCATTGATGAGGAGGTTTACGCGTGGTTGCAAAAGAAGGCGAAACCTTTTGAAGATACACCTAATACAGTTTTGCGGCGGGTTGCTGGGTTTACAGATTCGGTACAGGGAGAAGATGAAATGGAATATAGGTCGGAAAAATCAAAGCTTGTTGAAATTGACCAGAAAGCAAAGGCATCAAACGTCAACGGAAGAAGATTAAACAAAAAGTGGAATGTTGGCGCACGCCATGCTCTATATCATAAGGAGGGAAAATGGTATAATAACCTCCGTAAGTTTCCGGGAGCACTCTTTGATCCTAAAGGCTATGTGCTGTTTCAAGATGAAGATTCTTATTTAACTTGCAAATATCTCAGCGTTAAGCAGGAAACCAATGTAAAAGATGGGAAAGGAATTTCCTCAATTCCAGGTTATGTGCGCATAGAGTAAAACTTCGTTTCTTCGCGCCTTCGCGGTTAAAACGATATCGGGTCAGCTGCTAAATGGATCCCGACTTGCGCCAGGATGACGCTGAATGGATCAGCTTTTATCCCCACCATAGTCAAAATGCCGCACATGTGGGGGCTTTTATCCCGCGTGGGCCTCGTTATAATCGCTATCGTTTTAGCCTTAAACGCAATAGGGAAGGATGAGCGGACATGGCAGGGTTTCTGAGTGCTCTGGGTAAGGAGCATATTGTTGCGAAGGACGGATTTAACCGCTGGAAGGTGCCGCCCGCGGCGATCGCCATTCACCTTTGTCTCGGCTCGGTTTATTCGTGGTCGATTTTTAATCCGGCGCTGATCAAGAGCATCGGTGTTGCGGCTTCCGCGCCGGAGGACTGGGCGCTGAAGTCCGTTGTCTGGATTTTCTCCGTGGCCATCGTTTTCCTCGGCCTGTCGGCGGCGTTCGCCGGGAAGTGGCTGGAAAAGGTGGGGCCGCGGATGGTGGGCTGCGTGGCGGCCTGTTGCTGGGGCGGCGGGTTTATGATCGGCGGTCTTGGTATCCTGACGCACCAGCTCTGGCTGATTTATCTGGGCTATGGTGTTCTGGGCGGCTGCGGGCTTGGCCTTGGCTATGTCTCACCGGTCAGCACCCTGATTCGCTGGTTCCCGGACCGGCGCGGCATGGCGACCGGCATGGCGATTATGGGCTTTGGCGGCGGTGCGATGATCGGCGCGCCTCTCAAGGAATTTTTGCTGAAAACCTATTACAAGGCCCCGGAATTTCTGGGGGCTGTCACGGATGTTGACCTCATCACCAAGGCCGGGAAGCGCTTTGCCGAAACGGCGGACGGCCTGAAAGAGGTGATCGTGGTTACGGCCAGTGACGTATCCAAAATGATCGAGCCGGGCCCTGAAGGCGTTTATGTCATCGGTACCGGGGATGTCGGTGCGGCTGGCGCGTTCTTTACGCTGGGCGTTCTGTATTTCATCGTCATGATGATCGCCGCCTTCTCTTTCCGTGTGCCGAAAGAAGGCTGGGCGCCCGCAGACTGGACGCCGCCGACCAAGGAAGAGCTGGAAAAGAAAATGCGTACCACGCGCCACGTCCATATCGACCGTGCGTTGGTAACCCCGCAATTCTACCTGCTCTGGGTCGTGCTGTGCTTTAACGTGACGGCCGGGATCGGCGTGATCGGCGTGGCAAAGACCATGATGCGTGAAATCTTCGGCACGGCCCTGCCGGGTATCGTGGACGGCGGATTTGCCGCGACGTACGTGATGATGATCAGCGTCTTCAACATGTGCGGCCGGTTCTTCTGGGCCTCCATGTCCGATTTCTTCGGACGCAAGATGACCTACACGATCTTCTTTGTTCTTGGCATGGTGCTCTACCTGTCCATTCCTTTCGCCGCCCAGCAGGTCAGTGTGAATCCGGTTGTGCTGTGGCTGGTGATGTTCTATGCCGCGACCATGATCATCTTCACCATGTATGGCGGCGGCTTTGCGACGATCCCGGCTTATCTCGCTGATATCTTCGGTACCAAGTTCGTCGGCGGTATCCATGGGCGCCTGCTGACGGCCTGGAGTGCGGCCGGTGTGCTGGGACCGATGGCCATTACCAACCTGCGCCAGATGTCGGTAGACAACGCCATTCAGGACCTCGTTGCCAAAATCGACCCGGCGGCCTTTCAGGCCAAGTTCGGAGCAGGCGTCGAGCAACTGGATGCGTTGGTGAAGGCCAAGACGGTGACTGTCGGCAAGCTGATGGAGATTGCACCGCCGGATACAATCGACCCGACCAGTGGTCTCTACAACACCACCATGTACTGCATGGCGGCGCTGCTGTTCATTGCGCTCATCGCCAACCTGTCGATCAAACCATGTGCCGACAAGCACTATATGGCCGATGACGGCGAGGAAGCGCCCAAGGCAAAGAAAAAGCCATCGGGCAACGGCAAGGCCGTGCCGGAGCCGGCTGAATAACCATGCCATTAAGCGAAACCCCGGGCTTGATCCCGGGGTCTATAGGCCCCGGGTCATCGCCCGGGGTTTCGCTTAGGGGGATATCTATCCGAGGGACTCAACAATTCCCTCAAACAATCCCAGCCCGCTTTCGTTGGCCTGATGGGGCAGGGTGGCGTTTTCGGGGTGGGGCATCATGCCGAGGATCGTTTTGCGCTTGTTGAAAATCCCGGCGATATTGGCGCTGGAGCCGTTCGGGTTGGCCTCTTTCGTAACCGCGCCGCTTCCGTCGCAATAGCGGAAGGCGATACGGTCTTCGGCTTCGAGTTCGGCGAGCATCTCGTCATTGGCAAAATAATTTCCCTCGCCGTGGGCGACGGGAACCTCGATCACGCCGCCTTTGCCGATTTTGCCGGTAAATTCCGTCTCGCCCGTCTCGCAGCGCAGGTGCACGCGCTTGCAGATAAATTTCAGAGTCGTGTTCCGCAAAAGCGCACCGGGCAGCAGCCGTGTTTCGATCAGCATCTGAAAGCCGTTGCATACGCCCAGCACCCGCGTGCCTTCCTCAGCCTTTTTGATGACTTCCTTCATAATCGGCGAATGGGCGGCCATCGCGCCGCAGCGCAGGTAATCGCCGTAGGAGAACCCGCCGGGCAGGACAATCAGGTCGGGTTTTCCAAGATCCGTTTCCTTGTGCCAGACAAGATCCGGCGCCTTGCCTGTGACTCTTTCGAGAGCCATAGCCATGTCTTTTTCACGATTGGTTCCCGGGAAGACGATAATCGATGCTTTCATACCTACCTCAATAGCAGTGCCTGCTCTTAAAGCAAAGGCTAATTTGGAAAATCCCAAGCCTAACTTTGGAAGAACTTTCCTTTCGCATTTGTTTGAAAAATTGTAATTTTTCGTCTTGCTTTTTTCAGTAGCCTTGTCTTATAAAAGAGTCAACTAATGAAAAGAAGAACCGCCTTGATACAGGTTGAGGTTATCTGGGAAAAGTGGAAACCCTCTGATCGAGGCAGGGAAAAAGACAACTGCGCCAGCGAGTTGAGCAAGGGGTAAAATACTGAAAATACTGCGTATTTTTACAAGCTAATGTAAAAAGGTCCCGTTCTCGGGGCCTTTTTTCTTCCGGGCTGTTTTTCATCAAACAGAATCAAAAAAGAACGTCATCCCCTCCTGCGCGGGAATGACTTCATAAAAAATTTTCCGTTCTAAGAGCCTGTTTTAAAATTATCCGTCTGATTTATAAACGTTTTTAGCCGCAGAGGCGCAGAGAACGCAGAGAAAAAATAAAAAACCATTTTCTGCGGAGCCCCGAAAAGCCGGGGTTTTCTGCCTCGTTCCACCGGAACTCCGCGTAAAAGCCCTCTGCTTTCTCTGCGCCTCTGCGGCTAAAAAATACATTTTGAGTCAATATGATAGTTTTAAAAAAGACACTAACAGGGGATATTTTTAGGACGGTTAATCTGCTTCTTCCATGAACTGCTGTTTGGCTTTTTCCATGAAGTCGTCAAGCTCCGAGCGCAGGACGTGATCTGAAATCTCGATTCCCTTGCCTGCAATATCGGCCTTGACTTTGCGGATCACGTCATCCGTTCCTGCTTCTTCCAGGTTGGCGATAACAACTTCTTTAGCGTAGGTGGTCGCATCATCTTCACTGAACCCCATTTTTTCTGCGATCCAGAGCCCGAACATCTTGCTGGCTCTGGATTCGACCTTGAACTGAAGATCCTGGTCGTGGGCGAATTTTTCTTCGAATTTCTTTTTACGGTCCTTGAAAGAGTCCATTGAAAACAAGCCTTTTGCACAGACGAATTTTATCCGGAGGCTTTGTAGCATTTGAATCCGGTAAAATCCATTGTTATATGTAGCAATATTCGAACAGTTAGGGAATTCAGATGGCGCGGCACAGAACAGTTTACGAAGGTAAAACGAAAATCCTGTTTGATGGGCCGGAGCCGGGAACGCTGATCCAGCATTTCAAAGACGATGTAACGGCCCTGAACGGAAAAAAACACGAGCTGGTTTCCGGTAAGGGCGTTATGAACAACCGGATTTCAGCGCACCTGATGACCCAGTTGGAAACGGTTGGCATCCCGACCCATTTTATCCGCCAGCTCAACATGCGCGAGCAGCTTATCAAGCAGCTTGAGATTATTCCGGCGGGACTGACCGTGCGGAATGTGGCGGCAGGATCGCTGGCACGGCGTCTTGGCCTGAAGGAGGGTATGATCATGCCCAAGCCGCTCGTTGAGTATTACCATCTGAATGACAAGCTGGAAAACCCGATGGTCAGCGAGGATCACATCATCACTCTCGGCTGGGCAGATCCGTACGAGCTTGAGGAAATGGTTGCAATGGCCTGGCGGGCCAATGACTATCTGTCCGGCCTGTTTGCAGGGGTTGGCCTTCGCCTTGTTGATTTCAGGCTGGAGTTCGGCCGCCTGTTTGATGAGGACGGCAACTTGTACCTGATGCTGGCCGACGAGATTTCACCTGACACGTGCCGTATCTGGGATATCGCAACCGGCGAAAAATATGATAAGGACCTGTTCCGCTATGATTTGGGCGACCTGGTCGAAGGCTATCAGGTCATAGCGGAACGTCTGGGGCTGGTTCCGCGGGGAGGAATAATCAGCGGCGGTTCTATTAACGAGCAGCTTGCGGCCTCGCTGGACGAAATTGAAAACGAACTGGCACGGGAACGTCGTGCACGCGGCCTGAATAAACAAAAACCGCGCGTGAATAAGTAAAAGTGAACACCATGAACAAAGACGATGCACTGGCGCAGCTGCCGTATGTGCTGACAGGAACCGATTTTTCCGGCCTTCTCGGCCCCGGCCACCACGGCAAGGTCCGGGACAGCTATAACTGGAACGGCCAGCGGATCATGATCGCCACCGACCGGATCAGCACCTTCGATTTTCATACCGGCTGCGTGCCGTTCAAAGGGCAGATCCTCACACAGATGGCTGAATTCTGGTTCGAGAACACGCGCGATATCGTGCCCAATCACCTGATCGGTGTGCCTGACCCGAACATTACGCTCTCCCGCTCCTGCAAGCCCTTTGCCGTCGAGATGGTGGTGCGCCGCTATATAACAGGTGTGACAGGCACGTCGATGTGGACGCAGTATGCGGGCGGTGTGCGCGAATTCTGCGGCTATACGTTGCCCGAGGGCCTGCAGAAAAACAGCCCGCTCCCCGAAGCTATCGTAACGCCGTCCACCAAGGAAACCGGCAAAGGCAAGCACGATCGCTCTGTTTCCGCCGAGGAATTAATCGCCTATGCGGAACTGGATAAGGATGTATTTGAGGAACTTTCCGATATCTCCCTGAAGCTTTTTGCCCGCGGGACGGAAATCGCGGCCAGGGCGGGTTATATTCTTGTCGACACGAAGTATGAGTTTGGCGCCGATGAGAACGGTAACATTGTTCTGATCGACGAGATTCACACGCCGGATTCCTCGCGCTACTGGCTGGCCGAAACCTACGATGAGAATTTTGCCGCTGGCAAAGACATGGATTATTTCGACAAGGAATATGTCCGCCTGTGGCTTTCCGAGCGCGGGCTGGACCAGTTCGGGCAGGATGAGGAGCGCAAGGCTATTCCGCCGGAGTTGTTTGTCGGGACCTGCCTGCGCTATACAAAGGCGTATGAGGATATTACGGGCCGTCCGCTGGAGTACCGGATCGGTGATCCCGTGCCCAGAATGGAACAGGCTCTGGCAAAGATCATGGAAGAAAAGCCGTTAAAAGAAGGATTGGCATCATGAATGTAATCGTAAAAATCATGCTGAAAAAAGGCGTCCTCGACCCGCAGGGCAAGGCCATCGGCCATGCGCTGGAAGGGCTCGGCTTTGATGGTGTAGGGCAGGTTCGCCAGGGCAAGATCATCGAGCTTGAAGTGGCGGACAGCACCACCGAAGAGCAGGTCCGCGACATGTGCGACAAGCTCCTCGCCAATCCCGTGATCGAGGATTACGACATCCAGATGTCCGCATGAAGAAGACCCCGCTTCACAGCCGTCATTTAAAACTTGGCGCCAAAATGGGTGAATTTGCGGAATATGACATGCCGCTCTATTACCCGGAAGGCGTTATCAGGGAACACGAATGGGTGCGTACTCATGCGGGCCTGTTTGATGTCTCACACATGGGGCAGGTGGAAATTGAAGGCCCGGACGTTGCCGGTCTGCTGGAAAAGCTCACCCCCTCATCCTTTCAGAACCTGCCAGAGGGGCGCGCCAAATACACGGTGATGACCAACGAGGAAGGCGGGATCGTCGACGATTTGATTATCTCCCGTGCAGGTCCGGACAAATTCTTTGCCGTCATCAACGCCGGTTGCAAGGATAAGGATATCGACTGGATTCGCGATCATCTGCCAGAGGGGCACGTTTTCTGTTTCCACATGGATTTTGCCTTGCTGGCTCTGCAGGGGCCGTCCTCGGAAAGCGTCCTGCGGGAGGTTTTGGGGATTGATGCATCCGACATGCCCTATATGTCTATCCGCGAAGAAAATGGCATGCTGGTCAGTCGTCTTGGCTATACCGGCGAAGACGGTTTTGAGCTGAGTATTCCTGAGGAAAAAGCCGGGGACGTCTGGGATGCCCTGCTGGCCCATGATGAAGTGAAACCGATCGGTCTGGCCGCGCGTGATTCTCTGCGCCTTGAAATGGGCTATCCTCTTTATGGTCACGACATTGATGCGAAGACATCGCCGGTGGAGGCCGACCTGTCATGGGTGATAGGCAAAAACAATGCCGGTTTTATCGGCGCGGAACGTGTGCTGCGGGAAAAGCGGGAAGGTCCGGCCCGTGTGCGTATCGGCCTCAAGCTAACGGACAAAGGTATTGCCCGGGAAGGCGCAGATATCCGTAATCTTTCGGACGTAAAAATCGGCGAACTGACCAGCGGCAGTTATGCCCCAAGCCTTGGGGAAGCCGTCGGTATGGGGTATGTCGATCCGTGCTATGCGGCGGAAGGTACGCAAATCCTCGTCAATGTCCGGGGGCGCAATATTCCGGCGGTTGCCTGTAACCTGCCGTTTTTGAAGCCGAAAACGAAATCCGCTAAGCTTTAAGAATGGAAGACTTTATTGAGAAAATCGTCGATAACGCACTCATTCTTCTCCTGTTTCCCCTTACGTTTTTTGTTGTCTATACCATCCACGAATTCGGCCATTACATAGCCGCGCGCCTGTTCCGCATCCGTATCCATGATTTTTCGCTGGGCTATGGCCGCGAGCTTTGGGGGCGGACAGACAGGCACGGTACGCGCTGGTCGGTAAAGGCCTTGCCGCTCTACGGCCATATCCATATCGCCGGGAGAACGAAACAATCCTGCGAGAGCGATGACGGCCTGTTCGATGACAAGCCACGCTGGCAGCAACTGGTTACGGTCGCAGCAGGTCCGGCAATCAATTTTATCCTGCCGTTCTTTTTGCTTCTGCCGTTCTTCGCTATCGTCGGCCAGCCGGTCATGCCGCCGATCGTGACAGGGATTGAAATCGGCAAGCCGGGCGAGCGGGACGGTCTTCAGATTGGTGATGTCATCCTCGAAATCAACGGCACGCAGATATACGGCTTCCAGCAATTCTCGAAATTCTCAAGGCCGCTGCCGCCCGAACCCATGCAGATGAAAATCCGGCGCGGGGAGGAGATTATCAAGAAAACCGTTACACCGGAGGTGGCAAGCTACGTCTCCCGCGACGGTCTGAAAACAGAACATGGCCGGGTTGGCGTGATCGCGCAGCAAAGACCGTTCGGCTTTAAGGTGCTGAAGGAAGTCAACGGTCGGGAAACAAACAAGGACGATGATCTCGCCCGCGCCCTGCTGCTTGAAAATCTGGGCAGGGAAGCTGTGCTGGGTCTCAGGGGTCCGGACCGTAAAACCCACTATTACCGGGTCTATCTCGACCCCGAAACCAACAGCCAGCTCAAAGACCCGGAACACAAATATTATGACGGCTTCTTCACCGGAACCCTGAAGGATAATTATTACCGTAAGCTATCATTGAGCCAGAGTCTCTTTGAGGCCGCGCGCCAGACGGTGCGCCTGATTGTGAATATTTCTACGATCCCCGGACAGATGTTCCCTATCGACCGCGAGAAAGTGCAGGCCGAGGCAATCGTCAGCAACGATACATCCATGATCCTGCGCGCAGTTTTCTCCTTATTGTTTATGACTTCGGTCATGTCTGTTGTGGTGGGGCTGGTCAACCTCGTGCCGTTCCCGGGGCTGGACGGTTCTCGGCTTCTTCTCATTATTTCCGAAGGCTTGGCCGGGCCGGAGAAAACGGAGAAGAACAAGGCCTGGATCATCGCGGGCGCGTTGTTCGTGATGTATCTGGGCATTCTCTTTGCCAATCTCGAGGATATCCCGGTTTATCTCGATGCCAAGCTCCAGAACATTCAGGAGTCTCTGGAGGACTGAGATTTTTGATGCTAGGCTCTTCCGTGAATCACAAAAAGGAGGGGGCCATGGCCGCAGAGCTGAAATACACATCCGAACATGAATGGATCAGGATCGAAGGCGATACCGCATGGATCGGCATCACCGAATATGCACAGAATGCGCTTGGCGATCTCGTCTATGTGGAGTTGCCGGAAGTGGGCCGTACGTTGGAAAAGGGCGATGATTTTGCTGTCGTCGAATCGGTCAAAACCGCGGCCGAGGTGTACACGCCTGTCTCCGGTGAAGTTGTCGAGGTGAACGACAACCTTCCCGATAATCCCGAGCAGATCAAGGCCGGGATTGAGGAGGGCTGGATCGCCAAAATCAAAATCGCCGATCCGGCGCAGCTTGATGACCTGATGGATGAAAGCAAGTATGAAGAGTTCAAAGCCGGTCTGGAATAAAAACGCATGCGCTACCTGCCGCTGACAAAAAAGAACCGGGAAGAGATGCTGGCCGAGATCGGTGCGGCATCTGTCGACGAGCTTTATAAGGATGTGCCGAAGGAGGCCTTCATAGACGGGCTGGCCGATTTGCCGCTCCATAAGGGGGAGATGGAGGTTGAGCAAATCCTCTCTTCTTTTGCAAACCAGAACCATGCCGCTCCGGACGGCCCGTTCTTTTTGGGCGCCGGATGCTATTACCACCACATCCCGGCGGCTGTGGATTACATCATCCAGCGCTCCGAGTTCCTGACGGCCTATACGCCCTACCAGCCGGAAATCGCGCAGGGCACGCTTCAGGTGATTTTCGAATACCAGACACTGATCGCGCAACTGACGGGGCAGGAAATTGCCAATGCCTCGCTTTATGACGGTGCTACGGCATGCGCCGAGGCGGCATTAATGGCAATGCGTGTCACTAAACGCAACAAAGTTATTATTGGCAACGCACTACATCCAGATTACCGCGGCGTGCTTAAAAGCTATATCGGTAATTTTGATGGAGCTTGCCTTGATGATGGCAAACCGGATGGCGAAACCGCCTGTGTCATCATCCAGAGCCCGGACTTCTTCGGCCAGCCACATGCCTGTGACGCATGGCGTAAAAAGTGCGATGAAACGGGTGCGCTCCTTATCGTCGTTATAAACGAAATCGTCAGCCTCGGCCTGCTGCCCGCTCCGTCCGATGCCGATATCGTCTGCGGCGAGGCCCGCAGTATCGGCCTGCCGATGAGTTACGGCGGCCCGCATTTGGGATTCTTCGCCTGCCGGGAAAAATACCTGCGCCAGATGCCGGGACGTTTGTGCGGACAGACGGTGGACGCGGACGGACGGCAGGGCTATGTCCTGACCCTTTCCACCCGCGAACAGCACATCCGTCGCGAAAAAGCGACCTCCAACATCTGCACCAACCAGGGCCTGTGCGCGCTGGCCTTTACCGTGCACATGTCGCTCCTCGGCGAGGACGGTTTCAAACGCCTCGCCCGCCTCAACCACGAAGCCGCCTGTAAACTGGCCGATGCCGTGACAGCCGTTCCGGGCGTGAAACTTCTTACAGAAACCTTCTTCAATGAATTCGCGGTGGAACTACCAAAGAACGCGGAAGAAGTTGTAAGCGCTCTTTCCGGAAAAGGCATCATCGCCGGCTACCCGCTCGACGATAACCAGCTTCTCCTCGCCGCCACGGAAATGACGGAAGATGAGGATATTGAGGCTCTGCAAGTGGCGCTAAGAGATTCTTTGAAATAAGAGGATCTGTATGACTCCGATTGACTATGCAGAACTGCAAATCCGCATTTTGAACGGCTTGTTTATTGACGGGGTGGAGCGTTTTGATGACGGGCTGGCCTATTGCTATTCGGACCTGCTGCCCGATCTTTATTGGAGCTTTGGTTATGGCTTAAGTCCGAATGCCGAGAAGGTACAGGCGCAGTTATCGGTAGTGCGTGATACCGCGCATTGCCATGACCGTATTCCGGCTGTTTATAGCTTTAATGATGAAGAGCTTAAAACCGTCCGCAGTCTTGTGGATGTCAAAGAAACGCACCCGGATACCTGGATGTTGCTGGAAAAGAAAGACTACCATCCGCAGGCGCAAGCCGGGAGCGCGCTTAAAATCGCCGAAGTGTCTGATAAGTCCGGGCAGGATGATTTCATGTTTTTGGTTAATGAGGTCATCATCAAAGTGCCCGAAAACCCGGTTGGCTATTACGGATCCCCGGTGGAATATCTTGAGTCCTGTGCGCGTGCCTTCAATCCTGGTGTGAGTATGGATAGCTTTGTGGGCTATGTAGACGGCAAGCCGGTTGTAATGGCCCAGATATGTACCGGGGAGGGATGCGCCGGATTATACAGTATCGGCGTGCATCCCGATCATCGGCGCAAAGGATATGCGCGGGCCATCGTCCATCACGCTTTGTCCTGTGCTTTTGAAAAAGGCGCCGATTCCGTGTTTTTGCAAACGGATGGTGTGCTTCCGCCGCTCTACAAGTCCGCCGGTTTTCAGGAGCTGTTCACGGGCCATTATCTGGTGTTTTAACATCGCAACGCCCTCTTAATCTCCCCTTTACCCATCCCCCTGTAAAATTTTAGAAGAAGCAAGAAACAACAGGGAGATCGGATCATGTCGGGAGCCGGACAGCTTGTGGGCGCGGTCGCGCAGGGGATTTCGGAAGGAATTGCGCTGGAGCGCAAGGAGGCATTTGAAAGGGCTTTGGCGTTTTTGAATGCTTATAAAATTCCCGCCTTTATGCCGCCGGGTTACAACCCGGACGCGCCGCAGATGGGCCTGATTGTTGAGGACAAACTTCCCCCGGAAATGATTGGCGTGTGGAGCGGGATATTGCTGCAAATGGCGGCCAAGGTGTTCGATGAAAACGGCTACAGGCTGGATGCTATCCCGGAGGACAAAAAACAGAATGCGCTGGCGATTTTATACGTTATTGCCGGTGAGCTTCATTGCTGTTCCGGGGGCATGAAAAGGCTGCGCCAGGAAATGCTGGGCAATGTCGCCAACGCGTTCCTCTATAAGGACGATCCGCAGCATCCGGAATATCTCGATGAACTTGGCCGTGCGCAATATATCCAGTGCAAGGACGAAGGCTTTGGCGGCTTCTTTAAATCCTTCAAGCAGGAAGGCCAGCTCAACAAAGGCATCAACAAATGGTTCGAAAAGGGCGATCTGAGCTTCTGGCCCGGCACCGTCGAAATGGTCGGCCTCCTGATGAAAGCCGAGAAAAAGGAAGAGCTTGAAGAGTGGATGGTCAAGGATATTGACCGCCGCATAGCGAAATTAAGCCAGTAATTTTCTTGTGACAGGCCGATGAATGGGGAATCATTATCCCTATGCCAACCGATTCTATGCCTGTCCTGCATCTGGACGATATTGTTTCGATCGACTCCGCCCGTGGTCTGAACTACGAGGAGGCCGTGCTTTGGGAGAAGGAGCAGGCGGATACGCCGGGTGTTGATCTGCCGGAAGCAGAAGGTCTGGAATTGCGTACGGGGCGGCCCGAACGCGGCGCAATCGGCCTGCCGCAAATCTCGGAGCCACAGGCCGTGAGTCATTTCGTAAGGCTTTCAACAAAGAACTATTCCATTGATCACGGCGTGTTTCCGCTCGGTTCCTGCACTATGAAGCACAACCCGCGCCTCAACGAGAAAATGGCGCGCCTGCCCGGTTTTGCCCATGTCCATCCAATGCAGCCCGAAAGTACCGTACAGGGTGCGCTCGGCGTTATGTACGCATTGCAGGAAATACTGGCCGAACTCACCGGCCTGCCCGGTGTGTGCCTGGCCCCGGCGGCGGGCGCGCATGGCGAGCTTGCCGGGATGATGACGATCCGCCGCGCCCATGAGGCGGGCGGGCAG
>CAZKGT010000025.1:0-18645 GCA_964552285.1 uncultured Pseudobdellovibrionaceae bacterium | reverse complement strand
TACCGCAACCACCACAGGCCATATCGCAACATTCATTTGCAGGATCGGTATCCGGAGCATTATCCATATGCGCAGAAGCGCAGATTTCGGATGAAGCTTCGTTACAAATAGTTTCTGCATGCGCAAGACTTGCCGTCAAAGAGACGAGCAAAGAAAAAACTGACAGTATCATGAGGAGCTTGCGCATCATTTTAAAATAGCATTAACAAATATTTTCTTCAACACAAGAGATTAAAGTTTAACCAATTTTAACCGTAAGGCATTTGCAATAACGCTGACCGAGCTTAACGACATGGCTGCCGCCGCTATTATCGGCGAAAGCAGGATACCAAAGACCGGAAATAAAATACCTGCCGCCACCGGTACGCCTGCCGCGTTGTAGATGAATGCGAAGAACAGGTTTTGCCTAATATTGTTCATGGTTGCCACGGACAATTTGCGGGCGCGGACAATCCCTGTGAGATCACCTTTGAGCAGAGTAATGCCTGCGCTTTCCATCGCCACATCCGTGCCAGTGCCCATGGCTATGCCGACATCGGCGGCTGCCAAGGCAGGCGCATCATTGGTGCCGTCCCCGGCCATGGCAACAATGCGCCCCTCATCGCGTAGCTTCTTCACAATGCGCGCCTTGTCTTCTGGTAAAATTTCGGCTTCGACCTTTTTAATACCCAGCGTTTTTGCCACGGCTTCAGCAGTGCGGCGGTTATCGCCTGTCAGCATAACAATATGAATACCTTGTTTTTGCAAGAGTCTGATCGCTTCCGGTGTTGTTTCCTTGATTGGATCGGCAATGGCCAGAAGTCCGGCAGGTTTTCCATCGACGGCGATAAAAATCACGGTTGCACCGTCGGAGCGGAGATCATCAGCCTGTGCAGACAATAAAGAAACATTCACGGATTGATCTTCCATCAACATGACATTGCCGAGCGCAACATTCTGCCCGTTGACTGTACCGAGTACGCCTTTGCCAGTCGGCGAGTCAAAATCCTCCGCTTTCGCCAAATCCAGTCCCTTATTTTTTGCTGCCATGACAATGGCATGAGCCAGCGGATGCTCGCTTCCTTGTTCCAGAGAGGCGGTAAGCGATAATAGTTGATCTTCCTCGAAACCCTCTGTGCTTACAATTTTTGTCACGGTCGGTTTGCCTTCGGTCAGGGTGCCGGTCTTGTCAACCACAAGCGTATCCACTTTTTCCATACGCTCTAGTGCCTCAGCATTTTTAATCAAAACGCCGCCTTGCGCGCCCTTACCAACGCCAACCATAATGGACATGGGCGTAGCAAGTCCCAACGCGCATGGACAGGCGATAATCAAAACGCTGACAGCGGCGATCAGCGCGTAGCTAAAGGCCGGAGCCGGTCCGAAAAGCATCCAGCTTATAAAGGCAATGATAGCTATTAAAATAATCGCCGGAACAAACCATGAAGCGACAAGGTCGGCCATACGTTGAATGGGTGCGCGGCTGCGTTGCGCCTCGGCCACCATATGAACAATCTGAGAAAGCATAGTATCTTTGCCCACACGCTCGGCCTTCATCACAAAACTTCCGGTCTGGTTCATCGTGGCGCCAATCACCTTACTGCCAGCCTGTTTCTTAACCGGCATGGATTCGCCCGTAACCATGGATTCATCAACAGCGCTGCTGCCTTCGGTAACCACGCCGTCCAACGGAATTTTCTCTCCGGGGCGCACGCGCAAAAGATCTCCGACATGGATATGCTCAAGCGGCACATCCTCTTCTTGTCCGTCTTTAATACGCCTTGCGTTTTTCGGGGCGAGATCAAGAAGCGCGCGGATAGCGCCGCCTGTCTGTTCGCGCGCTTTTAGCTCCAGTACCTGCCCAAGCAATACAAGAACCACAATCACCGCTGCCGCTTCAAAATATACGGCAACGGCGCCTTCAGCCCCCTTGAATGTGTCAGGAAACAGATCCGGCGCTGCCGTGGCAATAACGCTATAAATCCATGCTACGCCAGTCCCCATGGCGATCAGCGTGAACATATTCAAATTACGGGTCTTTAAGGATTGCCAGCCGCGCTCAAAAAACGGCCATCCCGCCCATAGAACAACAGGCGTTCCAAATGCCAGCTGTATCCAGTTCGACATATGCGGCCCTGTTAAGTGGAGATCAAAGACATGCGCGCCCATTTCGAGCATCAGAACTGGCAATGTGAGAATAAGACCAATCCAGAAGCGGCGTCGGAAATCCTTTAACTCCGGGTTTTCGCCTTCCTCGCCAGTAATCGTTTCCGGCTCCAGCGCCATGCCACAAATCGGGCAATTACCTGGGCCCTCTTGCCGGACTTCCGGGTGCATGGGACAAGTATATATAACCTCAGCGCCTGGAGGGGGTGCCGGATGCACTTTTTTCTCATGGGCATGACCATGGCAGCATGAATGATCGTTGTGTTCGTGCTTATTGTGTTCCTGTCCCATGAGAGCCTCCTTCATTGTCTTTTGAATAGTGTTTTAAAAAAAGTCTTTCTCCGGCAAATATAAATACCATGCCTGCCAGCGATACATAAATTACGAGCATGTCTGTCTGCGCTTTTACCATTAAAAATGCGCCCAGTACGATGACATCCAAAGTAATTGCAGTGATAAGAATAAAAGAGTTGGCTTTAATCTCTTTTTGCAAGTGACGAAATACACCCCAATGCACAGCAATATCCATGATGATGTAAAAAATTGCACCCAACGAAGCGATACGGCTCAGATCGAAAAAGATCGTCAGCAACATAGCCAGCACAATGGTATAAACCAGCGTGTGTTTTTGAATATCGCCCGGCATGCCGAAATGGCTGTGCGGCACCAACTTCATATCGGTGAGCATGGCCAGCATCCGGGATACTGCAAAAACGCTGGCAATCACACCGGAAACAGTGGCGACAATGGCAAAACCGACCGTGACCCATAGGCCGGACTGTCCAAAGGCCGGACGCGAAGCCTCGGCCAAGGAATAGTCTTTGGCTTTGATAATTTCATCAATAGAAAGATTGCCTCCCACCGCCAGCGTGACCATCAAATACAATACGACACAAAGCCCAATGGAAATGATGATCGCCCGACCGACATTCTTATGCGGGTTTGTAATTTCACCGCCACTATTGGTTATTGTGGTAAAGCCTTTATAGGCCAAAATAGCCAGTGCCGTTGCCCCTAAAAACCCGCCTAATGTGGTTTCTTCCGGCTGCACAGAAATACTTTCAAAATTAAATCCCGATGCCCACAGGCCTCCAGCAGCCAGAAGAGCGATCCCGCCGATTTTTAGGAAAGCCATAAAGAATGAGAATGTCTGGATAAATTTGTTGCCAAGAATATTCACGAAAAACGCAAAGGCCAGCAGCCCCACACCCAATGCGGGAACAAGCCAGCTATCCTTACTGCCGTCAAAGAGTTGCAGCGTATATGTACCGAATGTCCGTGCCACAAGACTTTCATTGATGACCATGGAAAAATACATGAGCAAAGCGCAACCTGCCGTCATGGCGCTGCGGCCATAAGCTTTCTCAAGAAACATGGCAATGCCACCAGCAGATGGGTAAGCATTGGACATTTTCACGTAGGAATATGCGCTAAAACCCGTAATCACTGCCGCTGCCAGAAAAGCCAGCGGAAACCATTCGCGCGCCAGTTCTGCCACTTGTCCGGTCAGGGCAAAAATCCCGGCTCCGATCATTACGCCAGTGCCCATCGACACCGCGCCAATTAATGTCAGGCTATTTTGTTTATACTTTGTTGATCGGTCGTGATTATGGCTCATTTCTTATTCTCCTTATCATGCCCACCGTGACCGCCATGACCATGTCCAAATATATGTATGAGCGGACAAGCCAGCAGGATAAGGTAAGGCAAAGCCACCGCTAAATGTTCAAGATGCTGCGTTAGAAGATAGTAGCTGATTGCAGCTAACACTATAATGAGAACAAGCCCTTTCCATGACAGAATAAAGCCAAGAAAACCTTTGTGATTGTGATGATGCATAATTTTTTCCTTTATTTCCTATTTTTTCTCCCAGCCGCCGCCCATGGCTTTGAAAAGCTCTATGCGCGTTGCCAGTGTTTCATAACGAGCACGTTCATATTGATCTTCTGACTCTAACAGCATGCGCTGCGCAACCAAAACAGTCTGAAAATCAATAACGCTCAAAGAATATTGATTTTTGGCTATCTCGTAGGCTTCCCGCGCCTTGGATAAGGCTTGTTTCAGAGCTTTTTCACGCTCCTGCGTTTTTTGCGTCTTCGTCAGGGCGTTTTCCGCTTCCTGAAACGCTATAAGAACCGCCTGCTGGTAATTTTCAGCCAGCTCTTTTTGGCGAGCGGTCACCCGATCCAGATTGCCTTCCAATCGTCCACCCTGAAAAATAGGGGCAATAATTGATCCCGCCATGGTTAAAGCAGAAGCTGACGGGTTGGCGGCCAAGAGCAAACTAGGGCCAATATTTACAGACGGATAAAACGCCGCCCGCGCTATGCCGATATCGGCATTGGCGGCTTTAAGCATGGCTTCCATACTCTTAATGTCCGGCCTGCGCTCTAACAGTGCGGCAGGTTGTAATGCCGTCGGAGCGGGAAGATGAAGAGCGTTTATATTTTTTCCATTCACATTAAAGCTCTGGGGCGGTTCCCCTACCAAAACGGCCAGTGCATTTTGCGCTAAAGCCAGCTCTTGCTCCATGGCAGTCACGGCAGCTTCAGCTTTGGAAACTTGTGCCTCCTGCCGCGTTATATCGAGCTGCGTACGTGCACCGGTCTGAAAGCGTGCTTCAGCCACTTCCAGTAAATCTTCTGTGGCCTGAAAATTATCTTTGGAAATGCGCAACCGCTCTTTCAAATTCAGAACATTGAAATAATTCTGCGCCACGTCGCCCATAATCACGAGCGCCAGCGCATCATGTCTATAGGCAGAGCTGAGAAGCCGGTCTTGCGCAGCATTGTTTTTTGCGCGGTTGGCACCAAATAAATCAAGCTCATAGGAAATACCAAAATCCGCCGTGTAGTTCGGAATACCCTTATTGCGCATATCCGTGATATTCATCGCCTGCGTCGAGCCGCTCATATAGCTCGCAGTCACATCCGCCGAAGGCAAAAGAGAGGCACCCGCGATTTTCAAATCCGCGCGCGCCTGTTCGATGCGCTGAAGTGAGGCTTGCAGATTATTGTTGTTTGCAAGAGCACGCTGCATCAGGGCATTTAATTCTGCGCTTTCAAAACCCTCCCACCAGTCAGCAGCAATTCCGGCATTTTGTGTGCTCTTTGCATCCCGCCATGCCGGTGTTTCGATTTCAGGCCGTTGATAGTCCGGCGTCAGGGAGCATCCCGATAAAGCAAGAAGTGCCGCTGATATGGATACGAATTTTCTAAAGCTATTCATCTTGGTCATCCTTCATTTTAATGCTCGTGACCGCTGTGATCATGCGAATCTTCTTGCTGGGGTTGTTCTTCAGGCTCATGGTGATCGTCCACTCCACTTGAATCATGATGTTGCTTGGGGGCTTTCGGCTCTTGCGTCTTATGATGACCTTCTTGAACTTCACCACCATGAGCGTGGCTACCGTGTCCGCCATCGCCCTGGACCTCCGGCATACGCATAACACCTGTGCCATGGCGATAAACGACTTCTCCGCCTTTATAGCCTGTCATGGCCAGCAAACCGGAAGCCAAAACTATTAGGACAACAAAAGCTGTACTGACAGCCTTTGCGCCGCGCTGTGTCCACAATGCCCATAATGCTAAAGCCACAAAAATGCCTGCCGTTGGCAACGCCCAGTTTTTGTGATCGGTCATGGCGGCATGCGACGCGGCATCATGCCCAACCGAATTATACGCATCAAATCCGGCTATAACCGTACCCACGGTGATAACCGCGCCGATCCATAAATTCCATCTTGCGGCAACCAAAAGGTTGTGTTTTTTGAAAACACTTCCCAACAGATATAAAAGTGCCGAAACGCTCAGCAATCCAATCGTGAAATGCACAAAAATCGGATGCCAGTTTGGTATGATTTCAATATCCATCTTTTATCTCCTTATTCATGATGGCCGTGGCCGCCTTCATGGGCATGCTCGTCATCCATGATTTCCATTTTTTCGATAACGTAAGTCTTGTCTTCAAGTTTCAAAAAGAAGCGAACGTTATCGCCTTCTGTAAATGAAGAGAGGTCAACTGCTTTTGAAACGGGAATATCCATGGTCATTTCCGGCCATTGCAAAGCCGGTATCGGGCCATGCGTGATATTGATTTTTTGTGCATCTTTGAGAATTTTGTTCAAAATGCCACTGCCTTGCGTCAGATCAGCCGTTTTTTTATCGGCTTCCATCGTGTCGCCCTGTGTCATATTTTCATGCGCCATACCTTCGTGCTCATGCATCATTTCTGAATGCTGCGATTCCGATGTACTTTTATAAGTCTCAAGATTGGCCATACTTTCAAAATAATAAACCTTGCCGCTATTATCTGCCCCTATAACGGCGAGCGCTTTATCGACCTCTTTGCCACTAACGGGATCAGTTGCACTGCGAATGGCTGTGTCTTTCTTCAGACGCTCTTCACACATGGAGCAGCAGCCATAATAGGTTTTTCCATCGACTTCGACAGCGATTTGCTCTTTATCAAAAACCGTATTGTTGACCATGCATATGTATTTAGCCTCAACCGGCTTTAATGCATGCCCTTGCTCGGAAGCGATTGCGGGCATCGCAATAATGGCTAAAAAGAGCGCTAGGATAATATGTTTCATGATGATTTCCTTTCATTTTCAAGTTGATTAAGGGTTGGTAATTTTAATTTCCACTGCATGTAAACGGCATAAAGTACGGGGATCAGGATCAGCGTCAGAATAAGCGTGCTGACCATACCGCCGACCATCGGCAAGGCAATGCGGCGCATCACATCTGATCCGGGGCCGTCTGTTAAGAAAATCGGAATCAGGCCGAGGATAATCGTGCTCACTGTCATCAACTTCGGACGAAGCCTTTGGATGGCTCCATGACGAACATTTTCCAAAAGTTTTTCGAACGTGTCCGGCCAATGTTCACGCATTTCGTGATCAATATAGATGAGCATGACAATCGCGGTTTCTACCGCAATTCCGGCCAGAGCGATAAAACCAACCGCCACAGCCACCGAGAGATTATACCCAGCGAACCACAGCCACCACACGCCGCCAATCACCCCGAACGGCACGGAAAGCATAATCAGGATCGTACGATCCCAGCGGCCAAAATGCAGGTATAGCAACGTCAGGATAATGAGTAGTGTGGCCGGAACGGCGATCTTCAGGCGCTCATTGGCTTCCTGCATCTGTTCAAACTGTCCTGAAAATTTCAGTGTGTAGCCTTGCGGCAGCTCAAGTGTTTTCAGTTTTTCCCGCAGATCGGCGATGTATGAGCCGATATCCCGCCCGTCAATATCGACAAACACCCAGCCATTCAGCCGCGCATCTTCAGATTTAATCATCGACGGCCCTTCGGCAATGCGAATGTCTGCCAGATCAGCGAGGGGAATATGCGCGCCATCTGGCGTGCTCACCAAAATATTATCGAGATCAGAGATATGCTCGCGATATGGACGATCATAGCGCAGCATAATTGGATAACGCTCTCGCCCTTCAACCGCTTCATCAAGCTGCATGCCGCCAAGTGCTGTTTGAATAACCTGCTGCACTGTATTGAGGGCAATGCCATAGCGGGCGATCTCGCGGCGATCAGGGACGATCTCAATATATTTCCCACCAACAACACGGTCGGCAATGGCGCTGCGCGTTCCCGGAACGTCTTTAGCGGCGGTTTCAACCTCCTTGGCAATGCGGTCGATTTCCTGTAAATCCGATCCGGCAATCTTGATTCCGACAGGCGTGCGAATACCCGTGGTCAGCATATCAAGGCGAATTTTAATCGGATAGCCCCAGCTATCCATCATGCCCGGCAGACCAACCCGCTCATTCAGATCGGCAATCAGTTTTTGCGGAGTCATACCCTCACGCCACTGATCTCGTGGTTTTAGCTCAATCCATGTTTCGATCATCGCCAGCGGGGCGGGATCGGTCGCCGTATCGGCGCGTCCGGCTTTGCCGAAAACCTGCTCGATTTCCGGCACTTCCATAAGTTGGCGGTTTGTGACCTGTAATATCTCCCGCGCCTTGGCCGGTGATACACCAGGCAAGGTCATCGGCATATAAAGTAGCCCGCCTTCATAAAGCGGCGGCATAAACTCACTACCCAGCTTGGATGCCGGTAACGCCGTTGAGATAAGCGCGGCCAGTGCCAGAACAATCGTTGCTTTCCGCCATTTCAGCGCAGCATCGAGAAACGGTTTATAAATAGCGATGAAAAAGCGGTTGATTGGATTATCTTCCTCGCGCCGAATTTTTCCGCGCACCAGCCAGAGCATCAGAACAGGCACAACGGTCACTGATAACAGCGCGGCGGCGGCCATGGCATAGGTTTTGGTGAACGCCAGCGGTGTAAACATTCGCTCTGATTGACCGGTCAGGGCAAAGACAGGGAAGAAAGACACGGTAATAATCAGCAGCGAGAAGAACAGACCCGGCCCGACTTCTTTGGCGGCCTGTATCAGTGCTTTTTGTTTTTCTTCCTTACTGGATTCCTGTGCCATCCCTGAGAGTTTACGGTGCGCATTTTCGACCATGACAATCGAGGCATCGACCATCGCGCCAATCGCAATCGCAATCCCGCCAAGCGACATGATATTGGCCGTAATCCCTTGCGCGTTCATGATGATAAAAGCAGCCAGAATACCAAGAGGTATTGTAATAATGGCGACAAAAGCACTCCGCGCGTGCAGCAGAAAAATAAACGTGATCAGCGCCACCATCAAGCTTTCTTCGATCAGCTTGTCTTTGAGATAATCAACCGAGCCTTCGATGAGTTCGCTGCGGTCATAAACGACTTTCAGTTCCACGCCTTCAGGTAAACCCTGCCGCACACTCTCTAGCCGTTCTTTGACATTATGAATCACATCCAAAGCATTCGCGCCAGGGCGCATCACAACAATGCCGCCGACCGCTTCGCCTTTGCCGTTCAGTTCGGTAATGCCGCGCCGGATCGCCGGGCCTTCCACCACGCGGGCAACATCGCCAATCGTAACGGGCGTTCCGTCAACGGTTTTTAGAACACTGGCGGCCAAATCTTCCGGCTTTGTCACATAACCGAAAGAGCGGATCAGATATTCCGTTTCCGCCATCTCCAATGTACGCCCGCCTGTTTCGCCGTTCGCCCCGCGCACAGCTTCCATGACTTTTTGTAGTGGAATGTCATAGGCACGGAGTTTGTTCGGATCGACCAGAACCTGATATTCCTTGACGAAGCCGCCGATACCGGCCACTTCTGCCACGCCGTCAATGGTCGCCAGCTCAAAACGGACAAACCAGTCCTGAAGGGAACGCAATTCCTGCAAATCGTGCTGGCCAGTAGGATCGTAGAGCGCGTACTGAAATACCCAGCCAACCCCTGTGGCATCCGGCCCAAGCTGGGGATCAACACCGTCGGGCAGCATTCCCCGCGCTTGTGAGAGATATTCCAGCGTCCGGCTGCGCGCCCAGTACATATCGACGTTATCTTCGAAAATAATATAGACAAAGCTCGTGCCGAACATGGAAAACCCGCGCACAACTTTGGTTTTAGGCAAGGAGAGCATCTGCGTAGAAAGCGGATACGTGATCTGATCCTCAATCACTTGCGGTGCCTGACCGGGAAAATCCGTGCGGATAATCACCTGCGTATCCGATAAATCGGGAATCGCGTCCAGCGGAATTTTTGTCACGGAAACGATACCAGCGATAAGAAGCACCAGCGCACCCAGCATGACAAAAAATTGATTAGCAACCGACCAGTCAATAATTTTAGCTGCAAAGCTTTTCGACGGGTCGTGCATATGCTCTTGATTAGTGGACATGGCCTTGTCCTTCCTGTACTGGCTGTTCCGCCTCGTTCATATTTTTCATAGGCGCTGTATCGCCACCGTCGCCATGATCATGTCCCATCGCAGCCATGCCGCCTTTCAGGTTGCTTTCGGCATCCAGCATGAATTGGCCTGATTGAACGATTGTTTGACCGTGTGTCAGTCCGTCTGTGATTTCGGTTAAGCCGTCCGATGTAATGCCCGTTTCAACCATTGCAGGACGAAAATAACCATCACCCAAACTTTCTATGACATAAGCACCTGTCTTCCCGTAAAGAACGGCTTCACTCGTTACGGCCAGACGAGATTTCGGATCAGCGTTGAAAACAGCATCAACATAAGTGTCGGCTTTTAGTGTGCCCTCTGGATTATCCAGCACCAAACGTACAGGAATCGTGCGACTCTGAGGGTTATTCACCGGGTGAATAAAATCAACGGATGTTTCATAGCCTTTGCCTGTTTCAGGCACACTTACTTTTACTGGCGTGCCCACTTCCAGAAACTGCACATCACGCACAGGAACATCGGCATTGACCCAGACTTTTGAGAAGTCCTGTAACTTTAAAACACTGCCACCCTCATTCACATAGGCGCCTTTACGGACATTCAGCATGGTGATCGTACCATCCGCAGAGGCGTAAAACGGCGTTTCCTCAAAAAACTTTCCGCGCTCTTTCAACTCGGCAATAGCTTTATCATCCATCCCATAGAGCCGCAGGCGTTGCGCGGCATTACCGATGCGCGACCCAATCAGAAAATCTGACTGTGCATTCATGAGATCGGGACTGTAATAGGTAAAAAGCAAGTCACCCTGTTTGACTGTATCACCAACGGCGCTGACAGCCAGATCGACAATCCAGCCCTTTGTGCGCACATCGACCGCATATTCAAGGCGGGTACTTGGTGCAATTTTACCAAAAGCGCGGATGCTGCGGCCAAATTCATGATGTGTCACCTCGGCGGTTTTGACGCCAAGAGCTTGCATATAAACCGGATCAATTCTTATGGCATTTTCAGGTGTGTTCTGTCCACCCACCGCTTCATCTTCATAAACTGGAACAAGATCCATGCCCATAGGCGACTTACCCGGTCCGTCCTGTCGATAATTTGGATCCATCGGGGCGACCCAATAGAGTATTTTTTTCTCTTTATTTTCATTGCCTTTGGGGTTTTTCTCCGCTTTAGGCACTAAAGTCATGCCACAAATCGGGCAGGTATCACCTTCCTCACCGCTGATATGGGGATGCATCGGGCAAATATAGCTCTCCGCTGCAATAGCCGCAGGCGCAAAAGCAAACAACAATAAAACGAAAAATAGAACACGCATAATAAAGCTCCTTTCTTTGGTGTTAAAAACCGTCAAGAAAAGAGCGTATTTAGATGCGCAGGCGCTGCGTCGTCAGATAAAGATCGTGAGCGTTGAGGTGGGGCGGACTGATATCAAAAGGCGGGCCACGAATGAAATGGCTGCTATCAATAAGCGCATTATAATTCGAGGTTAAGTCGGCCCAGGCGAAATCAACATGATCCAGCGATTGATCCAGCTGCACAATCTCGGCCTGAACATCCTGCTGAAAAAGGTCTATCCCCATGCAATCAAGGGCAAACATCGGGCCTTGTTTTTGCCCGTCTTTTTGAGCTTCTTCACTCTGGTGACAAGGCTTGGGTTCAGCCGCCTGCGCTGATTGCATCGGACAAAACGCCATCACACACGTCAAAACAGGCGTGAGCATCAAAAGCGTCATAAATCCAAGCAATATCTTGCGCATAAATCTCATAATACACTATTCGTATTAAAAAGTCTTTAGGTTACTTTACCGTTTTATCCCACCTTATCCGTTAAGCGATAACTTGTACTACGCCCACCGCTTTCGCTTTGAACGAAAATGCCGCGCGCTTTTAATTCCTGAATATCGCGTAATGCCGTGTCATTGGAACACTTGGCCAGCTTGGCGTATTTCGAGGTGTTCATATGCCCGATGAAATCAGTGTCCAACATACGGTTGATGATAAGGCGCTGGCGTTCGTTTACGGGGTTTTGATTGATTTTATCCCAGAGCTGCGCCTTGAATAAAACACTGCCCAGCGTTGTTTCTGCGCTGGATATTGCATGTCCGAGGCAATCTAAAAACCATTCCAGCCACGCAGTAATATCCGGTGTGCTTCGTTGCTGGTTTTCAAGTTGCTCGTAATAGGATTTGCGTTCTGCCTCGATCTGGCTGGATAGGCTGTAAAAGCGATCCGGTGTGCCGTCGGCGCGCGCGAGTGCCATATCACCGATGGCTCTGGCAATACGGCCATTCCCATCCTCAAAGGGGTGAATGGTCACAAACCAGAGATGGGCAATCCCTGCCTTGATAACGGGATCAAGATCGCCGCCTCTATCAAACCAGCTCAGGAAGGTCGCCATCTCGTTTTCAAGCCTATCTGCGCCGGGGGCTTCGAAGTGTACCTTCTCGCGCCCCATTGGGCCGGATACAACCTGCATCGGGCCAGCATCAAGGGTTCGCCATCCACCAACCGTAATGCGGTGCATGCCACTGCGGCCTGTCGGGAATAACGCAGCATGCCAGTCGAACAGTCGATCTTTGGTAAGAGCTTTAGAAAAATTCTGCGTGGCATCCAGCATCATCTCGACAATGCCTTCAACATCACGGCTGGCCGGGATAAGGCCTGCGATGTCAATTCCCAAACGTCTTGCAATCGAGGAGCGCACTTCTTCCGCGTTCAGGGTTTCCCCTTCAATGGCTGAGGATTTGACAACATCATTGGTTAGCGTGGCAAGACTGGCTTCTTGTCTGAGGTCAAAGCCAAGCCCCTCCATGCGCCCAAGCAACCGCCCTTGGCGATGACGGATGTCGGCCAACTTCGAGGCAAGTGCATCAGAATCCCAGGTAAAGTCCGTCCAATTCTTATGTTTGTGTATCCACATAGCATCACCCATTCACCGCATGATTTAAGGTGATTGTAGGCCGTATTCACCGCAATAGCAAGTATAATTACTGTATATTATGCGGTGAATATGGCAGATATTCGCCGCACTGAATTGAACGGCTCTTCGTTTATCCATGCAAATCTTACATAGAATTTTAAAATTGCACGGTTATTTGGCTTGAATATCGTCAGCGCTGCCGCGCTCAAATGGATAAGAAAGCTCATTCGGAAGAGAATCCGGGATTCGAATTGGCGTATCAGTAAAAACTCCGATATTGTTTAGGCTTGATTTTTTTCTATTCTAAATCAATATGTTAGATAGTGTTTGAAAAGTTAGAATGATTAGGTAGAATACACCACCATTTTCATGTTCCTGCTTGAAATTTCAGAATGGGGCCGTAGCTCAGCCGGGAGAGCGCGTCGTTCGCAATGACGAGGTCGGGAGTTCGATCCTCCTCGGCTCCACCAGCCTTCCCACCACAAATACCCGCTCAGGCCACCGCGCCCGGCAGGGTCAGCCATTCCGGTAAATTATCCGGCGTGTGCGATCCTTTCGGGGCAACCGTCATGACATACATAGACAGGAAGGTTTTGGGATTTGCTTCCTCATAACGCTGCCAGTTCTCAAGATTGGTTAAATACGGATCCCCGGGAAAATTGGCTGCATAATGCTGCCTGGCCTGTGGCAGGCCAATGGCAAACTGAAGAAGGTCAAGTTCCAGCTCCGCCAGCAATTTCTTTAATCCCAGACAGGTAAAACGATGCTCCTGCGCATGCAGATAGGTATCCCGGCATTCAGATGTTGTGTAAAATCCCGCCAAAGGCTGTAACTCTTCAAGAATGCCCTCCTCCTCGGCATCTTTTAGCAGTTCCATCCGGAAGGTACGAATGCCTTGCCGCGTTGACTCATATCCCTTTTCTTCAGCCCAGTTCTGGATAGCCACAATCTGCCGGCGGGCAATTTCGCTGTAGAGTGCTATCTTCATGATCCCTCCCGGCTTTAAAACATCGCGCAAGGCTATGATACCGTCTTTGGGTGAGTTCATGTGATGGAGCACACCGCCACAGGCGATGAAATCAAATTTCCGGTCAAGCGATGCAATATCCAGCAAATCGCCATGCATATATTCAATATTATCCAGTCCCATCTGGCGTGACTTCCTGATCGCGTAGGCAAGGCTGTTTTTACTAAGATCAACCCCCAGGATTTTTGCCATTGGGTAATTCATGGCCATCCCGGCAGTTTGCTGTCCGGTGCCACAACCGGCAGCCAGCATATCAAGGCCTTTGCTGAGCTCCTGTTTTTTTTCAGAGACACCCGCGCCGCCGAATGTCGCCCAGCGAGGGTAAGGGTTTTCTTCATATTGTTGCCGGACAACCTGCGAGACGTCATCCTGAATATGGCTGAAAGAGGGGATGCCTTTCCTGATCTCCTGTTCTTCCAGAGGCTCTTCGATAAGCATACAGATAAACTCATCGCTGCCTTCAGGGCCATCCTGCCGGAGGATTTCCGCTATTGCCTCCACATCCTCCCGGTCATGAAGCGGTTCGTAACAGGCCCGGAGCAGGATATCCGTCACATCGTTGCCGGATAATTCCTTCAGCGCCTTTTCTTCCGCTTTGCTGACACTGAAAACGTATTCGTTCAGAAAACAGTTTTTCGCCAGCGCCATGAGAAACTGACTAAAATGCACCCTTTGCTCCGGCGAGGCCCTTAACAGAAACGCACGGCGCATATGCCGCATCAGCCCTTCAAAATCAGTGCTGGATAACAACAGCTTCGCCAGACCCTCGCACAAATATGCCTCATTCAGGGGAAGAGAAGTCAGATCTCCGGGGAGCGCTTTTTCAAACTGCTTGTATGTCTTGTGAGATATCAGGCCGTAAAAGCTTCCCAGAAAGGGATCAACGGCCATATATTTTTCCCATATGAAAAACAGCTTTCTGTGCCTTAGCTCCAGGTCTTCAAAGCAGAGCAAAATTGCCTTTCGCATCGTTTCATCCGGCGCTTCGAATGTGGCGCTGGGCGACCAATGGACGAAGGAAACCTTGCTGGTCTTGTCTTCCGGATCGGCAATGATAGCGCGGGCCAGACCCTGAAGCCCCTCATTGATCCGGCCGGTCTGGAGAAGAGCGCCGGACAGGCCCGTAAGCGCCTCCGTATTATTCGGGTCTTCTTCAAGAACCTGATTATAAAGCGCAATCGTCTGACCGGCATCCCCCTGCCGGAACGCCTGCTTTGCCTGCTCCAACAGTTCTTTTATATCCGTAGTTTTTGGTAATGCTTTTGTCATGGCCGTTCTGGACTTGGGAGGAGAATCTTTTCACCAAGGCTAACATATTCCGGAAGGCCGTAAGAAGGGGCTCTTTTACGGGGACCACAGTTTTTACGGGGGCGGGCAAACCGTCAGTGCTCTTGTCTGTTCCCGATCGCGTGCCTATGATCGCTCATATGAAACCGGGTTATGCCATTTTTGCCGGCGGGGCGGCCATTGTCACCGTCAGTATCCTGATTGTCGCCAAGACGATTGCCTGGCTGATGACAGGCTCCTCCAGCGTTTTGGCCTCACTGACGGATTCGGTGATCGATGCCGGCGTATCGGTGATGAATTTTCTGGCCATCCGCTATTCGCTGAAACCCGCCGACGAGGAACACCGTTACGGACACGGCAAGGTGGAGGGCGTGGCGGCCCTTTTCCAGTCGGCCTTTATCGCGGGCGCAGCCCTGTTCCTGTTTCTGGAAGGCGTATCGAACCTGCTGAAGGCCGTTCAGATCACGGACCATATGGTCGCCGTCGGCGTCATGGTTTTTTCCATTGTCCTGTCACTGATCCTCGTCGCCATCCAGAAATTCTGTCTGCGCCACGCGCCCTCGCTGGCCGTGGAAGCGGACAGCGCGCATTATTCCTCCGACATCCTGATTAACGGCGGCACGATTGCCGCTATTCTGGTTATTTATGCGGGCGGGCCGTGGTGGATTGATCCGCTCTTTGCGCTCGCCGTAGCGTTCTGGCTTGTCCGCACGGCATGGATCGTTGCCGGCAAGGGCATGGATATGCTGATGGACCGCGAACTTCCCGACGGGGACAGGGAAAAAATTCTCGGCATCATCAACGGACACAAAAATATTCTGGGCGTTCATGACCTGCGCACGCGCAAGATCGGCATGAGCCTTCATATCTCTTTTGATGTCGAGCAGGATCCGGGCCTGACGCTCAAGCAGGCCCATGCGGCAAGCAAGGATGTCGAGGCGGCCCTGCTGAAGGAATTTCCCAATGCCGAGATCATGATCCATCAGGATCCGGCAGGCGAGCCCGAGGACAGCCGTCATCCGGACAAGGAAAGAGCCCATCGTGCCTGAGGCTTACCTGACCGTTGACGACAGCCCTTCGGCAGGCACGGAAGCGCTGACCGGATTTCTGGCGGCACGAAATATCCCGGCCATCCTCTATTGCCGCGGCGACAGGCTGGAAGAAAACCCGTCCGCCATCATCGACGCTATCCGCAAAGGCTTCCTCATCGGCAACCATGCCTATAGCCACCGGCCCGCAGAAGAGCTTGGGCCGGACGGCATGATCGCAGAAATCGTGAAAACGGAGGAGCTGATTGATGCTGCCTATATTGAGGCAAACCTAGAAAGACCGTGCCGCACGTTCCGCTTCCCCTATATCGACCGGGGCGACGGCGACAGGCTGGAGCGGCACTTTGATGACATCATTAAAGTAATCACAGAAGAACATGACCTGCCGGTGCAGGAAAACGAGGCCGTTAAAGCACTTCAGAAATATTTAAAGGAAGAAGGGTATGTGCAGCCCTTTGCCGGGATTGCCCATCCGCTTTACCGGCATCCGGTTATTGCAGGCGCTGCCGACAGCCTTTTTACCTTCTCCGCCGGCGACTGGATGATGACGGAGCGCCATAAAGGAAAGTGGCCCTACAAGACTTTGAGCGATCTGAAACGCCGGATTGATGACGACCCGTTTCTATGGGGAAAGAACAGCCGTCATATTGTCCTGTTTCACGATCAGGACGAAATTCGTCAGGTAACGGTTGATTTGATCGCCTATATGCAGGACAAAGGGATCTGTTTCCTGCCACCTGCGTCAATGAGAGAGTGAGAGATGAGTGAAGACCTGCCTTTTGCCGTGAGCGTTATTGCCGATTACGGCCCGTTGTCCGATATGGCTTTTGCCGAAGTGACACAAAGCATTTACAGCGAAATGGACGGGCAAAGGTTCCGGCTCAAGGAATATTCCGTACCGCCCTTCGATACTTATGCCACAGGCTTCTTTCTGGCCGAGACGGCGATCAACAGCCATCTGGGCGCACGGCATTTGTTTTACGTCAACACCGCCCCGCGCCATGACGATGAAAAACCGAAGGCTGACTCGGAAGGGGAAAAGCTGGTTTACCTGAAACTCTTCAACGGCGTTCGGATCGTGGCGGTCAACAGCGGCTTTTCGCTCTCCTTCGTCAAGCCGGCGATTGAGGAAGCCCATATTGTCGAGGTTGAAAATGCGGGCTCGCAGTTCCGCTCACGCGATTTTTACCCAAAAATTCTGGGCGATGTCGCTCACGGGCGTGACGACCGCTTTACCGGTAAAGAACCGGCCATCCCGGATATGCCCAAGAATGTGCTGTGCATAACCGACGGCTACGGCAACCTGAAGACCTCCGTCGATCCGGAGGAACTGGGGCCGTATATCGGCGGCTTCTTAAGCGTGCAGATTGGCGGCGTAAAACATTTCGTCCGCGCCGGACAAAGCATCTTCGACGTGCCGGACGGTCATCTGTGCATGGCCAAAGGCAGCTCCGGCTGGACCCTGCCGGACGGTACGAAACACTGCTTCACGGAAATCGTCTGCCGGTCCGGCAATGCCTTCCTGGGCTTTAAGAAACCAAGAGGCGGCGCGGCAATTAAATGGGGAGCCGCTTGATTTTTTGCTTTAATTCCTGTTTTCTGTGCAGGATATGAATGAGATGCGGGTGTAGCTTAATGGTAAAGCCCTAGCCTTCCAAGCTAGTTACGTGGGTTCGATTCCCATCACCCGCTCCAGCCCTTTCATAAGGGGAATAAAGGAAAATAAAAAATTGGTTGTTTAATGCCAATAACAGGGAGATCAGCATGGGGAATGAAGACGTTCTTACCGCTTCTACCGTTTCCAGAGTCCGCGAGATGCGTCTTATTGAGAAGGCCGAACGCGAATATCAGCAGCAACTGAGAACAATATTTGAGACAAACCGCAAACGTTACCCCCCGGCCTGGGAATCGGACAAGCAGACATTTATTGCCGTAGACGCATTCACATGGGAGCAAGAAGGAAGAAGCCTTTTCAACACCTTCTTTTGTTACGGTGTTTCACGCCGGGATGTCTACGAAAAAGCCTACCTTGTCCTCATTGGCGATCTGAGCAGTAAACAAAAAGAATGGGTAGAAAAGAATGCAACCGTTCACTCTGAACCCGCATGGGACACGGTCTGGAAGGCCAATTACCTCGACTATGTCATCCGGCGCATGAAGCTTAACGGTGCAGAGATCGCTGAATTGGATGAAGCAGACAACGACGCCATTCCTTTTTGCGTCCTGCCGAAATTTGCCAATTTTGATCACCTCGTCCTTGAACCGGAATAATACAAAGCCATTGACAGACGGCTTTGAGTTTCCTACATGAGTTCAGATTGTTTGGGTTTCGGGCGGCTTTGGCCGCAGGTTTTTTATTCATCTTGGAAGGAAGAAAATGTCGAAGGAAAAATTCGAGCGTAACAAGCCTCACTGTAACATTGGCACGA
>CAZKGT010000024.1:7626-19216 GCA_964552285.1 uncultured Pseudobdellovibrionaceae bacterium | reverse complement strand
TGAAAGTATGAATCAATTCACCGCCTTATCCCAGCTGTGTCCGGTAGTGTGGTTTCCACTACTTTTTTGCGTAATTCTCAATGCCTAATTAAGACTTTTCTAAAGTTTAAGTATTATCAGTACGATTGTATGAATTGGAAACCGGAAAAAAATAAGATAAGCTAAAAAAAACCATATTCTTTCTAAATCAGTGCGTTGCAGGAAACCCCCAAATGCCGTTTCAAAGTATAAAAAACGAAAAAACCTATCCGTGGTTGAGGTCTTATCCGGAAGGGGTCCAGTGGGATGCAGAAATTCCCCCGGCCCCTCTTTACAGCCTGATCGACCATGCGCGCGAACACTATGCCGACAGGCCCGGCTTTGACTTTCTGGGCAATAAATTGACATGGGGCGAACTGGCCGAACTGTCCAACAAAATGGCCAAAGGGCTTCAGGATATGGGGGTTAAAAAAGGAGACAGGGTCGGCCTGTTCCTGCCCAACACGCCTTATTACCTGATTGCCTATTTCGCGATTGCGCGGGCGGGCGGTACGGTCGTCAACCTGAACCCGCTCTATGCCGAAAGGGAGCTGACGCATCTGATTGAGGATAGCGAGATCGATATTGTTGTGACCGTCGATTTAAAGCTAACTTACGACAAGATGCACAAAATGCAGCATGCAACGCGGCTTGAAAAAATCATCCTGTGCCGCTTTACCGATATCCTGCCCTTCCCGAAGAACAAGCTGTTTGCCCTGTTTAAAGGGCGGGAGATTGCAAACCCGAAACATCCGGGCCGCACGGTCTGGTTTCACGACCTGATTGAAAATGACGGCAAACCGGCGCCGGTACAGATTGATCCGGAAGAAGATATCGCCGTCCTGCAATATACGGGCGGGACGACCGGCACTCCCAAAGGTGCGATGCTGACCCACGCCAATATTGTGGCCAATGCGATCCAGGCAAATCTCTGGTTTCCCGACGGCAGGCCGGGAGAAGAGAAAATGCTTGGCGTGCTGCCGTTCTTCCATGTGTTTGCCATGACGGCGGTGATGAATATGAGCGTTCGTTACGGCTTTGAAATCATCGCCACGCCGCGCTTTGAGCTCAAGGAAACGCTCAGGATCATCGACAAGAAAAAACCGCATTACTTCCCGGCCGTCCCGGCGATTTACAATGCCATCAATAATTCGCCGTTGCGCAAAAAATACGATCTTTCCTCCCTGCGTTACTGTATCTCCGGCGGCGCACCGCTGCCGGTCGAGGTTAAAAAGGAGTTTGAAGCGCAGACCGGATGCGTGGTGGTTGAAGGATACGGGCTGACAGAATCCTCGCCGGTGGTTTGCGTCAATCCTGTTCACGGCGACAACCGCGCCGGCTCCATCGGCCTGCCGGTTCCGGGGACAATTGTCGAAATCATCGATACCAAGAACAAAAAAGCGCCAGTCAAAACCGGCGAACGCGGGGAACTGTGCGTGCGCGGGCCGCAGGTGATGAAAGGCTACCTCAACCGCCCGAAGGATACCGATGAGGTCCTGCGGGGCGGACGGCTTCATACCGGCGATATTGCGATCATGGACGAAGACGGCTATGTCTACATCGTCGACCGCATCAAGGACATGATCATTACCAACGGCTATAACGTCTATCCCCGCAATGTCGAGGAGGCGATCTACCTGCACCCGAGCGTCGAAGAATGTGTGGTGGCGGGACTTCCCGATAAAAACCGCGGCGAGATTGTCAAAACCTGGGTCAAGGTCAGGGACGGACGGACGCTCAGCATCGAGGACCTGAAAGAGTTTTTGAAAGACAAGCTCTCCCCGATGGAAGTGCCGAAGCTGGTCGAGTTCCGTAAAGAGCCGTTGCCCAAAACGATGATCGGTAAGCTTTCGAGAAAGGATCTGCTGGAGGAAGAGAAGGCGAAAGGTGATAAATCCTAGACCGACAATCCCTAACCCCTCAGAACCGCGCCGGTTTTCGCAGCGACACTATCAACAATTTTTCGGCTGACCGCTTCAAGTTCGGCATCCGTCAATGTCTGCTGCGCCGGTTGCAGGGTAACGTTAAGCGCAACCGACTTCTTGCCTTCTTCCATGCCTTTACCGGCGTAGATATCAAAGACGGTTACAGCCGTAACAAGCTGCTTGTCCGCGCCTTTGGCGGCCCGGGCCAGCGCCTCGGCCTCGACGCCTTCGTCGACGATGAAGGCGAAATCACGATTGACCGGCTGGAATGCCGAAAGTTTGAGGGGCGCTCTGGCCGCGCCCGATTTCTTGCGCGCTTCCGGAATATGGCCGAGGAACACTTCAAAACCTGCTACCGGACCCTTCACATCCATATCCTCCAGAATGGCCGGATGAATTTCGCCGAAACGGGCCAGCACATTCGGCCCGAGCTTCAGGACAGCAGAGCGCCCCGGGTGATACCAGCGCGGCGCATCGCGGCTGATCTGCACATTGTCTGTGTTTCCCCCGCAGGATTCCAGAACCGCCAGCGCATCGGCCTTGGCGTCAAATACATCCACAGCGCGGTTTGCCTCCGACCCGGACCAGTGACGACTGCCTCTTGCCCCGTGGCGCACACCGGCGGCAACCAGTTCCTGCCCGTCAATTTTAGCCGTCTCAAAGGCCGGTCCAACCTCGAACAGGGCGGCATTGGGATAACCGCGATCGTGATTGCGCCCGGCAGCCTCAATCAGGTTTGGCAGGGCCGAGGGGCGCATCTGGTTTAGCTCTGCATTAATCGGGTTCACCAGCGTGAGACGATCTATGGCCTGCCGGTCGTTGGCCCCGAACTGTTCTGCCAGATCCCTGGGCATGAAAGACCAGGTCACGCACTCTTCCAGACCGCGTGCGCCCAGCGTTGCGCGGGCCTTGCGGGCGCGGGCCAGATTCTGCGTTTCCGCCGTATGCGCGACGGCTTCCGGATTTTTCACCGGCGTTTCGGGCAACTTGTCAAAGCCGTAAATGCGGATCACTTCTTCCACCAGATCGGCTTTGCCCTCGATGTCCACGCGCCATGAGGGCGGCTGGACGTTCCAGACCTTGTCTCCGGAAACGGTGAAACCAAGATTTTCGAGAATGGTTTTTTGCTCGGGCGGCGGTACATCCATCCCAGCCAGTTTTTTCACGTAGGAAGGATCGAATTCGATCGTGCGCTTCCATTCCGGTTCCTGTCCGGCAACCACGACCTCGCCCGGCTCCCCGCCGCACAGATCCATGATCAGCTTCGTTGCAATCTCCATGGCATCCGGCAGGAAGGCCGGGTCAACGCCGCGCTCGAAACGGTAGCGGGCATCGCTTTCGATCTGGAGGGCACGGCCCGTGCGGGCGATGGAAAGCGGATCGAAATAGGCGCACTCGATATAGACATTGGTGGTGTCTTCCTCGCAGCCCGTGGAAACACCGCCGACAATCCCGCCGAGGCCGAGAACACCGCTATCATCACAGATCACGGTCATACCCTCGTCCAGTTCATAGGATTTGTCGTTGAGGGCCTCCAGCGTCTCGCCTTTTTTCGACAGGCGCGAATGGATATTGCCGGTCAGCCTGTCGGCATCGAAAACATGCAGCGGACGGCCATAGGCCAGCGTCGTATAGTTGGTAATGTCGACAAGAATTGAAATCGGACGAAGGCCGACGGCTTTCAGTTTTTGCTGAAGCCAATCCGGTGAAGGACCGTTCTTCACACCTTTGATATAGCGCCCGATGAATTGCGGGTTGGTTTCCGGCGTGCGGATATCGACCGTAACGGGAGACGGAAATTTGCCCTGCACCGGCGTGGCATCCAGCGGCTTGAGCGTCCCAAGACCAGCGGCCGCCAGATCGCGCGCGATGCCGCGAATGCCCGCGCAATCGGCGCGGTTGGGCGTCACGGCAATATCGATCACCGGATCGTCAAGGCCGAACAGCTCGGCAAACGGCACGCCGACAGGCGTCTCTTCGGGCAGTTCAATAATGCCCTCGTGATCGTCGGACAGGCCCATCTCGCGCTCGGAAACCAGCATGCCGCATGACTCGACGCCGCGGATCACGCCCTTTTTCAGCACCATGTCGGAACCGGGAATGTAGGAACCTTCCGGGGCAAACACGCCCTTCATGCCGGTACGCGCGTTTGGTGCGCCGCACACCACCTGCACCCTGCCCTCGCCGGTATCGACGATACAAAGCTTCAGCTTGTCGGCATCCGGGTGCTTCTCGGCTTTTTCGACAAAGGCCGATTTGAACGGGGCGAAAACCTTCGCCCGGTCTTCAACGGATTCCAGTTCCAGACCGATCGCCGTCAGCGTATCGGTGATTTCTTCAAGAGACGCATCCGTATCCAGATGCTCTTTCAGCCAGCTCAGTGTGAATTTCATGGAATTTGGATAAACCGCTTTTGGGCAAAGATCAACAGGCTATTGTCCGTCCACCCCACATCCTGTGGAGCTTAACCAGCTTTGCCGGATCCTTCATAACGCTCTCACCATAAGGTAAATTGGGCCTGGCAATAGGGACATCCTGCCAACCGGAAGAAACAGCAACCAGAGCTTTTCCCAGATGTTGTTCTCCTGCCGCATTAAAAAAGCGGGTTGCCAGCACATACTGGTTATGCGGCTCTTCATCCGGGTCATATACTACACCCAGCTTAGCCCAGCGATTATTGACACGGTATTGATCGAGTTCAGACTCAACATAGAGATAATCCTGCCCTTCACGCTCATGCCAGAACCATGGACCTGTTAAGGTTCCCGGTATATAAGAGTGGCCTGTCAACCAGTTACGAAACTCTCGTTTGTCCGATGGCCTGAGCCCCTTCAGATTGAACTGAGCCTTAAGAGACAACTCACCGTCTAATCCGAAAAAGTCTTCCGGCTCCATCTCATGAGGAAGTGGCCCGGACTTGCCGGTCAGTATTCTTTTTGCATCGAGAAAACTGATAGTCGTCAATCCCTGACGCTCCCTGTTATTCGTTTTTTATTTTTTAAGCCTAGGGATTCATAAGGATAAACGCAACGCCGTTTTTAAAGCGGCAGGACATGCAAAGAGAAATCCAGCCTGACGCCAACCCAAAAATCGTCATCCCGGCGGTTCGGCGCATCGCGACGAACTTAAACAGCCGGGATCCATATGCGTTCGGCAAAGCCGAACACCTCACTGGATCCCCACATTTTCCGGATCCCCGCCGTGCCAGCGCCTCCGGCGCGCCGCGGGGATGACGGAGAAAGAAGAAATTACAGCGGCAGGACATGCAGGGAAAAATCCAGCTTTACGCCAAGGGTTTTATAGAGGGTCTGCGCCGCTTCGTTGCTTTCCTCGGCCAGCCAGTAGATACGTGCCCAGTCTTCGCGCCTGCCTTTACGGGCCAGTTCGTCCAGCAGCGCCCGCGCGATCCCCTGCCGACGGAGCGCCGGGTCGACGTAAAGATCCTGCATGTAACAAACCTGTTTGACGTTTCCCGTGGTGGGATGAATGACGTAATGGAGGATACCGGCCAAAATAGCCCCCTCACCCTGACCCTCTCCCCGGGGGGGAGAGGGAATTATCCACGCACCGAGGCCGTATACCTGCCAGTCGGCCCCCGTCAGGCGCGCCCAGGTTTCGGTTGTTACCGCTTCGTTTTTCTGTCCCTGATTGTTGCCGTCCCAGAGCGGGAGCCAGTCCGGGAAATCGGCGGGCTGAAGCTCTGCTATACGAACGGCGGCGCTCATCGGTCAGTGCGAGATCAGCCGGTTGGCCAGTGCATGGAAAATGCCCTTGCGGCCGATTTCCTCCAGCTCCTTATGGTGCCTGCTGAGGTCGTCTTCCTGCTCGTCGCCTTCGAAACTGAGGCCGGAGTCTTTGACGAGCGCGCCGAAATCAACCTTTTTTATGTGCGATGTACGCAGCTCGGTAAGAATTTTTTGCTCCTGCGCATCGAAATCGCCGTCGCACCAGACCAGCAATCTCGCGTAATGGAAGAAGGTTACCCGGTCGTTCTGGTCGGTGATCCCGGCAAACATCTCACCGATATCGGCCGCCGTTTCAATATCGCGCTCCAATATGAACCGCCGGTCATCGTCCAATGACACAAGCTCCAGCGCCTTGCGCATAAACGCGGCTTCCTCCGGCGTCACCTCGCCATCGGCATGGGCCAGCGCGAATAAAGCGCGCCAGATATGAAACTCGGAGTCGGAAATGGTTTCGGGCATGGAATAACTCTGGGTGCGTTAAGCGGACAACGCCCATTATAAGCACGCCCGCCCCAAAACCCCAGCGGTAAATGAAAGGACTCTAGGCTGCTGCCCTAAGCGTCCGGAACGCAGGTGTATTAAGAATTCCGGCTTCCACCTCACGGAATTCATGAACCGTAAGCTTTCTTCCTTCTTTTTCGCCGCCTACGTCATAGGCACGAAGATAGAACACATCATGGAGCGCGTTTCCATACGTGTTAATACGCGCATGCCGGAAGCTGATCCGCGTGTGGCCTTCATTAAGCTCGTTAAAGGCGGAGGTAAGATGCGCCAGATAGCCCTGGCGGTCTATGGATTTCACCGAAATAATGGAATCGTTTCTGCTGCCATCATTGTCAAACGAGACTTCGGTTTCCAGGCCGTAGTCGTTTGCGGACGCCCTGGTACATTTTGTATTCGTTTCTAATGTCTGCTCATGCCTGGATATGTCCCCGGTCTTCAGGACTTCATTAATGGCTAACTCGATAGCAGCGTGTTGTTTCTCAGAAATCTGCCTTCCGTCCGCAGACTGAATAGCAAACGAGTTAACGGCTGTCGGGACCCCGCCAAGATCAATCGTATCGGCGCAAACCTCGACAATCTTGCATCCCGTATCCGGCCTGCACGCCGTCAGTGTTACGACCAGATCCCGGAACAAACCGGGACGGTCATTTGCATGGACCGTGACGTATGTGGCGTTGTGGTTGAATTCATTTGTGACATGAACCGTCTTTCCTTTCGTATCAGGAAGGTCTAGCAGCTCGTATCCTTTTGCCTTGCCTTCATCAATATAATTTTTAATCCGGTCATGAAGGTTTGCGACATATTTTGATTTCAGCGGTGTCCACCTGTTGGGACCGACGGCCATGATATCCGCCGTTGTCATGGCCGTCAGGAGGTCCAGCCTGCGCCTTGATCCTTCCTTATCGATATGCCCGTCACTATTTCTGACGATCAGCCCGCTTTCGCCATCCGTGCAAAGAGCCTCGACCGTCTCGTCATCAGGAAACCGGTGAAGGGCATTGTCGCGGATCAGCAGGTGATTTCGCACAAGCCAGCAAACCGTTTCCGCTTCTTTCTCATTCAGCTCCAGCGCATCGCACACGTCTTTTGCAATCTCTGCGCCCTTTATTTCATGCTCCTCGGCATAACCCTTGCCCCAGTCATGGATGAAAGCCGCAACGGCAAGAGCGCGTTTGTCTTCTTCGGAAAAACCCTTTATCCGGTCACTGGCCAGTTTCGCTTCGTCCTCAAGCTCTCCGGCGGCCAGCCTGCGTACCATATCAACGCTATCGAAGGAATGCTCATCGATCGTTGACGCATGATAAGGGTGGAACGTGCGCAGACCGTCGATATGACCAAAAGCCGGAAAAAGACGATGAAGTATCTCACCGTCCCGCATGGCCCTTAAAACACCGGAGGCATCTTCCGGCGCGGTGAGGATTTCAATAAATTGACGTTTGATTCCGGAAGACTGGGCAGCCATTTCCCGCACGTCAATATCATTCCGCATTGTGCGAAGCGCGTTAACGTGGATGTTCCGGCCTTCCTGCTGCGCCTGAGGGAATAATGAAAAAGTTTCATTAATTCCTTGGTCATCACCCTCAAAATCAAGCGGTCGTATTTTCTGTTCAACTTCTTCAGGACAAGCAAAACCGAAAATTTTGCTACGCAGGTTTGGTGTTTGCGCTTTTCTATGTTCTATAGCTTTTTTTGCCGCTTCATTAACTATGTGCAGGAAACCTTCTATCTCGCGGGAATGTTTTTGGTACTCAGCCATGAATGCTTCGACCGCCGAGACCTTCTTTCCTTCTCCTGTTTTTGAAGTTTTGACGTTAATCTTCTCAGCAAGCTGTCTTTGCAGAGAAACATGCATCTTGTTGCATTCTGTATTTTTTGTGCTTGTGTAATTATTGTCGGGTAAGAGATTGAGGTGGCATCTGACGTCAATCAAAAAGCGGTAAGCTTCTTCGATGCGTGTTGCCTCTGCTTCAGTTATAGTCTCGTTTTTTACAAAATCTTCCAAGCCACCATAACCAAACACGACCTGCCCGATATTTATCGCCAGGTGATAATCCGCAGTCCCGCCCATCCCCCTTTTCACATTGGGGACAATGCGGTCTGAGTTGGTCTTCTGAGTCATGTGCTTTTGCCGTGAGTTCATGACAAGAGGCAACCAGACGTCAGCCTCGCTTTCATTAAGGCTGTCCAAGCCTTGTCTCTGATCTTTAGCCGACAATGGATTACCCCATATATGCCGACTACTGAGCTGTGTCGTCCATATTTGTTCGTAATCTTTTTCCTTTGCTTCCTTAAGCGCCAAGTCAACGGTCTCTTGTGCCGTCCTAACAATACGCTCCGGCCTATAGCCCATATCCCACATATCTTGGATCATTTGCCCGTAATTTTCCTGAAATCCTCTGGGCACCCTCTTAGGAACAAGCACTATGAAATCAGTGTCAGAGCCGGGAAAAACTTCATCACGACCATTACCGCCAGTGAAAACAATTGAGACTTTATTTGGGATTTCGTTTTTTGCATCATCCAGATAGAAATCCGCAAATGTACACATTTGAATTTCAGCAAGAAGGCTTAGCTTTTTCGTGAAGTCTGCCGCAGTATCCTCACCACTCAAGAATCTAGAATGAAATGTCTTTTCAATGGCTTCGATTTCAGATTTAACTTCCTTCAGCTTTGAAAAGCGGTCTTTCGGTTCTGCCTGCATAACCTCTTGAAGTTTTGCGCAGATTCTTTCTCTAATTTTATTCTGTTCCGCAGGATCAATCGCAGGAGGTTTTTCTTCTTGCTGCATTACACACCGTCTTCGCTTATATTCATTTGCGGCTCTTGACCGCACACCCTTGCATAGTTGCCATGCACAATACACATGTGCACCTGAATACGCAATATATATTATGAAAATTATGTGTTTTTTTGGCGAACTGCCGCGTTATGCCCCGGTGGCGCGGTTTGGCCTGTCCAGCGGGTCGAAGCCGTAGTGGCGGAGCCATCGGATATCGCTCTCAAAAAATGTCCGCAGGTCGGGGATGCCGTATTTGAGCATGGCGATGCGTTCAATGCCGACGCCAAAGGCAAAGCCCTGGTATTCGTCGGGGTCGATTCCGCAATTTTTCAGCACGTTCGGATGGACCATGCCGGACCCTAAAATTTCCATCCAGTCCTGCTCCGCCGGGTTGTCGGCCTTGCCGATTTTCAGTTCGCCGTCATTGCGGATACAGCCGATATCGACCTCGGCGCTCGGCTCGGTAAAGGGGAAGAAGCTCGGGCGGAAACGAACCGGCAGGTCGTCGATATCGAAGAAGGCGCGGACAAAGTCCGTCAAACACCCCTTTAGGTGGCCCATATGCACATCTTTATCAACATAGAGGCATTCCATCTGGTGGAAGACCGGCGTGTGCGTCATATCGTAATCGGCGCGGTGAACGCGGCCAAGGCAGATAATCCGCACCGGCGGTTTGTTCTCCAGCATATAACGGACCTGCACGGGCGATGTGTGCGTGCGCAGGAGTTTTTTGGCGTATTCGCCCTGCTCCTCCGGATCGTCGGGCAGGAAGAGCGTGTCCTGCATTTCACGCGCCGGGTGGCCGACCGGGAAATTCAGGGCGGTGAAGTTATGCCAGTCATCCTCAATATCCGGGCCCTCGGCAACCGTAAAACCCATTGAAGCAAAAATGGAAGTCAGTTCCTCGATCGTCTGGCTGATCGGGTGGATGTGGCCTTTGGCCTCGGGCCGGGGGGAAAGCGTCACGTCGATCTTTTCGCGCTCAAGGCGCGCATCCATGTCCTGACGCTTCAGGGCGGATTCCTGCTTTTCGATGAGGCCGGCGATTTCGTCCTTCAGCGCATTCAGCGCCTGGCCGGTCGTCTTGCGTTCCTCCGGATCCATGCCGCCCAGCGTTTTCATGAGGTCGGTAATCCGGCCCTTCTTGCCCAGCGCGCTCACGCGGACCTGCTCCAGAGCGGGAAGATCGTTCGCCGCCTCGACCATGGCGGTCAGTTCGGACTTTAACTCTGCAATATTCTGTGACATGTCGGTCATTGTTGTTCCTGAATGCAAAACGCAGCCCCTATTGATAAAGGGCTGCGTAGCAAAATTCCAGTAGAAATCAGCCTTATGCCGCTTTCTTCAGCGCTTCTTCAGCCTGCTTGGCTACGGCCGTGAAGGCTTCGGCGTCACGGACAGCAATGTCGGCGAGGACTTTGCGATCCAGCTCAATACCGGAGAGCTTCAGGCCGTGCATGAACTGCGAGTAGGTCAGGCCGTTCAGGCGGGCTGCCGCGTTGATCCTCTGGATCCACAGGGCGCGGAAATCGCGCTTTTTGTTGCGGCGGTCGCGGTAGGCATATTGCCCTGCCTTTTCGACAGCCTGTACGGCGGTGCGGAAACAGTTCTTGCGGCGGCCGTAGTAACCCTTGGCAGCCTTGATAACCTTGCGGTGTCTTGCGTGGGCGCGGGGGCCTCCTTTTGTCTTAGCCATTGTCGGCCTCCTTGCGAATCTTTGCCTTCTTCACTTTCCGGCCATAGGGCAGGAAATTGCGCAAAACGATGCGGGCATCGGCATCACACAGCACCGTGGTGCCGCGAGCCTTGCGCTTCATCTTTTTGGATTTGTTCATCTGCATGTGGCGGGCGAAAGCCTGCTTGGCCTTGACCTTGCCGGACGCGGTTACCTTGAATCGCTTCTTGGCCCCGCTGCGGGTTTTCATCTTCGGCATTTTCTTCTCCTTTGTTTATCCATTTCAGTGGCGGCCGAGGCATGCCGAATAGTCCATAAGCCAGACCGCCTTTTACGGAAGTGTGCTTTATATACAGGACGGGAGTGGAAAATCAAGCGTATTTCTTCAGGAACTGGAGAATATGGTAGTACATGAACTTGCGGTGATTACGTTGCGGCAGGCCGTGGGTACCGTCGTGGTAGGAGGTGATTTCCATCCGCCGCGTACGAAACCATTGACGGGCAAGGTCAAGCTGTTCGATCGGCACGATGTCATCCTCTGCGCCGTGGAATATCAGAGTCGGCGCCGTGACCCTCTTCAGATAGCGGGTGAGATCGGTATTCCACATCTCGCCGATCAGCTTGACACCGACCCTGTGGCCGTCGATTTCCTCGTAACCCGCCTGCCCCTCAAACTGGCCGCCATAGCTATCGGCATGAAAACGCCGTTCCGCAATTTCCTTCGGATCCAGAATCGGCCAAAGCAGGATCTGCCCTGCCACGTTTTCCGTCATCTTCGTCAGGGAAACAGTCGCTCCCAGACCTTCGGCCACAAAAAAGATACGGTCGTATCCCCTTTCATTGGCCCAATCCATAACGGCACCAAGATCCTTGCTGGCCGAGCCCAGCGTAAAATATTGCTCGCGCCCGTCGCTCTCGCCACAGCCGCGAAAATCAAAACGCA
>CAZKGT010000024.1:0-7616 GCA_964552285.1 uncultured Pseudobdellovibrionaceae bacterium | reverse complement strand
AACCAGATCCGTGGTCCGTGTGAAGAGGACGCGATAGCCGTTCTGGATCAGCGCATTCTCAACCTCGCCGAACAAATTATGCTGGCCGGATTTGTGGTTGTCAGGAAAGCTATGGATCATAATTGTCAGAGTATTATCCGCGCTGTCCTCGGTCACATGTTCGGGACGCCCGTAAGTTCCGGAAAGAAACTGGTTGTTGTCGACGGGGATTCGGACGGACTCGGGCATAGACCCTATTTTATGGGCCGTTTGAAGGGGCCGCAAGGCGAATGGTTCACTTATTCATCCTTTGGCGGCAGTTCCCAGGGAAAATGTATCCATGTGTCCTGACTGACGCCCGTAACAAAAGTATCGGCAGTATCGGCCCCGGCGGGTTTTGCGTATATGCAGGCATAATGCGCCTTTGGAAGAATTTCGCGGACGATTTTGAATGTTTTCCCGGTATCGGCCAGATCATCCACCACCAGCCAGCCCTCGCCGTCCCCGGCATTTTCGGGAATCCTGAAAATACTGTGCTCCTCGCGCTGGATATCGGCCTGCCCGGCTGCCTTTTCCTCATAGCTGGCGATACAGAATGTTTCGACGTGATAGATACCAAGCTCCCGCGCAACGATGCAGGCCGGAACAAGGCCGCCGCGGGTAATGCCGATCAGCCCTTTCCACGATCCTTCAGGCTCCCTGCCTTCCAGCTTCCAGGCCAGCGCCTTTGTGTCGCGGTGGATTTCTTCCCATGAAACCGGAAAATCACGTGGTTCTGACATCATATCCCCTTTTGTCTTCGAAAAATTTTGATTAGATATAACGGGTTTGGAAAAGATTCTCGAGAGGAAAAACATGGTACGGCCGGCAAATCTCAAGGGCGTTGAATTCACCGGAGCACAGGGAAAAGTCGTAAAGTTCATTGAAAACCGGCGTTTCAGCCTGACGATTACGTTCCTGATCCTGATCAACGCGATCATTCTGGGGCTGGAAACGGATGAGTATATACACCTCCATTACGGCCAAATGCTTGCAGTTGTCGACCACCTGATCCTCAGCGTCTTCGTGGTCGAGATGCTGCTCAAGATATTTGTCTACCGGCTGTCCTTCTTCAAAGCAGGCTGGAACGTTTTCGATGTGATCGTGGTGGTGATCTCGCTGCTGCCCGCGACAGGGCCGCTGTCCGTCCTTCGGGCGCTCCGGATTTTGCGGGTTTTGCGCCTGATGTCCGTTGTCCCGCAGATGCGCCACGTGATTGCCGCCCTGTTCCACGCCATACCGGGCATGGCCTCGATTGTTGCCGTGCTGCTGATTCTCTTCTACGTCTCGGCAGTACTGGCAACCAAGCTGTTCGGCGTTCATCCGGACCCGAACATGCAGGAATGGTTCGGCACGGTGGCCGCCTCCATGTACTCGCTGTTTCAGATCATGACGCTGGAAGGCTGGTCCGAGGGAATGGTTCGCCCGACCATGCAGATCTTCCCGTGGGCATGGATGTTTTTTGTACCCTTTATCATCATTACCAGCTTTGCCGTCCTGAACCTGTTTATCGGGATCATCGTTGACGCCATGCAGCGCTCGCAGGAAAAACCCCGCGAGGAACAGGTGGCGGAAATCGAGAGCGCCGTGCAGATGGAAACGGACGAGTTGCACGACGATCTGAAGAACGTTCACAAGGAACTGGCGGAGATCAAAAAGCTGCTGAAACAGGCGGCAAAATAATCAGATAGGGTCTTCCTCGGCTTCTAAAATCGTGTAGCCGTCGATCAGCCAGCTACCGTCTTCCTGTCGCATCAGGCGAACCAGAACCGTCACGGTTTTGCCATCCTGGCCGGTGATCTCCATCTGCTGCATGGTGATATTGCCGAAGGCATTGCTCTCCAGAAAACGATAGGACAGATGCTTGTACAACGGCCGGTAACTGTATCGCAGCGCCTTCATAAAGCCTTCCGGGTCTTCATATTTTTCCTGAAAAGCGGGAGTTATGTAGGCATAGGCCTGCTGCTCGTTGCGCTCGCGAACGGCTCGCAGGTGGCGCTTTACGACGTCCTCAAGGCCTAAAGGCTGCGCCACCGAAACTTCCGTAATAGAAGCCTGGTCTGCGCGGCTGTCCGCGCTTGCCATCGTCAACGCAAATACGGACAGAACCAATATGGCCGCCAAGGCCGCCGCAGTGATATAATGCCTGAAGTGAATGACTTTCGTGGTCATATACCCTAACCTTGTCCCCGTTTTGGGGTTTATCACGTTCAATTATACAATGCTGAAACTAAAGCGAGTATTAAGATTATCCCTGATTACGGCGGTTTTCGGGCTTTTTGCGGGTCTTTTGATCTTGCCCGCAGAAGCGCTGGAGGAATCGCTGGCAAGTGAGCTTTCCGCTTCAACAGTGGTGGTTGAGCTTTACTCCTCGCAGGCCTGCGTTTTCTGCCCGGCCGCCGACCGGTTCCTGGCCGACCTTGTTGAAACAACCGATATTATCGGCCTTGCCTGCCATGTCGATTATTTCGACGTAAAAGCAGGCTCACTCGCCCGCCATTTTTGCAGCGAACGGCAAAGCGATTATATGACCTATCTGCGCGCCGGGCCGAACTATACCCCGCAGATGGTGGTGAATGGCGTGATCGACGTCATCGGCTACAAGCATGAGGATGTTCTGGCGGCCCTGACAGAAGCCGCAAAGATGGGCACCGGTAGAATTATCATCCAGAAAACGGAAGCCGCCGAAGGACAGTTTCTGGCTTCCCTGCCCGCGCTTAGTGAAACGGAAGAGCAGGAAATCGTTCTCTGGAAAGCCCTGTTCGACAAGCCCCACAATCTGGAAGTTGCCGAAGGTCACAACCGCGGCATGAAAATGACCTACGTCAATATCGTCAACGACCTTCAGGGGCTTGGCCTGTGGGACGGCAAAAAGGAGGACCGCATCGTTTCCGCAAACCTGACGGAAGGCCGGGGCGGCTTTGTCATCCTGGCGCAAAATGCGAAAAGCGGGAAGATTGTTGCGGCGGGATCTTTTTCCGCCGACTAATGCGCCTGCGCCCATGAATGGCCGGACCCGGCCTCAGCCTCCAGCGGCACGCCGATATCGGCCACACTTTGCATGACATAGCGGACTATTTCCGACGTTTTCTCCAACTCGGCCTCCGGCACTTCGAAGACCAACTCGTCGTGAACCTGTAGCAGCATGCGGGCGTTCAGTCCTGCTTTTTCGAGTTCGCGAGGCATGCGGGCCATGGCTTTTTTCATGATATCGGCCGCTGTGCCCTGGAGGGGGGCGTTGATCGCCTGACGCTCGGCAAAGCCGCGCACAGCGCCGTTCTTGTCGTTGATGCCGGAGATCACGCATTTGCGCCCGTACAGTGTTTTCACAAAGCCGTGTTTGCGCGCCTCTTCCTTCTTTTCCTCCATATAGGTCTGAAGCTCGGAGAAGCGGGCCAGATAGCGCTTGATAAACTCCGCGGCCTCGCTTTGCGGACAACCGAGCTGTTTGGCCAGACCGAAAGCGCTGATGCCGTAGATGATGCCGAAATTCACCGCCTTGGCCTGACGGCGGATTTCCGGGGAAACCTGTTCAAGCGGCACGTTAAAAACGCGGCTGGCAGTGAGCGCGTGAATATCGACATGATCGCGGAAGGCCTGTTGCAGCGCCTCGATCCCGGCGAGTTCCGCCGCCAGACGAAGCTCGACTTGCGAATAATCAACCGAGAGCAATACATGGCCTTTATCGGCAACGAATGCCTCACGGATCTTACGCCCCTCTTCGGTACGGATCGGGATATTCTGCAAGTTCGGGTCGGAAGAGGACAGGCGCCCCGTGCTGGTGCCTGCCATATGGTAGGAGGTATGGACGCGGCCCGTTGCCGGGTTGATCTGTTCCTGCAAGGCGTCGGTATAGGTGGATTTCAGCTTGGCAAGCTGGCGCCATTCAAGGATTTTCTCAACGATCTCATGGCCCTGCCCGGCGAGCTTTTCCAGCTCCGAGGCGTTCGTCGACCAGGTCCCGGATTTGGTTTTCTTGCCGCCCTCAAGGCCCATTTCATCGAACAGCACCTCGCCGATCTGTTTGGGCGAGGCCACGTTAAAGGGATGGCCGGCCAGTCTATGAATTTGCTCTTCCAGAACCGCAAGCTGCTTACCGAAATCCGTGCTCATGGTTTTCAGGATCGTGGGATCGACCTTTATCCCCGTCATTTCCATTTCGGCGATCACCGGGATCAGCGGGCGCTCGATATCCTCATAGACGCTGACCATTTTTTCCCGGGCCAGCCGGGGCTTCAGGATTTTGTGCAGGCGCAGGGTAATTTCCGCATCCTCGGCGGCGTAAGTCAGGGCCTTGTCGATCGGCACCCTGTCAAAGGTCACCTGGTTCTTGCCGGAACCTGCGACTTCGGCATATTTGATATTGGTATGGCCGCAGTGAAGCTCGGCGAGTTCATCCATGCCGTGCCCATGCTCCGTGCCGTCCAGCACATAGGAAATCAGCATCGTATCGTCACACGGGGTGATGCGGATGCCGTGGGCGGCAAAGATCTGCCAGTCATATTTCATGTTATGGCCGACCTTGATGACGGACGGGTCTTCAAGCAAAGGCTTCAGGAGGGCGAGCGCCTCATCCGTTTCCATCTGCGGAATGTCATCTGTGCTTTCGCCCAGCAGATCGACCTCCTGCGTGTGGCCAAGCGGAATGTAGGCTGCCTCCCCCGATTTGCTGGCCATGGAAATCCCGACCAGTTTTGCCCATGAAGGGGTAAGGTGCGTGGTTTCCGTGTCAACCGCCAGCACGCCGCTCTCATAGGCATCGTCGATCCATGCCTGTAACGTTTTGGCATCGTTGATCAGGGTGTATTTGTTTTCGGATGTCGGCGGCAATTCCTCGCTGTCATCCTGAGGCGCAGCCGAAGGATCTCCCGTTGCGACCTGAGATCCTTCGCTATCGCTCAGGATGACAGCGGAAGAAAGACGTTTGATAATCGACTTGAACCCGTGTTTTTGCAGGAACGCCATCAGCGCCGGTTTTTCAGGGTCGTGAACCTGTAAATCCGCCAGCGGCACAGGAACCGGCGCGTTTTCATCCAGCCTGACCAGCTTTTCCGATATCCGCGCCATGTCGGCGTTTTCGATTAGAGCCTCCCGGCGTTTGGGCTGTTTGATTTCTTCCGCGCGGTTCAGCAATTCTTCAAGAGAACCAAATTCGTTGATCAGTTGCGCCGCCGTTTTGACACCGATTCCCGGCACGCCGGGAATGTTATCGGTCGAGTCGCCTGCCAGCGCCTGCACGTCGACGACCTTATCGGGCGTGACACCGAATTTTTCCTCGACCTCTTTGGGGCCGATATATTTTCCCTTCATCGGGTCGAGCATCCGTACGCCCGGTCCGACGAGTTGCATCAGGTCCTTGTCCGAAGAAACGATGACGACCTCCAGCCCCTTTTCCCGCGCCTGCTTCGTATATGCGGCGATCAGGTCATCGGCCTCGTAGCCTTCCTGCTCAAGGGACGGGATATCGAAGGCTTCTGTTGCCTGACGCACCAGCGGGAATTGCGGGATCAGGTCTTCGGGTGTTTCGTCACGGTTGGCCTTGTATTCGGGATAAATCTCGTTGCGGAAATTTTCGCGCTTGGCATCGAAAATGACCGCCAGATAGGGCGCATGATATTCCTGCAGGAGTTTCAGCATCATATTGATGAAAATAAAAACAGCCCCCACCGGCACGCCGTCCGGGTTGGTCATGTCCGGGCTGCCGCTGCGGCTGTAAGCCATCGCGTAATAGGCCCGGAAAATAAATCCCGAGCCGTCGACCAGATAAATTTCATTATTTTCCTGAGACATCACGCCTGAAAATGGCGCAGATCATCCACCTTGTCCAGAAGGCATTGGTAATGGATTAACAGGCTTCCCTTAAAAGTTCCGAATTGCCTTGTCCGGTCATTTGCCCCATAAGCGCCATCGCGCTTCTGACCTGCATATCTGAAACATCACGACGAATTTTATGCCGGGTACGCATATCGGCAATGACCGATAACGGTGGAACCCGCCCCTTATCCAGCATCAGAAGCTTGCCAAATTGCCCCAGATTGCTCAGGCCGGGCCGGTAATGCTTTGTGAAATAAGCGTATTTTTCAGGATCAATGGCCACAAAGGCATAATAATCATGGCCTCTCAGCTTTCCCTGGCACAGCACAACGATACTGTATCCGATAGATGACGGTATGTTTTCCGTTATGCCTTGAAACAACATTTTCTCAGCCCCTTTTTTCAGACTTTCAATATTTATTATTGAAAGGTTAACATAATTATTATCATTAACCTTACTTTAACAATTGTGTCCGAATTATGTCAAGTTTGTCTCTGCGTGACTGCGTAAAGGGCAACAGCCGCAGCGTTAGAAACATTCAGGCTGGCAATCGGTTCCTTTGTCGGCAGACGCACGAGAAAGTCGCATTTCTCCCGAACCAGCGGGCGCAGCCCCGCCCCTTCCGCGCCAAGAACAAGAACGTTTTTCTCCGGCACATTGACCTGCCCGATTGTTTCTTTCCCCCGCTCGTCCAGCCCCACGGGCCAAAAGCCGTGCTCTTTAAGCATATCAAGCGTCCGGGCTAGATTGGTTTCGTAAGCCACCGGGATATGCTCGACCGCCCCGCAAGCTGCCTTGGCCAGTACACCGGTCAGTTCCGGCGCATGCTTTCTTTGCAGGATCAGTCCGTCCGCGCCAAAGGCACAGGCCGAACGCAGGATCGCACCGACATTATGCGGATCGGTTACCTGGTCGAGCAGGACGATTGTGGAAGCCTCCTTATCCGCGGTCTTGATAAAAAGATCATGCACGGACACTTCTTCCAGCGGCGCCGCGTCGAGGGCGATCCCCTGATGCACGGCGCCATTCAGCGCGCGGTCGAGATCCTTTTTATCGACGATGATCGGCGGCGGGCGCTTTACCGGCGCGCTCAACTCGAAATTTTTCAGCGCCTGCTCGGTAGCATATAAGGCCCGCACCTGCCTTTCAGGGTTCCGCCAGGCCTCGCGAACGGCATGAATTCCAAACAGGGATGCTTTAATCTTCGACATGGAATGACAATCTCATATTGACAAAGGAAGGCAAAACCTTTTTCTTTGCGGACACTATGTTATCTCGGCGGAGGGATGGCAGAGCGGTCAAATGCACCAGACTGTAAATCTGGCGTCTTCGGACTACGTTGGTTCAAATCCAGCTCCCTCCACCACTTAATCAAAAAGATAAAAAGAAAATTCGCTGAAACCAACAGAAAACTTAGGGTTTCGTGCAATTAGAAAAGTTGTAAAAACCGCCATTCTTTCTCTTTTTGATCGCCCAATTGTCTTTTTATCTAACTTTTTCAAAACCATTCAGTCCTCGTAAAGTGCCATAATCTCCGTATTGTCAATCCGTAGGAAAACTTTTCATTTTTCATCGTCGTTTCTGCTCCGGAAAGCATACCAGCAAGAATAGGAAGACAAGCTTCCGAACCAGCTAAAAGGAGAAGAAAATGAAAACCCTGAAAAGACTGTTCCTATTCGACGCCAATCAAAAAGACGTTCCGGTCATGATTCCACGATCATGGGCGGGGCTCACACTACCGGACACAGCTGGGATAAGGCGGTGAATTGATTCATACTTTCAG
>CAZKGT010000023.1:0-19264 GCA_964552285.1 uncultured Pseudobdellovibrionaceae bacterium | reverse complement strand
AGCCGTTCGCCCCGGCTTTTTCCGCCGTACCCGTCTTGCCTCCGATCCGGTATCCAGGAACGTCGGCCATCCTGCCGGTACCGTCGGTTACCGCAAGGCGCATCAACTGGCGCATCCTGTGGGCGGTTTGTGGCGAAACGATGCGGATTTCGCTGTTTTTTCCGGGCACATCCGCCCGCTCCCTGTCCAGTACCAGCGTCGGCGGCACCAGCACGCCATCCCCGACCACAGCCGATACGGCCGCAACAAGCTGCATGGGGGTGACGGCGATGCCGTGGCCGTAAGATGCCGTCAGGGTATTGATATCGCGCCACGGATCGGGAACCAGCGGCCTGCCGATTTCCCCGATCTCAAGCTCCAGCGGAACCAGCAGCCCGAGATCGCGGTAAAAAGCCCTGAGATCTTCCGTGCCGACCATTTCGCCCATCAGGGCGGAACCGATATTGGACGAATACATAAAGATTTCCGGCACTGTGAGAATACGCTCCTCGGCATGGTAATCCGAGATTGTAAAGCGTCCGCGCTTTAAGGGCTCGCGCGCATCGAATTTTTTGTTCATGCCGACATTGCGCGTTTCAATGAGGGCCGCCGTCGAAAACACCTTGAAGATTGAGCCAAGCTCGTAAACGCCCAAAGTCAGGTGATTAAAGAGCTGATCGGCTTCGGCTGCCCCCGGATCATGCGGGTCGAAATCGGGAAGCGAGACAGCCGCCAGAACTTCGCCGCTACGGACGTCCATGACAATCCCCGCACCGCCTTTGGCATTAAATTCATTGATTGCAGACGAAAGCTCGCGGCGCATCGCGTGTTGCAGGCGCACGTCCAGTGTCAGGGCCAGCGGATTATTTCCCTCTCGCAGAAGCTTGTCGAAACTGCGCTCGATCCCGGCAAGGCCGCGCCCGTCAACATTGGTATAGCCCGCGATATGCGCGGCCAGACCGCCCTGCGGATAAATACGGCGGGGCTCATTCTTAAAATTGAGACCCGGCTGACCCAGTTCGAGGACGGCATATTGCTCCTTCGGCGTCAGGTTGCGGTGAATCCAGACAAAACGCTTTTCGCTCTGGAGCTTTTGCAGCAGGTCGCCATAGGAAAGCTGCGGGAAGATACCTGATAGCTCACGGGCCAGTTTTTCCGGCTCGGTGATCATGGCGGGATCCGCATAGAGCGAGGCCGTGTTCAGCGTCGTGGCCAGCAGGACGCCGTTCCGGTCCGTGATATCCGCGCGCAGGCTTTTCTTTTGGGGCAGCAAAGCCTCTGCGACCGCCCCTTGCGGATCCTGACGCAATTGACCCTGCAGGAAACTCAGATCAAAGACACGCACCGCCACCAGCATATAGGCCATGGCAAAAACGGCACTGATCAGGACCAGCCGCCCGCGCGCCTGCTCCAGCGCCGAACTGCGCGAACCGCTCATAGAGGATGTTTTGCGATGCAGCGGATGTCCGAAAGCCATCAGCGCGCCTCCTCTTGTTGGTAAGAGACAGGCTTATAGGGCGGCAGGACGGGCACCATCGGCTCGGGCAACAGAGCCGCATCGGGCAGAACCTCCCCGCCGCCGGGCGGCACCATATCGAGATAATCAAGCGCGAGCTCCTCAAGGCGCTCCGGACTGTTGAGGTAATCCCATTCGGCGCGCAGGACGCGCAAGGACTCCTGTTCCCGCACCACCTCACGTTCGGCGCGGCGAAGGTCGTCTTCAGCCTGCTGCACGCTCTGACTTGTCCAGAACAGGGCAGCTCCGGACAGGGCGGCCAGAATAACGGCAAACAGAACGGACAGCCTCACCTTCTTCATGCAGCCTCCTTCCATGCCTGCGCATCCGTGCGGATGGCGGCGCGCAAACGGGCAGAACGGGCGCGGGGATTTTGAGAGACTTCTTTTTCGGATGGAGAAAGAGGCTTGCGGAAAGGCAAGATGAAGGTGGGAGAGGATGCCCCGTCCGGCAGGACAGGCAGGTGACGTGACCCTTCCGGCTTGTTGCCGGAACGGAGCCGCAGGAAGTTTTTGACGATACCGTCTTCCAGCGAATGGAAGGATACAACGACCAGACGGCCGCCGGGGTTCAATACACGCTCGGCCGCAGCCAACCCTTTCTCAAGCTCTTCCAATTCATTATTAACGGCAATGCGCAAAGCCTGAAAGGTACGGGTCGCCTGGTCGGTCGGGTCTTTAGGGGATTTGGGCACGACGCGGCGGACGATAGCGGCCAGCCGGCCTGTAGTTCTGACCGGCTCTTCCTGCCGTTCACGAACGATGGCGGCGGCCACGCGCCGGGAATGGCGCTCCTCGCCGTACCTGTATATAAGGTTGGCAAGATCGGCCTCTTTATATGTGTTGACGATATCTGCCGCTGTCGGCGTGTTCTCGCCAGGGTTCATCCTCATGTCGAGCGGCGCATCAGCCCGGAAGGAAAAGCCGCGCTCCGCCTGATCGAGCTGCACCGAGGAAACGCCGATATCCAGCACCACGCCGTCGACTCCCTCAATACCGTTTTCGGCAAGCAGCACATCCATATCCCCGAAATTCCCGTGAATCAGGGTCAGGCGACCATTCAGTTCCTTTGCGTTTTCCAGCGCCCACGGATCGCGGTCGATGCCAATCACGCGCCCGTCCGGGGCCGCCGCCAGAATGGCCTTTGTATATCCGGCCGCGCCCAGCGTGCCGTCGACGTAGGTTTCACTACCGCCCGGGGCCAGCGCCTCCAGCACCTCCGCCAGCATCACCGATATATGAGGGCTGTCGTTCATGCCGCCTCCCCTTTGGGAAGGGTCAGACCCTTGGCCTTCACGTTTTCACGGGCGCCGGAACGGCGAACCTCGAAAGCTTCCGGTTCCCAGAGCTGGAACTTGCGGCCCATACCTACAAAAGCGACCCGTTCGGACAGGCCCGCATAATTCATCAGCTCCGCAGGCAGGACAACCCGCCCCTCGCCGTCGAATGGCAGTGGCACAGCCTCGCCAAAGATTGCCGTGGCCATATCGTCCTGGTTTTCAGAGAACAGGTCGAAACGGTCCAGACGGCCCGCCAACTCCTCCATCGTCTCCATACCGAAACCCTCAAGGCATTCGTGCGCGTGGGAGCGGAATAAAACAATTCCCTGAAAACTCTGATCTGAAAGCGCCGCACGGAAACCGGCCGGGACGGACACACGCCCTTTCCGGTCAATCCGGTTGATATGCGTCGACAAAAATAAAGCCACCAGTTGCCTTTCCTCATGAAGCGAGTCCAGAAAACAGGATTTTCTGGATATTTATGGGATATCATGGGAATTAATGGGAGGTCAATTTAATGTGCCTGTACGCATCAACAAAGCCGGGGAAAATGATATTTTTTTCTCTTTTTTCAGCCATGCAATATCGGAACATCTGATAATACATTTTTTATATCAAATAGTGCATAAATTATTCAAGCCTAACCAATTGTTTTTAAAGGAAAAAATCGACAAAACAGAAAAAGATTCATGAATTACCGCTAATAATTATGATTATCTTAAGTTTAACTTAACATTTTCGCAACACATTGAAAAACAACCATTTTTTATGAAAAAACACTTGCGTTCCTGAATATGGTTATGGTAAATATATGATCACTGAGTTCACATAATAACAATTGAACACGATGTGTGGGGAGAAAAAAATGATAACGATGCTGATGACAGCTCTGGCTCTGAACGGTGGGATGTATCTGGGGACCATCTTGTTTACTGCCTACAAGGCAGCCATTCTTGACCAGGCTCTGGGGTTTTAAAAAAGTCCGAACAAGTGGGGTTTCGGGGCAAAAACAGACCTAAAAACAACAATAAAAAGAATGAAAGGCCGCACGGCTAAACCGGGCGGCCTTTCATATGAGAAAGCCAGAAGACCTGTAAGCCGGGTTCTGTCGAGAATGGCCATTCATCTTGGATGCCCGTTACCGGACACCTCCAGCGCTCTACCCGGACAGCCATGCGGAAAACTCATGATATGCCGTCCCTATTTGAGCTTGCTTCCGGCGGGGTTTACCGTGCCGCCGGTGTCACCACCGGCGCGGTGCGCTCTTACCGCACCCTTTCACCCTTGCCCTTCAAAAGAAAGGCGGTCTGCTCTCTGTTGCACTTTCCGTTGGGTCGCCCCACCCGGGATTTCCCCGGCGCCGTGTTTTCCATGAAGCCCGGACTTTCCTCTCCGCATAAACGAAGCGGCCATTCAGTCTTCTGGATGGGTCTTTATGCCAGAAACATGTCGTTTTTTCAATGTGTTTAGGAGACTTCCCTCATAAGACGCTCCCAATCGAACAGCTCACCGGGGTCCTGTTTGCGCTCCGGGGCCACATCGGAATGGCCGAGGATGTTTTCCGTTTTGATATCATAACGTTGCATGATAGCCTTACAAAGAGGAATAAGGGATTGGTATTGCGCCTCCGTGAAAGGCCGGTAACCGAATTCATGGCCGGGATTGACCAGTTCGATACCGATAGAGTGGGAGTTTATGTCCGTTTCCCCTTGCCATGACGATGCCCCGGCATGCCAGGCACGCCTGTCCTCATCGACCAGTTGCCAGATGGTGCCGTCTTCCTCGATGCAGTAATGGGCGCTAACCTCCGATTTTGGATCGCACATGCGTTCCAGCGCCTCTCCGGCTGTTTTCATCCCGGTATAATGCAGGATAATCAGCGAGGGCTTGGCGCCGTTTCGTCGCTCTCCGAAGTTTGGGGACGGGCGTTGCCTGATGTTCATGCGCTTTTTTCACTCCGTACAAAAGCCAGCAAAACCATGCCAGCGAGCCAGAACAGCAGGATCGTCACAAGGCCCGCGCGCTGGCTGTCGAAGGCCATGGTCGCCCAGCCGAAGGCCAGAGGCCCCATAAAGGCGATCGACTTTCCGGTAAAAGAATACAGGCCGTAGGTCTGCGTGACCATATCCGGCGGCGACAGGCGGGCGGCGAGCGTCCGGCTCGCCGACTGGGCCGGGCCGATAAACAGGCCCAAAACCAGAGCCAGCGTCATAAACAGCATCTTATCGTCAATCATGAGAGTCAGACCGCCCGTAACAATCAGGCCCGCAAGCGCCGTCATGATAGTTATCTTTGATCCGGCCCTGTCGTCCATAAAGGCGAAGGCCGCCGCGCCAAGGCCTGCCGTCACGTTCAGGCCGATGGCAAAGATCAGGATTTCCTGGAAACCCATACCGAACGTCCCGGCCGCATAAAGGCCACCAATGGCAAAAAGCGTATTCAGACCATCGCGATAGATCGCGCTTGCGATCAGGAACTTAAGGAGATTTTTGTACCGGCGGACCTCTTTCAGGGTCTCAAAAAGCTGACTTAAGCCACTGGAAATGCTTTCAGCAATTGTTTTTCCTGTGCGCCCGGCATCTTTCGTGAAAAAAAAGAGCGGCAGACTGAAAACAACAATCCAGAGGGCAATCAACGGCCCGCTGGCCCGGATATTGGCTGCACTCTCTTCAGACAGCGAAAGCAGCGGTTTTATCTCATCGAGCCCAACCAGGCCGAACAATGTAAGCACGAGACAAGTAAGGCCGCCCAGATAACCCAGCCCCCAGGCCCAGCCGGACACCCGGCCCATCATGGCGGGAGAAGCAACACCCGGCAGCATGGCGTTGTAAAACACCATGCCAAGCTCCAGCCCGATATTGCCAATGACCACCAGAGTCAGAACCAAAAGCACGGAAGACGGGTCCGGCGCGCCGAACCAGAGAAGCGCCGAGGCTGTTGCCAAAAGCGCCGTAAAGAGCGCCAGCCAGCGCTTGCGCGCACCGTAATGATCGGCAACCGCCCCCAGAACCGGGCCCATAACGGCGATGATCAGGCCGGAAATGGCTATGGCAAAACTCCACTGGGCGGAGCCCTGTGTTTCATCGCCGACGATACCACGCGCAAAATAGACGCTGTAGACAAAGGTCAGGATCACCGTACCGAACGCCGTGTTGGCCCAGTCGTAGAGGCACCAGGAAAATGTCGACAAACGTGGATGACTGGTTTTGTTTTGCATAAAACTATGGACAGGTCCGAAAAAATGGTCTAAGAGTCCACGAATTCCAGCATAGAACGCCGGTAAGGCACAACCTTCTTGTAAAGGAGACGCAATATGCGCACACCCGTTTTCCTGTTTGCTCTTTTTACGCTTTACATTGGTTTTCCGGCTCAGGCCGCACAGGACGACATCGTTCTGGCCTCTCTGGTTGAAAAGAAATATCAGGAAATGGAAGATGTGCTGAACAATACCGGCAAGAAGCTCTCCGCCATCCGGTTTCTACATAACCATATCAGCGACGATGCAACCTTCAGCATGAGCGTTGATAATCCGACCCTGCCGCACGGTAATCCAAAAAAGAAATTCAGGATCAATAAAGAGCAGTATATCAACAGCTATCTTGATGCCGCGGGCATGATCGACCATTACAATATCGACATTGATCCGGTCCGTGTCGATGTCGATCAGGAGAAGAGTGAAGCCGTTTCCGAAGAGATTATGACCGAAAGCGGCCTGATGCTGAACCCGCTGAACATGGCCGCGCCGGGCAAGCAATTCACGAGCATCACAAAATGCATCACGCATCACGTCCTGCAAAAAGACGGAACGCTGGTATCAAAGGGCAGCGATTGCCATACGCGGGTGAATATCGATACGGATATTTAAACCAGACTTTTTACCGTCCATTACCCTGAAACCTTCACCTCCAATTACCATCCCTGCCTGCGCGGGGACGGCCAGCGTGTTGCAAAACTACAACATTCTTCTTTACGTAATATCAACGTTTTCCCGATTAAATTGATATGTCTGTTTTTACTTTTTTGTTCTCACTGGCGGACCACATCGGAGGAGACTGATATGAGATTTCTTTTTGCACTTTTTGCCATGGCCGTTATCGCCGCGCCCGCCGCTCAGGCCGGGGAGAGGATCACGGTCAATGAAGTTCATCACTTCGTGGCTGAAACCAATACGGCACTGAACCACCCGGACACACGCGCCGGCAGCAGCTTTCTGCAGCGCAAGGTGGCTTCCAACGCCAGGTTTGAAAACAACGTCATGACCAACGTTACGGGCCATCCTTACGCGATGGATGTCTGGTACAGCGTTTACGGCTATTACCGCTATCCCTACAGCTATTATCCGTACCACACGAAAACCAGCTTCCGCAGCATGGACAAGTGGGACATGATCGGCCATTTCGAAAACAAAAAACGCCTGATCGTCGGCTACCGTCCGGAACTAAGCATCACGGGCATCAAAATGCGCCCGAATGCCACGTCCGCTGTTGTTGACGTCGACATGAAGGAGTACAGCCTGCGCTATTCTCCTTATATGCCGGAACTGACGAACGGCATCCTGCATGCCACGTCCAAGTGCAAAATGTATCTTGGCAAGCATGAAGACAAAGTCTATCTGACGCGGATGGACTGCAACACAAATTCGAACCTGCCGTTCTAACGGTCAGGCCAGCAAGGAAAACGAAAGGCGCGCCGATGGTGCGCCTTTCTCTTATACGCTGTAACCATTGCCGCCTTCCGGGCGAATAGTATATTGATGACGAAAGGAAGACGGATGCGGTTTTTACTTTTATTGCTGGTTTTTATCTGTGTTGCGGCTGCCGGATTATGGATGCTGCGGAGTTCCTCTTACGCCATGGAGAAAGGGCCGGATCTGATGAACAAGAGACCTGAAGGCTACCCGGTTGCCACCTTTGCGGGGGGATGCTTCTGGTGCCTGGAGAGCGAATTCCGGGCGCTGGACGGCGTTTTGTTTACCGAGCCCGGCTATACCGGCGGCCATGTCGATAACCCCGCCTATCGCCAGGTAACGACCGGCGAAACCGGACATGCGGAGGCTGTGCAAGTGATCTACGACCCGGAAAAAATCAGCTATGAAGCTCTTGTTGAGTTCTTCTTTACCAAGGCCCACGACCCGACGCAAATCGACCGTCAGGGTGTGGATGTCGGCCCGCAATACCGTTCCGGCATTTTTTATCATGACGAGACGCAGCGTCAGGCCGCCGAGGCCATCAAAGAGCGCCTGACCCGTAAAAACGCCTTTAAAAAGCCAATTGCCACAGAAATCACGGCCTTCGAAAAATGGTGGCCCGCCGAGGAATACCACCAGCAATATTACGAGAAGTACGAAGAAGAAACCGGCCAGCCGCATATCCGGGTGCTGCTAAAGAAGAAGAAAAAGTAGCGGCTACCGGGGAGAGGCTTCAAAAAACCTTCGCGTCGAGCACAGGCGGTCAGGGGACAGAACTTCGTTGAGATCCTCGTCGCCTCTCAATATCGTGAGGGGAACCAGCGAGTCCGCAACCTTTGGATGTTTGTCCAGCGGATCCGAAAAATCGGCGAACTGGACGGCCGGGATACCCGCTTCAACGGCGCCGAATATATCCGATCCCGAATCCCCCAGAACCAGGCACTCATAGGGGTGCACCCCTTGCTTTTCGCGTATATGGTGAAACGCAGCCCCGGAAGGTTTGGGACGCAGCCCCATATCCACAACATCGTTATATGTCAGGACGCTGGACCGCTCAAATATCCGGTTCAGGCCGGTCGCCTCAAGAACGATATGGGCAATATCCCGTTCGCAATTCGTGACGATGAACAAGGCAACATCGCGGGACGACAATGCCCGCAGGGCATTTTCAAATCCCGGCCGGACGCGCAAACGGGGTTCGGCCCCGGAATCCTGAATGTGCTTGAGGTAAAGCCGGTCGGCTTCCGCCGTGTAATCCTTACCGTCCATAGAGAACGAAGCCCCTGTTTCCCTGATTAAGTCTGCATACTGGCTGACCGGCTTGCCCAGCAGGGTGCTTTTGAAAAATTCATCCGTAAGATCAAAACCTACCCGAGCGGCAACTTCCTGCAAATTGCGCTTGTATATATCCTCCCCACCCAGAACGAGGGTGTTGTCCATATCGCACATAAGAACGCGTAAAGCCATTTTGCCCTCATCTGGTCCGGAAGAAGGGTTATGTGATTACCATAAGAATTGCTGCTTGTAAAATGTTTCCTTACGACCGGCCGAGCAGTCCGGACATGTCGCATGCGGGTCGGGCTCCAGTCTGGCATAGGGCCTGCGTTGCCGTCAGAACCGCCAGGCGCCCTGTCTGCGCCATGGAAAAGCCTTTCAAAATTCCGGCATAATAGCCGGCAGCGAACCAATCGCCGACACCGTTTGTGTTGACAACAGGCTCGGCCGGCTCTTCCGCCCTGCAGTGCAGGCTATCCTCCCCGTCAAACAGGACGGCACCGTCGGCTCCCATTGTCACAGCACCTTGCAAACCTTCGGACTGCAGGAATTCCACCATGTTCTCCACATCGGACTGGCCGGTCACAAGGGAGGTCTCGGTGTTGTTTGCAATGTATATGTCCGACAGTTCCAGCAACGCCCGGACTTCCTGCGGATGGCGCTCAATAACGCCCGGGTCCGACGGAGTGAAACCGATAACGCACCCGGCCTCCCTTCCCTTACAAGCCGCATACGAAAGCGCATTAAAGCCTTCCGGCGCGGCAAGCGGATAACTTTCAATATGGATCAGCGCGTAAGAGCCCAAAATCCCGGCGGGAATATCAGCCTCACTCAGTTCATCCTGCACGCCATGGCAAGATACAAACGTCCGCCCAAGGTCCGGCGTTGTCAGGACATAGCAGATATCCGCTCCCGCAGCCCCTTCCGGCGGCCTGCCGTGGAACACGACGCCTGCCTGCTCAAGGCTTTGCCGAAAGTCGTTCCCCGCCTCATCCGCCGCAATCCTGCCGACGAACCCCGCGCGCAGACCAAGCGAAGACAGGCAACAGGCCGTATTGGCCGCCGAACCGCCGGGAATTCTCTGTGCACCCCCCGTTTCGTCCCGAAGAACCCTGGCCAGCGTGTCATCAGCCAGCGTGTCGTGATTTTTTTCAATGCCGTGCCTGCGCAAAAACTCGTCATCAACTTCGGCAACGACATCTACCGGCGCGTTGCCGATCGCAAGAACATCCCTGCTACGGTCGCTTTTTAACCTGATATCCACCGCTAAGATACTCTTCTGGTTTTCGGATAACCCTCTATAGTTAGGCTTGTACTCCCTTTGGGGCCAAACCGGAAGGCTATATATGTCGAAACAACTCCTTCGTGTCAAACTCACGCCGAAAGCTTCCAAAAACGCCATCCTGGGCTGGACAGAGGATGAAAACGGAGAAAAGCTCCTGAAGGCTTCCGTCACGGCCGTTCCAGAGAAGGGAAAGGCCAACAAGGCCCTGATTTCCCTGCTGGCAAAACACTGGAAAATCCCGAAAAGCGCGATTGAGATTGTCCGCGGAGAGACGGACAGGCTGAAAACACTGGAAATTGCAGGCGAAACGCCGCCTAACGGACTGGAATAAAATCAAAATCCAACCCATGCGCACCGCATAGCTATTAGGGTTCCATTCATGATTTCATGGGATAATAATAAGATACGGGTATCAGACCGGGGCACCGCCGGAGAAATCCATGCGCCGGTCCGCGGCGGTTTGAATAATAAGCAGGGTACGTAAATGGCATATCGAATGAGAGTCTTTGCGCTCATCGCTGCCTTGGGGGTTGTGTTCACTTCATCGGGCGTTTTCGCGCAGGAGACGGTTTCAAGCCTGACCGATGAAAACGTGCGCGCTTTCATCGAACGCACCACGGATATCACAAGCGGCCGCGTTCTTTACATGACCGATGAGGAAATCGAGGACTATCTCGATCACCACCTTGATAAAAAAGGTTTTTTCCGCAGCACCATCAAATTCAACGTTCCCGGATTCCCTTCACAGGAAAATACCCTGAGCCTCGACAAAAAACAGTTCATAGACAGCGTTATGAGCGGCCAGCAGGCCCTTCAGGACTATGAGACGACCATTGAGGTCAGGGACGTTCAAATCTCCTCCAGCGGCAACAGGGCCACTGTAAAGACCGTCGGCATCGAAAGCGGCGTCATGCCTGTGCCGACCGAAACGGGAACCCAGGAATACATTCCCGTCGACGGCCAGTCCACCTGCGATCAGATCCTGAAGCTCAAAAAGAAAGTGATCCAGATGTACAGCGCAAACTGCACCACCGAGATCACCTTTCAATCGACGTTTTGATTAATCAGATCATTCTGCAAAGAGTCTGAATTGATAAGACAATGGGGACACAATGATTCATTGTGTCCCCTGCGCAAACGCTCTAATTGCTGAATGCCCTTAGGGATCCGGGCGCCTGTCCATATAGGACCAGTCGTCAATTTTCCGCGTGGGATCTTTTACGGCCTCTGCGTATTCTTCTTGACTGACAGGCGTGACCATTTCTTGCCCGCTTGCACTCATAATACTCACCGGTGTTCCGTCCTCAGCCAAGGCATAGAACGTTTCACCCGGATTGGCCCTTGCTTCCAGAAGGTACGCGCCTTTCACCTCAGGCGGCTCTGTAATGGACGCTGTATTATCGACAATCGCCGCTGTCGTATCCGGCGGTGGCGGCGGCGCAAAAGCAGTCGTACTGGCAGGCGCCGGATGTGCTCTGGCGGCAATTTCCTCCGGTGTCTGGCCGGAATAGTTCTTATGGAACTCATCCCATTTTCCGTCATATGTGCCAGCCGCCTGAGCTCCGCTACAAACTTCGCTCGGGTTCGTTTCCGGGATATTTATTTCCGTGCCCGGCTGAAGCTTGGTGAAGTCACCGCCAAGATCTATGACAACATCTGGATTCGCCGCGATAAGGTCATCAATGTCGACGTTTTTAGCCTGAGCAATCTGATCGAACGAACTCAGAACACCCGGCTTGTTCTGCCATGCTTCCACTGTAACCTTTTCAGCAATGTCATAGGTCGTTCCGTTAAGTCCAGCAACCGTTTCAGAAGGCCCGCAGGCTGGAGCCGGCGTCTCATCACCTCCGCCCGGCTCTACCGCTTCGGGCGGTTCCGGGACATCAGAATCAGGCAATAAACCTGTTACCCCATCAACGATATCATCCCAGAACATAACAGCGGCAACAGCGCCGGCAACGGCTGCCGCCGCAAGCGCGTACTTCCACCATGATCTCTTTTTGTTCTCTTTTATCGCCTGTTCATTTTTTGCAAGTTCTTGTTTTAGCGCTTCAGGATCGTCCTGCCTCTCATCGCCGTCTTTCTTGTCGCCATCAGGAGAGTCACCATTTTCCAGCGCCGCAAGTTTTTCTTTCAGCTTTGCGTTCTCTTCCTCCAGCGCCGCTCTCTCTGTCTTAAGCTTTTGTGCTTCCTGGAAATTATCATTGGCGCTCTTGACGTTCTTATAAACATCATATGCCTTCCAGGCTCCCAGCATAGCAAGGGTTGCGCCGCCTGTCGCCCCGGCACTCGCCAGCAGGGCCGTTGTCAGGGCCATCTTGCCCGCCATGTTGCAAACCGTTGCACCGTATTTATCGGCGAGCTTTTCAAGGCGGCTGTCCGGGGACGTTCTGTCCTTGCCCTCTCCGGCGGAATAGATGTAGTTGGTTTTTTCCGGGTCGTTGGGATCGCCAACAGGAATCGGATCCCCGGCCTTTGGTGAAGTGAATTTTGCCTGGGAAAGCGCCAGGCAGTCGATCAGGCCGTTGGCACTATCCTGCAGCGACTTATCACCATCGATATAGCCAACCGTTATTTTCTGATCGCCGCGATCAGCCGCAAGAGAACGAATGGCCTCGGCCAGTTCATCCGTGTTTTCCTCGCCCTCAATGCGCAGGAAGCCGCCGTGATCGTGAACAACGGTGTTTCCGATCTTGTAGGAGGCTTTGACGGCCTTGTTGGCTGCCTGCTGCTGGTCCGCCGCACCGAAATGTATGTAACGGCCGGGCAGCCAGGCATTCGGATCGCTGTCGGTTGGAATGGAACGCGCCGCTTCAGCTTTATATTCTTCGTCTTCTTCTTTCTGGGCTTTTAGTTTTTCAAGCCGGGCTTGTAACGCTGCCAACTTTTCTGGTTGTGTTACATTCTGGTTATCAAAATCAACGTCGGCCTCGGTTGCAAGGCGGTATGCCAGATCTCCTGAGGCTTTTTTATAATCCGTCCCTTTGCCTTCAAGAAAACCAATCGTAACCTTGTGTCCGCTAAGGTCCTCTTTTATGAGATCGTCAAGCTCAGCAGAGCTTAAGGTTCCTGTGATCCGGATATATTTTTTATTTTGATGGATTGATGCCTTGCCATTTGCGAGATTGTGCGTTTCCTGGGCTTTTGCACCAGGCTTGTAATCGGCAAAAGGCTCGCTCAGGCCGTCTTCCTGGAAGAATATGTACAGGCCGGGCTTCTTGCTCCACTTCTGAAGCTGCTCTATTTGCGCTTCCGTGGCGGCAATATCAGCATCGCGGCTCTCCCTGTCTTCCCGGTCCAGCTTGTACAACGCCCAGGCATTCGCCGCGGCATCTTCATCCACTTCCGGTGCCGGCGGAACGTTGGTGCGCTGATCGACAACATTGGCAACTGTCGTGACGTGGTCCGGCGCATTTTCCGGGTCAGGCGCTGCAATAACGCCGACCTGCCTGCGCTGGGCCAGAAGCTTCAGCGTATTATCGTCAACGTCCGTGACACGGCCGATAACTTCCTTTTGATTTGTATACTCATCCTTAACGCTGAATTCGATCGCATTGTCAGCGAGCGTTACGTCAATATCCTGATCTTTTGAAAGCTCTTTTGGTACAACGAGATACTGTGTGCCGTTCTGTGTGACCAGAACCTCAGAGATTTTGAAGGTGCCGTCATCTTTCGGCTGGGCGCCCCCTGTGCCGGATTCCGCTTCGGGTTCTTCCGCTCCGGATTTTTTCTGTTCTGCTTCCTCATGGCGCATCATTGCCGCCATGCGCTGAACCTGCTGGCGCAAAAGGGTCTTTTGCTCGATAAGTGTATCATGTAAGCCTTTATTTTCTTTGTTTGCTTTGCTTCCGGGCACAGCAAATTTTTGTTTGCGACTCTTTTCCGTCTCTTGAACCAGACGGTTCAACTCAGCTTCCAGCTCCTCTTCTTTTTTGCCTGCCAGATCCTGTATCCACCTGGCATATCTTATTTGCCGATTTTCCTGAACCAGCTGGCTAACATAAACTTCCGCAATTTGCTCCCGCTCTTCTTGTGTAAGCGCATCCGAATTCTGGATGCTTACTCCATAGTATTTGGCCGTCTGCGCTATTTTCTCCGGCTCAATATTCTTGAGTCCCACCAAAGCTTTCGCCTTTTCCTGTTCAAAAGGCTCAAGATCAACCTGCAGAATTTCAGGAGGAGCTAGAATAGAAAACTGTGACTGCATCTGCGCATCCGCAGTTTGTGGATTTTCTCCAGCTTTTGTCTTGTTGTCGTCACTCATAGCCTTGCCTCCATACCGCGCCCGAATGCGGCATTACATAAAAATTTCATCACTCCGGATTCTGATTTATATTTCGGAAAAACCGCCATATACACCCGTTTCCTTACCTTTTCAAGCATTCCGGAAAATTCTTTGTCTCCGGTTTCCTCTTTTTTTCTCATAACCCCTTATACTGTATATAAGTGGCGGAATGCCAATTTACCCCTCTATATCCTTGATCAATAAGGTTAAAGCGGCGTTAATATGTCATATTTTTATGGCAATGTCAATATTTATGTAAACTTATGGCGGTTTTATTTCTTCACAGTGTCATCCCGGCAAAGGCCGGGATCTGGTACAGTAGAGCGCTGGACCACCCGATCCCGGCTTTCGCCGGGATGACACGCGTTGAGGGAGAGTGTGTAATTCTCTGATTTAGTTGAGAGTGTCTACTTCCGTGCCACCATCATTTTCTTGATCTCCGCAATGGATTTTGCGGGGTTCAGGCCCTTCGGGCAGGTGTTGGTGCAGTTCATGATGGTGTGGCACCGGTAGAGCCGGAACGGGTCTTCAAGCTGGTCGAGACGCTCGCCCGTGGCCTCATCACGCGAGTCGGCGATCCAGCGGTAGGCGTTGATCAGAACAGTCGGCCCCATAAACCGGTCGGCGTTCCACCAGTAGCTGGGGCAGGATGTCGAGCAGCAGGCGCACAGGATACAGGCCGCGGGGCCGTGCCCGTCATGGCCGTTCAGCAAGTCGGCATCTTCCGGGCTTTGCAGGCGCTCCCTTGACGGCTGCGGGCTTTTGGTCTTCATCCAAGGCTCAACGCTGCCATATTGCGCATAAATCTGATTCAGGTCGGGCACGAGGTCCTTGACCACCGGCATGTGCGGCAGGGGCGTCACCTTGATGTCGCCCTTCACATCGTCAATCGCCTTGGTGCAGGCCAGCGTGTTGGAGCCGTCAATATTCATTGCGCACGACCCGCATATCCCTTCACGGCAGGAGCGGCGGAAGGTCAGCGTCGGGTCGACGGCATTCTTGATATAAATAATCGCGTCCAGCACCATCGGCCCGCACCTTGAAAGGTCGACCGTGTAGGAATCCATGCGCGGGTTGTTGCCGTCCTCCGGATCCCAGCGGTATATGCTGAACGTCTTTTTACGCTCCGCGCCTTTGCCGGCCGCATCGTGGTGCCTGCCTTTCTGGATCTTTGAATTCTTCGGAAGGGTGAACTGGACCATGACCTAAGCGCCTTTCTTTATATGCCTCTCCCCTCGGGGGAGGGGTCGGCCCGAAGAGCCGGGTGAGGGGGAAGAAAAGTCCGAAGGTCAATATTATATCGTCCTTACGGGCTTCTCATTCCCCTCACCCAACCCTCTCCCCACAGGGGAGAGGACTTATATTGAATTTAGCTTTATTACCTCACGGCGTAAAGGCGCTCGGTTCAGGCTGCCTTTAATGCCGGAGGCTCGTATAGCGAAACCGCATTCTCACCGATCACCTGATAGATTGAAGGCGTCCCCGGTGGAGGCGCAGGCACTTCCAGTAACGGCACATAAACCGCGCCGCCAAATTCATGCAGGAACGCATCGTGCAGGTAATGCGCCTCGATCATCGGGATGTCATGCATATGAACCTGAGCAGCGTGATACCATGACATTTCTCCCAGCAGGGCCTGATGGAACAGCGCCCGTTCCTGGGCCAGTTTTTCCTCCTCCAGCAGCTTATGGCGCTTATCCTCTTCCATCTTGAGGTCGCGCTTGCGCCCCTCGCCTTCGGATTCGCCTTTGGGGATAACCTTGATATGCAAATGTGCCGTGAATACGCCGGCGGATGCCTCAACAACCTCAATGCTGCCGATCACAATCTCGCATCATGCTCAGCAAACGCCGCAAGCTTGGATAAGGCATTGGCGATGGCAATGTCCCGGCTGATGTCTGAAAAGGCTGTTACTTCATGGACCTGCATAGCGTCCTCCTTCCTTTGGATGAGAACTTACCTACTTGGCCCCCTTCTTACCTTGAGGAGGCTATTGTCACATATTTTTTACGGGAATGGAAGGAAATTACGGTGAACGTGACGGCTCGCTGCAAAATTCAATTGTTGTTCGCAACGGAGCCAGCGCAAAAATTTTTGCCGATACGAACAATCTGTTTTCAGGCTGATAGTTATGTGCTTCCTTAAGCCTATCAAACAGGCCGGTCCCAAAAACAACAGAACCCCAGGAACGGCGAATTTCTCTCCCAAGCAAGTCGGCAGACCGTCTTGCCGCCCTGTTGAATTTATCAATGATGCCTTCGCCCCTGCCCGGTTCCGGCTCCCTCATCCGGCGGCATCGACCCTCCTTACCTTTAATGGCTATCGGCTCCACAAACATATTCAACCCATACTTTTAAAATATGGAAATTACAGGAATTTGCCAACTTTGTAAAGAGCACTAGTATACACGCGCCTTCGGCGGGATGGCCTCCACCTCGTCGGTCAGGGTGTGACCATACTATCAAAATTAGGGAGCATGGCAGGCTTACTGCTACTTTCCGCTTTTCGTTCCTGAAAATGGCCCAAAACATCATCTGATAAAACTCTGGTAACATGGCGCCCTTCCGCACGAATCAGAAACAGATCCTTTAGACTCTGGTCGTCTCTATTATCAAACACACAGTCTTGCATAACATAGACTTCAAACCCGGCATCAAGAGCGTCTCTTACCGAGGCTGCAACACATTCCGATCCGTATCCCCCTGAAACAACCAGGGAACGGACCCCGCGCACCCGTAGCCGTTCCAGCATATTGTCCGTTTTTATCGCTGAGCGCTCATCCCCTTCAAAGATCTCATCGCCCGCTCTTTTTTGACTGACAAGATAAGGATCGGCCAATTCTTCACGAACATCCTCGTTCTTCATACATATCCAAAACGTAGGTACGCCTGACTCATGTAACCTTTCAGCTGTATCCTCAATCCGCTGTGCCACTCTATCCGCAAGAGGCTGCCGACGCTCTTCGCTGGGACTGGGCGAAGACGGATTGAAGAAATACTCCTGAACGTGTACGGCAACATGAACCGTTGTACTAGAATCAAGATTTAAAATTGCTTTAGCTCCTTTTGGGGCAAACATTCTTATTGTTATTTTTTGTAAATGGCGATCACTGTCTTCCCGTAACATATTACGATGAAAACCTTTACTAATTGCAAATTTGGGCAGGCAGAATAGCTAGGGCTATTAATAAACCCGCGCCTTCGGCGGGATGGCCTCCACCTCGTCGGTCAGGGTAGTCAGGGTGACCGGGCGGGTGCCGATAGTGGTTTTGCCGTTGTCGTCAACCCAGATAACCGTGTGTTTAAGCCAGTTCTTGTCATCACGGTCCGGGTAATCCTCCCGGGCATGGGCGCCGCGGCTTTCGGTGCGATTGACGGCGCTTTCGATCGTGGCCTTGGCCTGATAGAGCAGATTGTCCAGTTCCAGCGTTTCCACAAGGTCGGTGTTAAAAACCATCGAGCGGTCGGTAACACGGATATCATCGCGAGCCTGAAAGCATTCATCGATCTTCCCGCACCCCTCGGCCAGCACCTCACCGGTACGGAAGACCGCGGCATGGTCCTGCATGGATTTTTGCATACGAAGACGCAGTTCCGCCGTCGGTGTCTTGCCCGAAGCGTTGCGGTAGAAATCAAAGCGCTCCAGCGCCTTTGATCCGTCATCCGCACCAAACGGCTTGTGCGGCATACCCGGCTTAACGATCTCCGCGGCCCTGTGTGCCGCCGCACGGCCAAAAACCACAAGGTCCAGCAACGAGTTTGAGCCGAGACGGTTAGCGCCATGCACAGAAACACAAGCCGCTTCCCCAATAGCCATCAGGCCGGGCACCACGCGGTTTGGATCACGTTTTGTGGGATTCAGAACCTCCGTATGCACATTGGTCGGAATGCCACCCATATTATAGTGTACGGTTGGCAGGACCGGGATCGGTTCCTTGGTCACATCGACACCGGCGAAAATACGTGCGCTCTCGGCGATTCCCGGCAGGCGGGAATGGATGATATCCGGATCGAGATGCTCGAGATGCAGGTGGATGTGATCCTTCTCCGCTCCTACGCCGCGCCCTTCGCGGATCTCGATAGTCATGGAACGGGAAACCACGTCCCGGCTGGCCAGATCCTTGGCGGACGGCGCATAGCGCTCCATGAAACGCTCGCCTTCGGAATTGGTGAGGTAGCCGCCCTCCCCGCGCACGCCTTCGGTGATCAGGCAGCCTGCACCGTATATGCCGGTCGGGTGGAACTGGACGAACTCCATATCCTGTAGCGGTATGCCTGCGCGCAGCGCCATTGCGTTGCCGTCACCTGTACAAGTGTGAGCGGAGGTGCAGGAGAAATAGGTGCGGCCATAGCCGCCGGTGGCCAGCACCGTCTGGTGGCCGCGGAAACGGTGAATCTTACCGTCCTCAAGGCTCCAGGCCATCACGCCAAGGCATTCGCCCTCATCGCTCATAATCAGGTCGAGCGCGTAATATTCGATGAAAAACTCGGCCCGGTGCTTGAGCGCCTGCTGGTAGAGCGTGTGCAGGATGGCATGGCCCGTCCGGTCGGCGGCGGCGCAGGTGCGCTGAGCGGTACCCTCGCCGTATCTTGTCGTCATGCCGCCAAAAGCGCGCTGATAGATCTTGCCGTCCTTCGTACGGGAAAAAGGCACGCCGTAATGCTCCAGCTCGATAACGGCGGGAATGGCCTCCTTGCACATATATTCGATCGCATCCTGATCGCCCAGCCAGTCGGAGCCCTTGATGGTGTCGTAAAAGTGATAGCGCCAGTCATCCTCGCCCATATTGCCGAGCGCCGCGCTGATCCCCCCCTGCGCCGCCACCGTGTGCGAGCGGGTCGGAAAAACCTTGGTCAGGCAGGCCGTCCGCAGCCCCTTTTCAGCCATCCCGAACGTCGCGCGCAATACCCTTCACCAATAACCAGGCCGAACGGGACGTCCGTCCGGCAAAAATCAAG
>CAZKGT010000022.1:0-19820 GCA_964552285.1 uncultured Pseudobdellovibrionaceae bacterium | reverse complement strand
CCGCTTTCAGCGTCCTCCCGATCCTACCGGCCTTCGGCCGGTAGTGGTTCAGTTCAAAGCTTTCCGGGTCGGCCATCATGACGTTGATAGGCATTTTGTCGATCATGATTTTCAGGCGCTCGCGCTCCGTGCAGACCGACCAGCTGAGAACGAGTTTCCTGATCCTGTTGCCGGACATGAGAGCGTCAACATGCAGGTCGAGCATTTCCGGGCCAAGCCGGATTACGGCCTTGTGCGGAAGGTTTTTTGGATCGGCGAGCAGGTTGCGCTGCATTTCCGGTTTCTTGTGAAAGATGTCGATGTTTTGCCCGACAATGTTATCGCCTTTTACTCCTGCCGGCAGGAGGTGGCTGATGCTGTTGAGCGTATCGATGCTGGCTTTGTTGGCGTAGTCGATTACGAATGTTTTCGGATCGCAGGTCAGAACGTTGACGGGCAGCAGGTCAAGGATGGCGCTCTGGTTCGAACGGGATCCTCCCATCGGGATAACATTGGCGTAGGCTTGCAGCATGCGGCTCTCCTGTCGATGTGCTTATTCCAAAAAATAAGGGCGCGTATTCTTACGCGTCCAAAGTGAAAGAGTAGCATTTTAGGGCAATGAATTCGTTAACAGAGAGGCCCTGAACACAGGTGTATTCCAGAGATCAGCTTACCAGGTCGAGGACAATTCTGTAATCGATCCTGCCGTTTGGCTGGATTGCAGACAGATTGTTTATTCTTGCACCTTTTTTAAGCTGGATGACAAGCATGCTGCCCCGCTCACCCAGCGGCTGTACGGCGTAAGAGGCAACAAGCGGGGAGTCCTGTGATATCCATTTTTTCCGCTCGCTCCAGCCGGCTTCGGGAAGTTCGACAATCAGGATGTTTTCACCGGGATCAAGGTCGGCCTTATAGGGTGTTTTCTTGTTGGCGTCGAGAACAATGCGGGTCTTGCCGTTGTGGTGGCCGAGTCGGAAACGGATGACTTCAGCTTTTTCCGGCGGCGTTACCGGGCGTTTTTCCGGTGCGACGAGTGTAACCGGCTTGTCCGGCGCGGATTCTGTCTTTTTCAAAGTGCGATGAACCGCCGGCAGGGGCTTCGAGGGAGTTGTTGGACTGACCGGATTCCGGGCCGGCGTGGGTTCTGGTTGCTCGATTCCTGTCAGCTCCTTCAGGGCAGGCGTGATTTCGCGGATTTCACGGACGAGTTCGGCGGTTTCCTGTTCCAGTCTGGCCAGCCTTTGCTCTTCTTCCGGGGTAAGTGCGTTCTCCTGTTTCTCTTCTTCCGGCGGGGAGGAGACAGGGAGAGGTTCCTTTTTGCCAAGAAGAGGTTTATCGACCGGCGGCAGAGAGCAGGCCGATAGAGCAAATGCGGCAAGGGCGAGCGGCAGAATTTGTATTTTCTTTTTCATTATCGGGCGCTCCTGGTTTCGGCAAAGTCGACATACAGGCGGTGGCCCCGGCTCGCATTCGGTGCCAGCAGCGAGTGGTAGAAGACGTCCATGCGGTTCTTTGCTGTAAGGCGCAGGCGCGTTCCGCCGCCCGGCAGGGCCAGTGCTTCGAAATCTTTCAAAATGGGTGTCTTTCCGGCCTGCCAGTCGCGCATCGCATCCCAGGCGGTATCGGGCAGGTCGATGTATACAGCCGTGCCGTCCGTGGCACGGGAAATTCTATAAGATGCCGGCGCGGAGAGATCCAATACAAGGCGAACCTTGTAAGGATGCTCTCCGATCCGGACTTGGGTAACGACGGCAGAAAAATTGCCGTCAGTAGGAAGCGGAGCTGGCTGTTCCGTCCCTCCAGCTGTCTGAGCGCGGTTTGGTTGGGCTACCCTACCACTTCTCTCAGTTTCGACAGCCGGAGCTTCTTCAGCCTGCTCCAGTAGTGTTAGATCTACGCCATAGGCAAATAGATCATCGGAAGTCACCGAGACGGATCTCGGTGGGACGTGAACCTGGTGTGATGGATCGACCCGGACGATGTAATCGCCGGGTTTCACAAACTCGAATGAATAGAAGCCGTCGAAGGAGGTCGTCGTTTCATCAACGATACGACCGTCGCCGTCGACAAGCTGTATCCTGAGGCCCGGCACGGGGCGGCCATCAGAAAAACGAACCGTTCCGTCGATACCGCCGGTTTCCACAAGCGGCATGTCGATGAACGGTTTGGTTTTCGGACGGAGGACTGTTTTATACCCCTCGCGGGCGGTGACGAGGAACGGGTTTTCGAGAGAAGAGCGGTCAAGCGTAACGAGGGCAAGGCCGACCGGTCCTCTGTCGATAATCTCAAGGATGCCGTTTTCATCGCTGCGGACGACGCTGGTGCGCCCGTTTATAAGGATTTTCAGCCCTTCCTGCGCTTCATCTCCTTCGTCGAATTCATTGTTGCGGTTGATGTCGTGATAAATGCGGACCTTGAGGGAAGAGCCCGTACCCTTGGCCTTACTGGAGAAGGTGTAGGCGTTGTCTTTTCCGTTGGGGCTGAGGCTGGTGGAGGCAGAGAGCAGGACATCGATACCTTCGCCCTTGTTCCAGGTAACATCCGTACCGCCAAGGAAGGTTCCGAAGTCATAGGCCGCGCTTGCACCGACTCGGGTGTTGCCGGTGTCCCGAATGCCCTGGCTGATATTCAGGGCGCCGGTGAGTTTGTCGCGGTCGTTATAGCGCAAGTCGAGCCTTGCCCGGTCGAATTCCGTATCGGGGTAAATGTCGTAATTCAGCTGGGTATTCAGGTTCCACTTGGGTGACAGGTCCGTACTGTAGGTGATTTGTCCCGTTGTGCTGCTATGGTTGCCGTTCTGTAGATTGGTGGTCAGGGTGTTTGCGACATGGAACTGTTTGTTCGAGAAATTCTGGCGGGTACGGATCTGGGTTCTGTCCCGTCCGTCCTGTTGTTCCGTGTGTCTGGTGTCAATGCCTAAATTGGCGGAGCCGAATGGCAGGCGGAAGGTTTTATTTGCCCGTACTTCTCCTTCATATTTTTTGGCGGTATCGCCATAGCCGGCCTCAAGGCTTTCGAAATTGTTGAACGCTGCACCGCGCAGGTTGAAATTGACGCCTGCGAACCGGCTGGCAAAACGTGCATCAACGGCTGTCCCGCCGCTAAGTTGTCTGTAGCCTTCGATTTGGCCGACACCCCCAAGGGCGCTGATTTCACCGCCAAGCGTTACGTAGCTTTCATCTTTTCCGTCCCTGGTGGGAATTTGGGTTATCGTGGCAAAGCCGGTCAGCCAGTCATTGACGCCAATATTACCCCTGGCGGTTTTGACGAACCCTTTGTCCGGCGGATCCGGTTCGTCTTTCAGATCGAACAGTTTCTGACGGTTGTCGATAACGGCGGCGCTGAAGTTGGTTTGTCCCGGGTAGAGCATTTTTTGGGTGATACGGCGTTCTTCTATCTGCTCTTCGACCTGCCCCTGCGGTCCATAGAGAACAATACGAAACGTATTCTTGCCGTAGTTCAGGAGAACATTTTCGAAACTGTAGACGCCGCGTTCATTGACGATGCCGAAATCCAGCAGTTCATTGCCACGATATAATTCCGTTTCCCAGCCCGGCGTCCCGGTTCCTTCGAGTGTTACTTCGTCAAAGGACTGCGTGGACGTATTTGCATCCTCGGAGGTCACGTATATGCCGCGGCCACCGAAAGCTTTGCTGATGTGCGGCGAGGTCCTGACTGCAATATCGCCAAGCTGAGCCTCTTTCAGGCCGAGCGGGAGAGCGCCGTCTCCGTAATCCTTTCGCGTCAGGCGGAAGCGCAGATTGTCAATGTCAGGGGATTCGCCATCATTGTTGTATGCGGCGTTCAGGGCATAATCAGCGTCGGCTCCGAGCAACTGACCGCGCCCTGCAACAGTAACATTATTGGTTATCAGGCCTTCATGCTGACGGTAGCCGAAGGTTTCCGAGAGATTGAAACTGTGCGGCGCGTATAGTTTGTAGGGGTTTGGTATGAACTCCAGGTCGAGATTTTCTTCCGCTTCTTCTTCCTTGTTCTGAAGCTCTTCCTGGCGTTTGCGGCGTTCTCTTTCCAGTTCGTAGGGCAGTTTGCGCCGCGTGTTGATTTCAAGGCTGAGGTCGGAGAAGACAAGCTCGAAATCAAGCGGCCAGATTTCATTGAGAAGATCGACCTTCACATAAATATCGCCAATCCCCTGCCCCAGATCGTTGACGATAACGCTCTCTTCCGGAATGGGGTGCGTTTCTCCCTGGGCCGAATAGGTGCCCTGTTCGGCGTTTAGGGAGAAAGTGTTCTGCTCGGAGAAATAGTAGCCGCTGATTGTGCCGCGCGAGAGGTCCGTTTCAGAAGGAAACTTCAGGAGGCGCGCGATTTCAACAATGGGGACGTAATTATCGAAGCCCTTCTGAATGCCAAGGAGGGCGGGTGACAGTGTGTCGTTTTTACGCTGGAGGCGGAGAATGAGGTCAAAAACCTCTTCGCCCGACGCTGCTTCTATCGCAGCGAGGGCTTTAGCAACACGCCTCTCCTCATCGGAAACGGATTCCGACGGTTTTGAGACAATAGCCTCCTGTGCAGCGCCCGATACGGGTGCCGGCGTTTGGTCAATAACCAGCGCTTCGGCCGCAAGGGTCGAACCAAGATAGCATACGGTCGTGAGCACAATAAGGCTCACGGCGCATGCTATGCGCCTCAAAAAATTCCAAACCTGATAATTGCCCATGAAACCTGAGCGAAGAAATATTAGTAGAATAGCCCACTCGAATCATAACACGCCTTGACTCGGTGTCTTTAAATGTCATCAGGGCGGACTCGGTTATCCACAGGTTATGGGTGAAAGTATCCCCGTTTTATCCACATTGGACCGGGTTCACGCGCGGAAGCGCTGTGTGATGGAATATAACTGATGATTGAGAGCCTAGCGCAGTTCGAGGCGTGTGATTTCTTTTTTGCGGTATTCGAAATCATCGGTTCCCATCAATCTCATGGTTAGTGACTGGCACTGATCGATGGGGAAGTCGTCCTTGACCCTGAACTCTCGGTCCATGGTTTTCATTTCGGTGTATATGCGGGTTGTGACGTGCGGACGACTGACAACCTCGCCATTCGCCATTTTACAATCCAGGACCGACTGTGCGTATACGCTGCGCGTACTGTTATTCTCAATTTTAAATTTCACAAAATTTGCGCCGTCATTTTTAAAGATGGCCGGACTGTGAAGTTTGATATCGATGTTTGTTTCGCCGTGGCGCAGAAATACCGGTATGGAGCTATAGGCGCGGATTGCCAGTGATGCCTGAACGCCGCCTTGTCCGGGGACGTTTTCTTTGGGCTTTTCTACCAGCGGATCAGACAGAAATAGTAAGTGCGAGTGATATTCGCCTTCTTCCATTTCCGGCGGACGACGAACAAGAACCCTGATTTTCTGGTGTTCTTTCGGTTTGAGGATAACCTGTCTTGGCGAAAACTGCAGGTACGGATCAGCGGGTCTGTAGCCGGGGGATGTCTCTCCTTCTTCCAGCAAGCGGCTTTCTCCGTCCGGAGTGAAGGCTCTGTGCTCCCATTCGAAGCGGTAAACCATTGTCTGGTTGCCTGAGTTCAGCAGTGTAATCACTGTGGCCCGCCTTTTGTCCTCGATCATGACGCGTTTTGGAGAAATGTAGGTGGCATAAGCGCTGGCCAGGGGCCAGCCGAGTGCTGCGATCATAATTGTGACGATCAGAATTCTTTTGGTGAGCGGGTTCATGCGATACTCCTGTTGTCTCCATATCTTCATGCAATTACGGGACCAGATCGGCCGTCAGATTTACGGTTCCCGTATAATAACCGACGGTTTGTCCCGCTGTGAAGTAAAGTCTGCCGCCGACATCCATGACAACCGTATTGGCGACTTCTGTCGGGGTGAAGGTAAAGGTCTTTTTGGCTGTTGCGCTTGCTGTCGGTTGCAGCAGCAGTTTTTTTACCGGTGCGGTGGGCGCGCCAGAATTGATGGTCATGGACGTGCCGGTGAAGGAAACAATGACGCTTTTCGACGGCGGCGGGCCGAATACCGAGAGCGTGCAGCGGCCCGGCCGGGGGGCGGCAACACTGATCAGGCATCCTGCGGGCGCTGTGGCGCCGGTTGGACTAATGACGAGCCAGCCTGTTCCGCAGGCATCGTGTTCGCCGATATCAAGCTGTTTCGAGCAGGTGAGTTGTAACTGAGCTTCGGCGGGGCTCCAGCAACTGACGCTTAAAGCCAGTGCCGAGACGGCGACCATTGTCGCGCGTTTTGCTTTTGTCTTTTTGTTTTTCCGTTTTTTTGTGAAAGACATCTATAAAAATTCTCTGTGCCAGTGGCAGTTTGCAGCAATCATTACTACAATGATTCTCTCCATCAGAAAAAGGGCATTTGTCATGGCGATTATCGAAGCTGAAACCCCGGAGATTGAAAAAGAGCTGAAAAACCTTGTCTCGCTTGTTGAAAAAGGAGGGGGCGGATTTCATTCGGATCTTGTTATTCGAACCAAAGATGGCGGGCTCAGCATCGAAACAAAGGCTCCGCTTGAGGGCGGGAAGGAAATTATCCGTCTGTCCAGGGACGTGTTGTTGCCGCTGGAGCAGTTTGAGGTCACGGTTAAGGACGATGAGTTTACGGCTTCCTTTCCCAAGGGCAGCCCCCTGTCAGATCTGCAAAAGAAGCTCGTCGACAGCATGATGACGCTTTATACCCTGACGAATAAGGCGCGCCTGCACAGGGAGGGCTGCTTTTTTCTGATGATGGCAGATCACCAGGACATTCTTGCCCGTATTCAGGAGGCGCGGATGTTTGGTGGCAGGGCCTTAACCTATATGGACGAGATAAAAAAGGGCCTGAAAGGGAAGGAACTGGACGATTTTGTGGCGGCAACGTTTCTGAAGACCAGGCAACTGGGCTACGAAGACAAGGAAAAGACAGCGAGCATGACAATTCTGATGCCTGTTGTGGATTTTCTGAATCATCACTGGATGGGCTCCAGTTTTGGTGTCGGAAAGGGTGTGCGGCCCGGTGATCTGGCTGTTGCCAACAGCCAGCCTGTTGAGAACAGTCTCGAGTGCTTTGCCTTTTACAATATAATGGATTCTCTGGATTCGCTCATTCAGTACGATTTTATAGACGAATTCGCGCCGGTGGTGCGTTCCGTGGCTATAGATCTTGAGGTTCCCGGTTCCGGGGTTGTAAAGATCAATAATATGCCGGGCGTCATGTACAAGAAAAAGCTGGCAAAGAATATCTCCGATCTTCGTCGCTTCATGCCGCATATCAACAAGGAAAAGCCGGACAGCAAGGAGGTTAAGGCTTCGCATCTTCTGATACCGTCGTACCGCTCTCCATTGGCGATGCGCCGAATTCTGGCTGTGTTGCTCGGTACGCTTGGTGTGGCGGATCAAAATCCGGATTTTCTGGCATCCTGGGTCAATGAGGCCGAGCATAAAGTCATAGAGGCTAATAAGGCTTATTATCAAAGCCTGCTGAAGGACGTTCAGGAAAAAGCGAAGAAAAACGGCAGCGATCCTGCCCTGGATAGCATCAAAAGTCTTGCAGAGATTCAACTGTCCAAGCTTTCCAATTACAAGTTTGCCGGTGCAAAGGTGGCGGCGTAGAGTAGTCCATACATATGCATGACTTTGTCTTGTGACAGGACTCCGGCCATGAAAAAACCCCGGCGGCGCCACCGGGGTTTTTGAAATTCATTTATGTTACATGCAGGAAATCAGTATGCGATGTAAACTTTAACCTGTTTCGTGAACTGGCCGAGAGGCTGGGTAGCGCCCCAGGAAACATGGGCACCAACCTTCATGACTGCGGCCAGTGTATCGATGTCAACACCGGCACTTACGCCCGTACCGCCACCAGCGTCAGTGACGGCGAAGGTTGCAGCGGCAATATCGCCAAACAGCAGCTTGGTCAGCTTCATCGTACCTGTCGGGCCTGCGCCGCCGCTGGTAGCGGCCAGAACAACCGCACCCATTGACTTAACAGTAACGTCGACGTTCGGGGTTGTGTTCACAGCCGTGAACTGTACTTCACCCTCTTGTGCACCACCAACGGCAGTTCCTTTTGCGGACGTAACAGCGCCGGCCGTGGACAGTTTGGCCGTTCCGTTAACACCCGTCGCAGCGACAGAACCGAATTTGGCGTCTGTGATAGGCGTCAGTTTAATGCCGGTAATAAAAGATCCGGTAACGTTAAAAGTTGCGGTTGCAGCGTTTGCCTGGCTAATAAGTGGATTAACCAGAGGCTCAGGCACAAAGCCGCTCAGCGCGACCAAGACCGCACCGGCTGCTGCTCCCTTTTTCAAGTGAGATTTAATGGACATAGCTAGCTCCTTCCATTCCTAGTTGGCATTTACGTAAAAGTTCTTTTTACGCTTTTTATGCAGTACCTTACAGAGCGAAGTTACCACATAAAACGGCCTTTGAAAAGCCGTAACGGGTCTGCTGTCCGTGCAGAACGCAAAATACAATCTGGCACCAAACGCTTCTCCGGTAAATATAGGATAGTCGTTTATTGTTAAAATTCTTTTAACTATGTGGACAGTTTTTAGACGCAATCGCTTTACACGTGGTGTGCGGGCTTTATCATGGAATTCTGCACGTCAGTGCTGTCTGTCTTAAATTTGGAGAGTTCAATTATGCCGCAATCTGCAACTGGAAATAAAAAAAGCAGCCCGGAGGATCAGCACGAGGTAACGCTGGATGAGGCCGTTCGTCTGGCGCAGGGGCATCACCTTTCGGGCAATTTTATTCTGGCTGAAAGGACATACAGGGATATTCTTCGCGCGGTTCCCGAGCATTTTAAGTCTACCCTTTCTTTGGGCGTGCTGTTGTTCCAGACAGGTGACTACGAAGGATCAAAACAGTTCCTGAAACGGGCGACGGAACTCGAGCCTGAAGACGTTAACGCCTGGAACAATTACGGCGGTGTTCTGACCCAGATCGGTGAATACGAACTTGCTCTGGAGATTTTTGCGAAGGCGCTGGCGCTTGATCCGGATCATGCGGATGCGCTGAACAATAAGGCCTGCGCTCTCTGGAATCTGGAGCGAGCGGAGGAGTCAGAAGAGGTCAGTCGCCGTGCGCTTGAGCTTTCTCCCGATGATCCAACGGCTTACAGCAATCTTGGCATAGCGCTGGCCAAGCGTTCCAAGTTCGAAGAATCCCTTGATGTATGGAAGAAGCTTACAGAGATCGAGCCGGATAACGCGAAACACTGGGTGAACTGGGGTAATACGCTGCGGGAGATGGGGCGTATAAAAGAGTCGGAAGAAAAATGCCGGAAAGCCGTTGAGCTTGATCCCAGGAACCCGGAAGCATTGAACAATCTTGCCAATGCGCTGCGGGATATGGGTAAGATTGAGGAAGCGATAGATCTTTATCGTCAGGCAACAAACATCAGGCCTGAGCACTACCAGTCTCACAACAACCTTGCCATTGCTTACAGCGACCTCAACCGTTTTGAAGAGGCGGCGATTGCCGCTCGTTACTGCGTGGCGTTCAACAATAATTTTGCGGACGGCTATTGTGCGCTCAGTAAAGCGCTGTGCGAACTGGGCGAGTATCCGGATGCTTATAACGCAGCGCAGCGCGCCATTCATATAGAGCCGGAAAGCGCCTCCGGTTACCTGCATATGGCCGATGTTTTGATGCGTTCGGACCAGCTGGATGACGGCGAGGCTGTTATGCAGCAGGCCGTGAAGCTCGAGCCCGACTCTCCGCGGTCCTGGTTGAAGCTGGCCGATATGCGCGAGCGGATGAACAATTTTGAAGAGGCGCACGAGGCAATCGATAAAGCGATTGAAATGAGCGGCAATATGCCACAGCTCTGGTCCCGCAAGGCGACGATCTATCATATGGACGGTGACCTGGAACAGGCGCTGGAGACAATTGACAAGGCGCTGGAGTTTTCGCCCGATTTGCTCGGGGCGCTTTATAATAAGGCTGAAATGCTGGTGGCGGTAAACAGGAACGAAGAGGCGCTGGAATATGTGCGCAAGGTTTTATCTAAAAATAAGCACATGCCGGGAGCCTATCAGCTCCTGACCACGCTGAAGACCTTTAAATCAAAAGAAGATGAAGATTTTCAGAATATGGCGGCAATAGAAGAGAATGTGCAATCCATGGGGCAGGACAATGCCTCGGCCTATCACTTCGCCATGGCGCGTGCGCTGGAGCATATGAAGGCGTATGAGGAATCGTTTGAACACTATAAGGAAGCAAACGATCTGCGCTGGAAGAGCGTTCCCTATAACCCGCAACGCTCTGATGAGACACATAAAGCGATTAGACGGCGCTTTACGGCAGAGCTCATTGCCGAGGCCAGAGAATCGGGCAGCCAGTCCGACGTTCCGGTCTTTATTGTCGGTATGCCGCGTTCCGGAACGACGCTGACCGAACAGATACTGGCCTGCCATCCGGACGTGCTGGGAGCGGGTGAACTGCCGGAAATGGGCCGTGTAAACAGGCTGGCTGCGACGGGAGCCATGACGGGGCTTGCCGAGCTTGGCGATGAATATGTCCGGCGTATCCGCGAGCGGGAGCCGGAAGGCGCCAAAAAAGCATTGCGGATCACCGACAAAATGCCGGCCAACTACGTGCATATGGGTTTTATCGCCCGCATTCTTCCCAACGCGAAGATCATTCACTGCCGCAGAAATCCGATTGATACGTGTCTTTCCTGCTATGTGCAGAATTTTGCCCGCGGGCAGTACTGGTCCTACAATCTTGAGGAGCTGGCCGCGGAATACAAGCGTTATCTGGGAACGATGGAACACTGGCGCAATGTGATGCCGGACCGTTTTATCGAGGTTGATTATGAGGAAACTGTCAATAATTTCGAGGCGCAGGCGCGGCGGTTGGTCGATTATATCGGGCTGGAATGGAACGATGCCTGTCTTGAGCCGCACAAGCACAAGCGCGCTGTCCTGACGGCGAGCAAGGCGCAGGTTACCAAGCCGATTTACAAGACGTCGGTGGAAAAGTGGCGGCGCTATGAAAAGCAGTTGCAGCCGCTGGTGCGTGAGTTGCTGCCGGATCAGGTTTTGCCGGAAGAGGATGCGGCGTAAATTTTTTCCGCTTATGAGCATCCCGGCGAAAGCCGGGATCCTGTGGAGGCAAGAGAGACGGTTTATCTGGATCCCGGATCAGGTCCGGGATGTCTGTTTTGGAGGGATGAATGGGACACAACCAGTTTGCGCTTTTGAAGGAGCGGCGGTTCTGGCCGTTGTTCGGTGCCCAGTTTCTGGGGGCGTTTCACGACAATCTGTTTAAAAGCGCGCTGACGCTGCTGCTGCTTTACGGCACGGTCGCGCACAGTGATCAGGATCCAAAGCTTTTGGTCACAGTGGCAGCGGGGCTGTTTATCCTGCCTTTCGTGCTGTTTTCCGTTCTTGGCGGGCAACTGGCCGACAAGTTTCCCAAGGACAGGGTTATCCAGTATGTGAAACTGGCCGAGATCGGTGTGGCTGTGCTGGCGGTCATTTCGCTGGTGAGCGGATTTGTGCCGCTGATGTTATTGTCCCTGTTTTCACTTGGTGCGCAGTCCTCGTTCTTCGGGCCGAGCAAATATGCGATCCTGCCCCAGCTTCTCGATGAAAAGGAGCTGATCGGCGGCAACGCGCTGATGAATGTCGGTGTTTTTCTGGCGATTTTGCTGGGGACTATATTCGGAGCGCTTTCGACATCCGGGCCGGGCTTCTTCCTGATTTGTGCTCTTATTCTTGCCTGTTCGGTGACAGGGTACCTGGCCAGCCGTCAGTTGCCGGAAACGAAAGCTACAGTTCCGGATCTGCAACTCAAATTCAATCTGCCTGTTGAGACGTTCAAAATCATTCGCACGGTTGCAAACCAGAAGCGCGGGATTTACCTGTCCATTCTCGGCATTGCCTGGTTCTATTTCCTCGGCGGGATGTTCCTGGCGCAGTTTCCCAATTACGCCAGGGAAACGCTTGGTGTGAACGAATATGTGCTGACGCTCTTTCTGGTGGTGTTTTCGGTGGGGATCGGGATTGGCGGCCTGCTGAACAACCGCTTGCTGCGCAGCCGGGTCGAGGCGACTTATGTGCCGCTGGCTGCGCTCGGCATCACTGTTTTTGCGCTCGATCTGTATTTTGCCAGCGGCGGCATACATCCCGACCCTTCGGGGACAATGCGGGGCTTTGGTGCGTTTCTCGGCACGTTTGCCGCGTGGCGGATCCTGTTCGATATGTTCCTGATTGCCGTTTGCGGCGGGATGTTCGTCGTGCCGCTTAATGCGATCGTCCAGCATAATGCGGCTGATGAGATACGGGCGCGCATTCTGGCGGGCAGCGCGATTCTGAACGCGTTGTTTATTGTCGGTTCGTCGGTCCTTTCGGGCCTTCTCTTTATTATAGGGTTTGAGGTTCGGGACCTGTTTGTTGTCTATGCGCTGTGTAATGCGGCGGTGGCTGTCTATATCTGCGGGCTGATCCCGGAATATCTGTTTAAAAGTTTGCTGCAGGGCCTGTTCAAGCTTTTGTACAAGGTCGAGGTGCGCGGGCTGGAGAATTTCGAAAAGGCCGGGGACCGGGTGGTCATCGTCGGTAATCACGTCTCGTTCCTGGACCCTCCCCTGCTGGCGGCTTTCCTGCCGGGCAAGCCGATGTTCGCCATCAACACCGAAGTGGCAAAATGGTGGTGGGTGCGTCCGTGGCTGCGGCTGATCGATGCTTTCCCGCTGGATCCGACCAATCCGTTTTCGACCAAGTCGCTCATCAAGGAAGTGATGAAGGACAAGCAGTGTGTCATTTTTCCTGAAGGAAGACTCACCGAAACCGGCGGGCTGATGAAAGTCTATGAGGGACCGGGGATGATTGCCGATAAATCCGAAGCGATGGTGCTGCCGGTTCGGCTCGACGGGGTGCAGCATTCACCCTTCTCCCGCCTTAAGGGTAAGGTGCCTTTGCGCAAGTTCCCAAAAATCATCATCACTATTTTAGAGCCGCGTAAATTCACGATTGATGATGAAATTCGTGGGCGGGCGCGGCGGGCGGCGGCCGGGCGGCAGCTTCACAAGATCATGGAAGACATGATGTTCCTGACCGAAGACCGGGAGCAGAGCCTGTTCGGCGCAATGATGAAGGCGCGCTATGTGAACGGTGATGACTCGGTGATCTGCGAGGATGTCGAGCGCAAGCCGCTTAAGTTCCGCAAGCTCATTCAGGGATCGATTCTGCTGGGAAGCAAGTTTGCGCAGAAAACCGAAAAGGGTGAAAATGTCGGGGTGATGCTGCCCAATTCCTGCGGGGCTGTGGTGACGTTTTTTGCGTTGCAGGCTTTCGGGCGGGTGCCGGCGATGCTGAATTTTTCCGCCGGTGCGCAGGCGCTGGTTTCAGCCATTAATACGGCGCAGATCAAAACGGTTCTGACTTCGCGCCGGTTTGTGGAGCTGGGGCGTCTTACCGATATTGTTGATGAGATGGCCGGGCATACGGAGATTGTTTATCTCGAGGATGTGCGTAAAGACATCAATTTCGGTGACAAGGTCTTCGGGTTTTTGTCACCGGTTTTTGCATCCTATCTGCACCGTCGTCAGGACGTGAAACCGGACGATCCGGCGGTGGTTTTGTTTACTTCCGGTTCGGAAGGTGCGCCCAAGGGTGTGGTGCTGAGTCACTGTAATTTGATGACCAACGTGGTGCAGCTCACCGCGCGGGTGGACTTCAACCGGCAGGATATCGTTTTCAACTGCCTGCCGATGTTCCATTCTTTCGGTCTTACGGGAGGGACGCTCCTGCCTGTTCTGTCCGGCGTGAAGACTTTCCTGTATCCGAGCCCGCTGCACTACCGCATCGTGCCGGAACTTATTTATGCTTCGAATGCGACAATCATGTTCGGGACGGACACGTTCCTGAACGGTTATGCACGGATGGCCAATCCGTACGATTTTTACCGGATGCGCTATATCTTCGCCGGGGCGGAGAAGGTGAAGGAGGAAACGCGCGAGCTGTATATGGACCGGTTCGGCGTTCGCATTTTAGAGGGTTACGGCGCGACGGAAACCTCGCCGGTGATAGCGGTGAATTCGCCGATGCATACGAAGGCAGGCACAGTGGGCCGTTTCCTGCCCGGTGTGACTTACAGGCTTGAGGATGTGCCGGGCGTTGATGAGGGAGGGCGGCTTTTTGTTAGTGGGCCGAATGTGATGCTGGGCTATCTGAAGGCAGACAATCCGGGCGTGCTGGAGCCGACGCCGGAGGGCTGGCACGATACAGGCGATATTGTCGATGTCGATGCGGAAGGTTACGTGCGTATTCTCGGCCGGGCCAAGCGCTTTGCCAAGATCGCCGGGGAAATGGTTTCGCTGACGAGCGTGGAAGCAATGGCGCAGGCTGTCTGGCCGGGGGCCGAGCATGCCGTGGTCAGCATTCCGGACTCCCGCAAGGGGGAGCAGCTTGTACTGGTGACAACGGAAAAAGAAGCCGCGCGGGAGGCTTTGTCTTCTTATGCGTCGGAGAACGGTGTTACCGAACTGGCGGTTCCGAAAACCATCCTGAGCGTCGATAAAATGCCGGTGCTGGGAACTGGCAAGGTCGATTATGTCGGCGTGAAGATGTTTGTGGATCAGAAGTTGCAGAAGGCCGCCTGACTTCCCTTACGTTTCCGGGTTTTCTAAATTAGGCTTTTCTGTTGTATAATTATCAGAAATTAAAGGATTTTTAGGCTTGCGCTTGTTCGTGTAATCTGCTTATTAATTATTATATTATAGGTTTATGAATATTTTTTCCGCGTATCACTTTTACTCGAAAAAGAAATCGGAACAGAGAGGCGCACTGCGTAATCGGTAGAGAATTTAACTCGAACCTGCGGTGGCTAAAGTGAAAACGTGTATATTTGAAAAGAACGCTTTCTACAAAGAAGGCTTGAAGAGTATCCTGTCCCGAACCGAGTACGAGGTTGTTTCAGAATGCAGTGATACCTCATCGATACCGGAGAGCGAGAATAATAAGGATATTGATCTCGTTATTTTCGGTCTTTGCGATCAGGAGGAGCAGGCGGAAACGCTGGTCAGAACGCTTAAGGCCCATTTTCCTTCTGCGCGCGTGGTTTTATTGTCTTCCAAGACCTGTCTTAGCTGCATCATTACGGTATTTACGGTCGGGGCGGACGGGCTTATTCCACGCGATATATCCGAAAAAGCCCTGTTGTCCTCGCTTGATCTGGTGATGTCCGGGGAAAAGGTTTTTCCGACATGTCTGGCTTCGTTTCTGCAAAACGGAACGGCTGTGCCCGGCGGGACGAATGGGAATGGCGGCGGCGGAAATCTTTCCGAGAGGGAGATCGAAATTGTCCGGCATCTGGCCAATGGCGAGTCGAACAAGCTGATTGCCAAGCATCTCGATATTACGGAATCGACCGTGAAGGTTCATCTCAAGACGATCCTGCGCAAGCTCGGGCTGCATAACCGGACGCAGGCGGCGATGTGGGCCGTCAGTCACGGCCTTGCCAATAACGAGGCCGAGCCAACGGTTTATCAGAGGCCATTTTTACCGGGCATTCGCCCCGTTGCCGAGCGTCATTTTCCGGATACTTATCAGCAAAACCCCCATCAGTACAAGCGCACCGGCCTGGTGGAGGGCGGCAAGCGGGACTGATACGAGGCTCAGCAGAGTGGCGATGCCAAGGCTGATCTGTACCAGGACCATAGCGGAAAGCGCGAGCTCGGTTTTTCCGGCAAGGCCGCGGGCCATCGTATGCAGCCAGTAGCTAAGGATTATAACTCCTGTCAGGATTCCCAGCCAGCGGTGCAGGAACTGTACGGCTACAGGGTTGTGAAAGAAGTTGATCCATGCGGGCTTCATCAGGCCGGTTTCAGGCGGTACCAGCCTTTCGCCCATCAGAGGAAACGTATTATAGACCAGCCCGGCATCAAGGCCGGCTGTGAAAGCGCCCCATATAATGGTGACGATGACGGCGTAAAGACATATCCAGCCGTGCGCTGCCAGCTGTGAACTGTGAGCTTTTTTGTCCGCAGCTTTTTGTTCGCAGCTTAAATCCAGCGCGAACCAGAAACACAGGGCGGCGATCAGGATGGCAAGGCCGAGATGGGCGGCGAGGCGGAACTGGCTGACCGCCGGAATATCGACAAGGCCGCTTTTGACCATATACCAGCCCATGAACCCCTGCGCAAAGCCGAGCAGCAGGACGAAGAGCAGTTTCGGTTTGAATCCCTGCGGGATCATGCCTTTCAGCCAGAAAAAGGCCAGCGGCAGGGCGTAGATCAGACCGATCATACGGCCGAACAGGCGGTGAAACCATTCCCAGAAAAAGATCGCCTTGAAATCCTCCAGCCCCATCCAGAAGGTGCGTTTTTGAAATTCCGGCGAGTCTTTATAGATATCGAACACGCGCTGCCATTCCTGTTCGTTCAGAGGGGGAAGCGCGCCGATCAGGGGACGCCATTCCACCATCGACAGGCCGGATTCCGTCAGGCGCGTGATCGCGCCGATAACGGTCATGATGAAGATCATGACGGCGCAGGTGTATAGCCAGAGGACGATGGGTTTCATTGTCGCGATCTCTTTATCTCATTTTTTGGATCATAGCATCGCATTACAAGACAACGAAACATCGGAGAAAAGAAAAACGAGTCTGGTTCATTTCAGACAGACCATATAACATACCCGCTATGGCGTCTTTTGACATTATCGATGCGACGGGAAACGGGTACAGGGCCGTGTGGGTTGAGCGCGGTTACCTGATGCGGCTGGCGCTGGCGCCGGTACTGATCAAGTTTGCCTGTCTGGTTGTGATCGTCTTTTTCGAGTTTCAGAATGCGTTTCTCAAGCAGGCGCTGATTCTCCTGCCGGCGTATTTTGCCGAAGGATGGTTGCTGGCGCATCTGGTGCGGCTGATTTTTCTGAAAGAGAGATGGCCGGTGCGCCTGTCCGGCAAGCCGCAGGAGGATGCGGCACTGATGGAGGAGCGCTCGCGCGGGATCATGGCGGCGGTTCTGATGTATACGCTGCTGAAGATGCTGCAAACGGGCATGCTGGAGATGATGCTGGGCGCCAGCGGCGGGGAGCCAGCGCCTGTGCCGGAACAGGTTGGGCTTGAGGCTTTTTTACTGGCGCTTGCGATGCTGGGCTTTATCTTCTGGGCGTTCCGGTTTTTGTGGCTTTATATTCCGCTGGCGGTGAATTACCCGCTTTTTTCATTCGTCCGGGCGCTCGGCGGTTTTTCAACCTCGGCCTATATGTTCGGGACGTGGCTTCTGGCCTTTATTCCGTTCGTTATGATTCTGGCCATGGTGACCAGCCTGCTGCTGACTCCTTACAACGATCCGTCGGAAATTCCGGCGTTTGTTGATTTTCTGATGACTTTTGTACAGGTTATTCTGGATACAGCCATCGCTGTTGTGACGACAGCGACGATGGCCTACGGCATACAGGATTTATTCAGGCGGCTGGAAGGCGGCGGAGTGGAAGAAGAATGAAGATTTATGTAACCGATCTTGAGGGTGTTGAGCACGCGCTGGATGCGATTGAAGGCTGGCGGGTGATGGAGCTTATCAAGGCGCACGGCCTGCCGATCAAGGCGGAGTGCGGCGGATGCTGTGCCTGCGCGACCTGTCATGTTTATGTCGATGACGAATGGCTTCCGAAGCTTGCCGAGGTCAAGGATGACGAGGAGGAGATGCTTGATGAGGCGTTTGATGTCGAGCACAATTCCCGGCTTTCCTGCCAGATTATCATGTCCGAGGAACTGGACGGGCTGAAACTGACGCTGGCTGCCAATCCCGACTGATTATTGCAGCGTCATCTCCGCATCGTAAAACCGCAGATCGCCCGGCGTAATAATCTCTTTATTGGCCACATAAACGGAATGCAGTCTGCCGTCGAGTTCGCGGGTCCAGAATTCCAGAAACCTGCTCAGTTCCGGGAATTTCGGGGCAATGTCGTATTCCTGCCAGATATATTCCTGAAGCAGCTTCGGATAGTCGGGCATGTGATAAAGGATTTTCGCCGTTGTCAGGCGATAATCACTGATCTGCTTGATAAAATCCGCCATAGGGCAAAACCTCCTGTTTTGTCTTATTCTTGGTTCCATTATAGCGGAAATCGGCGGTTTTCGCTACTTGGCGAAAAGTTTCTTGATTTTGTTCCCACGATGCCCTAAATATTTAGCACTCGCTTTTGATGAGTGCTAACAAGCGCTTTTTGATGGCGGGTTTTGTTTAGGAGGGGCCTTTGGCTGGCCTTCGTTAGAGCAGTCAAAGGTCTGCTTGTCAAACCATATATGCCATAGGAGGAAACAACATGGCTAAATTCCGTCCTTTGCACGACCGCGTGCTTCTGCGTCGCATCGAGCAGAACGAAAAAACCGCCGGCGGGATCATCATCCCGGATACGGCACAGGAAAAACCGATGGAAGGCGAAGTGATCGCCGTCGGCACAGGCCACATCAACGATAACGGTGACGTTCGTCCGCTGGACGTGAAAGCCGGCGACCGCGTCGTGTTTTCAAAATGGGCCGGTACGGAAGTTTCGATCGACGGTGAGGAACTGATCGTGATGAAAGAGTCCGACATTATCGGCATTCTGGCTGCTTAATCATAAGAGCGAATTAGAAAGGAAGTAAATCAATGACTGCCAAACAGGTAAAATTTCATAGTGATGCCCGCGATCGTATGCTGCGCGGGGTCAATATACTGGCTGACGCCGTAAAGGTAACGCTTGGCCCGAAAGGCCGGAACGTGGTTCTGGACAAGTCTTTCGGTGCGCCGCGCATCACCAAGGACGGCGTAACGGTCGCCAAGGAAATCGAACTGGAAGACAAGTTCGAGAATATGGGCGCCCAGTTGCTTCGCAAGGTTGCTGAAAAGCAGAACGACGAAGCCGGTGACGGCACGACAACGGCAACGGTTCTGGCCCAGGCTATCGTCAGGGAAGGCGTGAAGGCTGTGGCCGCCGGTATGAACCCGATGGATCTGAAGCGCGGCATTGACCAGGCTGTTGCTGCTGTCGTTGAGGACCTCAAGGGCCGCGCCAAGAATGTTAAGGGCAATGACGAGATCAAGCAGGTCGGCACGATTTCCGCCAACGGCGATATCGAAATCGGCGGACTGATCGCCGAAGCCATGGAAAAGGTCGGCAATGAAGGCGTGATCACGGTTGAAGAAGCCAAGAGCCTGCACAACGAGCTTGAAGTCGTTGAAGGCATGCAGTTCGATCGCGGCTATCTCTCGCCGTACTTCATCACGGACGCCGACAAGATGCAGGCTAATCTTGAAAGCCCGTATATCCTGCTGTTCGAGAAAAAGCTTTCGAATCTTCAGGCCATGCTGCCGATCCTTGAGGCTGTCGTTCAAAGCAGCCGTCCGCTTCTCATCGTTGCGGAAGATGTCGAAGGCGAAGCTCTGGCCACGCTGGTGGTCAACAAGCTGCGCGGCGGTCTGAAGATTGCCGCCGTGAAGGCTCCGGGCTTTGGCGACCGCCGCAAGGCGATGCTGGAGGACATGGCAATCCTGACGGGCGGCCAGGTTATCTCCGAAGATCTCGGCATCAAGCTGGAAAACGTTACGCTCGATATGCTGGGTACGGCCAAGAAGGTCCAGATCACCAAGGACGAAACCACCATCGTGGACGGCGCCGGTGAGAAGGACGAGATAGAGGCACGTTGCGCCCAGATCCGCGCCCAGATCGAAGGCACGTCCTCCGACTACGACAAGGAAAAACTGCAGGAACGACTCGCTAAATTAGCGGGCGGCGTTGCCGTTATCCGCGTCGGCGGTGCGACGGAAGTCGAAGTGAAAGAGCGTAAGGACCGCGTTGATGACGCCATGCACGCAACCCGCGCTGCCGTTGAAGAAGGCATTGTTGCCGGCGGTGGTGCTGCGCTGCTGT
>CAZKGT010000021.1:0-20643 GCA_964552285.1 uncultured Pseudobdellovibrionaceae bacterium | reverse complement strand
GACTGACCCTGCGCCAGCGACAACATTCGCCCACCTTGATGCGACAACCGTTCTCTCGCGTCAGATCGCTGAGCTTGGCATTTATCCGGCCGTTGACCCGCTCGATTCCACCTCCCGGATCCTCGATCCGCGGATCGTCGGAGAGGAGCACTACGAGGTCGCCGCTTCCATCCAGAAGACCCTGCAAACCTATAAGGCCCTGCAGGACATCATTGCCATTCTCGGCATGGATGAACTGTCCGAAGAAGACAAGCTGGTGGTCGCCCGCGCCCGGAAGATCCAGCGCTTCCTCTCCCAGCCCTTCTTCGTCGCCGAGGTCTTTACCGGAAGCCCCGGTGTCTTCGTCGCCCTCGAAGACACGATCAAGGGCTTCAAGGCCATCGTGAACGGTGAATACGACCACATCCCCGAAGGCGCCTTCTACATGGTCGGCACCATCGATCAGGTCCTCGAAAAAGCCAAGAAAATGGCGGCGGAAGCGGCTTAAGGCTTCCGCTTTCCTGTCATCCCGGCGAAAGCCGGGATCTGGTTGGAGTTGAAATGCTTTTTTGAACCGCAGAGGCGCAGAGAACGCAGAGGATATTGGTTGGTAATGTACAGATTTATACTCACATTGCTTTTTTTCGTTTTTTCGTTACCAGTCTACGCTGATCAGGGCATCTGTTACGGTAAGGATAATATAAATCTCGACAATAGATTTGAAGAGTGTGACAAAGGGGACATAATAACGGCAGCAGCAATAGTTTCGACCAAGGGAGTAACGCATATAAATGATGTCGGCATGGGCGGCATGCACCTGAATGAAGTTGATAGCTTTTGTTCATTTGAACATCAAATTATAGAGATTGGTGAAATACAATTGTTGGTTACCAATGCAGATGTGCCGCTTAAGTGGTTTAATTGTGTATATATTGGTAAATCGAGAAAAGCTAAATTCATAAGCAACACACAGAATTAACTCTGCGTTCTCTGCGCCTCTGCGGTAAAAAAGGGACTGCTAAGATGGAAGACAACGAAAACAAAACCGGTAACGTTTCAAAATTCCCGGACCTTGGCCCGGAAATTACGCGCGACATCATCAAGGCCGCTATCGAGGTTCACCGTATTCTTGGCCCCGGATTGCTTGAAAGCGTATATGAGGCGTGCCTGACTCATGAGCTAAAGAAAATGGGTTATCAGGCGGAGCGGCAAATTGTTCTGCCTGTAAATTACAAAGGGATTCAGATTGATGAGGGCTTCCGGGTGGATCTTTGGATTAACCGTAAGGTTATCATCGAACTGAAGGCGGTAGAGAAAATTCTGCCGGTCCATGAAGCACAATTGCTGACTTATATGAAATTGTCTGATACATCTGTGGGGCTTATTCTGAACTTTAACGAGGCTCTGTTGAAAAACGGTATTAAGCGGATGGCGCTATCCGGAGATTTGGCGGGGTAAGACTCTGCGTTCTCTGCGCCTCTGCGGTTATAAAATGGAACATGAGATATGGCTGAAACAGAAAACACATTCGATTTCGAACTCGTCTCGCCGGAAAAGAAACTGGCCTCTGTTCAGGCATGGCAGGTTGTCGTGCCGGGCGAGGAGGGGGATTTCGGCGTTCTGTCCGGCCACTCCGCGCTGGTCGCCAGCATTCGCCCAGGCGTCGTCAGGATCTGGGAAGAAAAGGGCGCAGAGCCGCACAATATTTTCATCACCGGCGGCTTTGCCGACGTGAACCCGGAAAGCTGCACCGTGCTGGCCGAGGAAGCCGTCATGGTTGAAGATCTCGATCAGGAAGCCATTGAGCAAAAATTGCGGGATCTGAACGAAGATCTCGGTATGGCCGAAAACGATATCGAGCGCGCCCGCGTCAGAAAACAGATTGTCCTTGAAAAGGCCCGTCTTCAGGCTGTCACAGGACGGCTTGTGGCTTAACACCACTCACCAGACAATGGAGACACACGCAGGGGGACCCAATGATTCATTGTGTCCCCCTGCGCGTGTCTCCCGCGTCATCTATCTATCCAAACGGCAAATGCGCTAAGGGAAAAATTACCTTTTCCCCCACTTTTCCCCATGCAGGTCGATGACGATTTTTTCGCGCCGCTCAAGTGCGTCCATCAGACCTTTTTCCGTCTTCGCCCAGGCCATCAGGCGCGGGCATTTGTCGGTGATAAATTTTTCGCGCGCAGCGACTTTCACCCATTCGATAAGGTTGTCATAGCCGCCGTCTTTGTTCAGCAGGCCGATCGGCCGGTCATGCGCCCCGACCTGTTTCAGACCAAGCGCCGAGACCAGCCTGTATGATTCCGCAATGCTCAGCACATCGATTATGATCGGCGTGTCCACATTCTGAAGGATTTCCTCTTCGAAATGCGGAAGGGCGGAAATATCTTCTTCAATATCGTCCGGTTTGTCCCATTCTTTCAGGGCCGGTATGACGTCTTCTTCCCGTTCGACCACCAGCAGGTAGTCCCGGTCGAGGTCCGGCAGGGAATTCAGGTGTTTTATAGCCAGATCCCAGTACCCCGCAATATTCACAAACACCATCGGTTTGTCATGCAGGCCGAGCGAGCCCCAGTACAGCGCTTCCAGCGATTCATCCAGCGTGCCGTACCCGCCGGGCAGGGCGACGATGGCATCGCCGTGCTGGAACAAAAGCCGTTTGCGCTCCCACAGATCATCGACAAAGATGTTCTCGGTAAGCCCCTTGCGAAACCGCTCGATATCGAGGATCTTCTGCGGGATAACGCCGAGCACCTCGCCTCCGGCCTCCAGAGCCGCATCGGCCAGAATGCCCATCAGTCCGGCATCCATGCCGCCATAGACAAGCTTTATCCCGCCTTCGGCGATTTCGCGTCCGAGATTAGCCGCGCCGTTCCTGAAAACATCGCGGGCGCTTCCGGACGAGCCCAGATAGACGGTGATGGATTGAATGTCTGCCATGAAGCCTAGGGTAGGGGATATTGATGAATAATGTCTGAAGGAGTATGCAGCGTTTGCCCGTCCAGTTCAATGATTGGCTGAATGCCGCGAATGCTGTTGGTCAGGAAGACCGCATCGGCCTTGAAAAGCTCTGCCGGGTCAACCGAACGGATTTCCACGGCATGATTTTCAATCAGCAGGGCGCGGGTGATGCCGTCCATCACCCCGTCTTCAAGTGGCGGCGTATAGAGTTTGCCGTCCTTAAGGATAAAAAGATTGCCGGTCGTCGTGCAGGCAGCGTGCCCCTTGTTGTTCAGCATCAGCGCATCATCCGCGCCCGCCCATTCCGCCTCCTGAAAGGCCAGGAGATTGTCGCCGTAATTGACCGACTTGATTTGCGAGAGCGGGGAGCCTTCATTCCTGCGTACTGATGCGGTGATGACTTTTGCCGGGGCGAATGTTTCCGGCAGCTTTTGTACGGCCGGAACGATCACAATTGTCGGGAACGGATGGTGGAGGCTGGCGAGGCCGCGCGCCCCCATTCCGCCTGTTACCAGCGTATTGACGGCATACGCGCCGTTCGTCAGTTCGTTCCTCTCAAGAAGCTCTTTGATAATATCAACGATCTCTTCGGGCGTTTTCCATGGCTGGATGCCGAAAGCGGCGGCATGCCTGAACAGGCGGCGCAGATGTTGCTCTGCATACATAGGAACGCCGTCCACGCACTTCATCGTGTCGAACACGCCGTGGCCGAGACGGAGACGGTCGGCGAACGCAAAAACCGGGATATCGGCGCCGTCTTCCTGCCTGAATTTACCGTTGTGCCAGATCCAGCGATTCATGAAGGGCTTATGCAGCGTGTTGGTGTTGCGATTTCCTGCCGCCTTCGTTCCACTGGATCGCCAGCGTCACGAAATTGCGGACGATATCAAGGCCGTAATCCGTGAGGACGGATTCGGGATGGAACTGCACGCCGTAGACAGGGTACTGGCCGTGCTTCATCGCCATAACCTCCCCGTCATCGCTCATGGCTGTGACCATCAGGTTGGCGTTGGCCGGCAGCTCCGTGACCAGCGAATGATAGCGCGCGACTTTCAGAGGGTTAGGAAGACCGATAAACAGCCCGCGGCCCGGATGCTCCAGCATGCTGGTTTTTCCGTGCACCGGCTGTTTGGCACGCACCGTCCGCCCGCCATAAGCTTCGCCGATACACTGGTGGCCGAGGCAGACACCCAGAATAGGAATTTCATGGCCGAACCGGCGGATCAGTTCCGTGCTGATCCCGGCCTCTTTCGGCGAGCACGGACCCGGCGAGAGGATAATCGCCGAAGGCTTCATATCGCGGACGTCCTCCACAGTGATCGCATCGTTGCGCACCACCTCGCGGTTCCACCCCAGCATCCCGACATAACGGGCCAGGTTGTAGACAAAGGAGTCGTAATTATCGATCAGCAGGATCATTTCGCCACCATAAAAGAAACAGCAGGTGTCATCCCCGCGAAAGCGGGGATCTGGGCGTTTAATGCCCATACCAACCCGATCCCCGTTTTCGCGGGGATGACATGCGTATGGTTGGAGCGGCATATCATGCGGCATATCATCATGCTGTTGCTTCTCCTTTAATGCTCTCCGTGGCCTCAAAGCTGCGAAAGATGGCTTCTGCCTTGTCCATCGTTTCCTGGTATTCTTTTTCCGGATTTGAGTCCGCGACAATGCCGCCGCCTACCTGGAAATGGACGTGGCTGCCCTGATAGACAAGGGTACGGATAGCGATATTCGTATCCATTGTCCCGTCGAAACCGACATATCCGAGCGCCCCGCAATAAGGGCCGCGCCGTGTCGGTTCCAGCTCTTCGGTAATCTCCATCGCCCGGATCTTGGGGCAGCCTGTGATCGACCCGCCCGGGAAACAGGCACGCAATAAATCAACGGGGCTCAGATTTGCCCGTAGCGATCCGGTGATCGTGCTGACCAGATGATGTACGCTGGCGAAGCTTTCCATCCTGCACAGCTCCGGCACTTCGATCGAGTAATCTTCGCAGACTTTCGACAGGTCGTTGCGCAGAAGGTCGACGATCATCGCGTTTTCCGCCCGGTCTTTTTCGCTGTTCTCCAGTTCGTTCCGGCAGAACTGGTCGATAAAGGGATCCTCATTTTTGGGCCGTGTGCCCTTGATCGGGCGGGTCTCGACCTTGCGCCCGTCCACCTTGATGAACCGCTCCGGCGAAGCCGAGGCGATTTTCAGGCTGCCGAGATTCATATAAACGCCAAACGGCGCGGCATTGACCTCGCGCAGATGGCAATAATGCGCGAACGGATCGAAATCGTCCGGCAGGTCCGCATCAAAACGCTGGGAGATAACGGTCTGGAAGACATCTCCGGCATGGATGTACTCGATAGCCTTCCTGATTTTCTCCTTATAACCTTCTTTGGTTTCACGGGCCTGCCACGCGGACTCGCCGATGACAAGCGCCGGGATCCCGGGCGACTGGTCGAGCGCCTTCATCAGTTGCGCATGGCTGGCCTGCGCCTTTTGTTCGTCCCCGGCATGAACGATATGCCATGCCTGATCCTTGTCGTGGTCGATGGAAATGACCTGGTTGTAAATGCCTACGGCCATATCCGGCATGTCCGGATCGCTCTCGGCCAGATCGGGAATTTTCTCGAGGTAGCGCACGAGGTCGTACCCGAACATCCCGGCGGCCCCGCCCTGGAACGGTGGCAGGTTATGCCGGTGCGCTGTATCCATGCCCCATTGTTCCAGCCTGTCCGTAACGACCTTGAACGGATCGCCCTGAAACGAGAATTGCTGCTCGCGGTTGGTCACCATGACCCGACCGTTTTTGGCCTCGATTGTCTCGATCGGCAGGAAGGCGATAAAGCTGTGATTGTTGAGGTGATGCTCAGGCCGGGCACTGTCGAAGAAAAGGCTGTAGGGGATGTGCTGGACGGCCGCAAACAATGCGACCGGATCAGTGACCGGCAATGTAAATGCGAAGCACTGCATATCCCGCGAACATCCAATTAAAGGCAATGCGAGGTTATATGGCCCCCCGCAGCCCGGAAAGCAACAAAAAACGCAAATTTATTGCGGAAAAGGCGGGGGTAAAAAAGACCGCTCTGCCACCATAACCGAAACCCCGGACTTGATCCGGGGTCTATAGGCCCCGGATCAAGTCCGGGGTTTCGCTCAACGGGAATGTTCTAAAAACTCCCGGACGGATTCCACGGTCTCAGCCAGTCCACATCTCTGGACGTCAACACCCTCCGGAAACGCGCCGTGAAGTCTCGAAGGCAGCATAGAGTCGAGCATCACGAAAACGCCCTTGTCGCTGCTGCGCCGGATCAGGCGGCCGTAGGCCTGCTTGAGTTTGAGGCGGGTGATAAGCTCGTCATAGCGCCGTTTTCCGAACGCCTCCCGCCGGGCCTTGTGCAGGAGCGTCGGGCGCGGCCAGGGCACCCGGTCATAGACCAGCAACCGCAGGCTCTCTCCCGGCACGTCCACCCCGTCCCGCACGGCATCCGTGCCCAGAAGGCACGCATGCGTATCGTCCCGGAAAATATCGACAAGCGTGCCGACATCCATCTCATCGACATGTTGCGCGTAAAGGGAAAGCCCGCTTTCCTCAAGGCTTGCCGCAATCCTTCCGTGCACGGCGCGCAGGCGCTGGATCGCCGTAAACAGGCCGAGCGCGCCGCCGCCCGATGCCTCGAATAGAGCCTGGCAGGCTCCGGCGACCTGTCCGATATCGTTCTTGTTCACATCGGTCAGGACAAAAACTTTCGTCTGTTCGGCGTAATCAAACGGCGAAGACACGGCGAACTGCACTGGCGCAGAACTAAGATAATCCGTGCCGGTTCTTTCTCGTGCCACACGCCAGTCTTCCTCTTCATCACCCGTGCCGTCCCGCAAAGTCGCAGACGTAATCGCCACCCCTTGCGCATGCGGGGCGAGGGCGGCAGCAAAGGGCTGCATCGGATCGACCCAGTGACGGTACAGTCCGACATCAACAGCATTCCCCTCAATGCGCTCAATCTCCATCCAGTCGACATATTCTTCCGGGTTTTCGCCGGTCTCCAGCGTTTCCAGCATGGCAATCCATGCAGCCAGATTAAGGGCGCGCAGGGAAAGGCTGTTGCACACGGCATCGATCCGTTTGCGCATATCCGCACTAAGATCGCCCTTATCCTCGGCCAGCTTTTTCCGCAGCTCTTTGGCCAGCGTTCCAAGCGGTTTGTAAATATCCTTAAGCGCCTTTTTAAGCGCCTGCGAGGCTTCCGCCAGCCCGTCAATCAGCGGCCACGTCCCCGTTTCGATCGAGTAGGGCCCATCGCTACCGTCTGCCCGCGCATAAACCTGCTGATAGACAAGGAAAAGAAAATTCTCCGTCGGCCCGGAAGGCATGCCCGCCTTCAGCCGCTTGGTCCAGCCGTCCCCGGCCAGTTGCATGGCAGCACCCTGAATCTGTCGCAGCGCTGCTTCGGAAATCGAATCCCCGGCAATCAACTCTTCTGTCCGGCGTTTTAAGCCCCGCGCCCGCCCGCGCCCGCCTTCATTGCCCAGCAGCCAGCGGCGCATCTCCCGCGTCTCTCTTGCGGTCAGGTGTCCGGCAAAGGCGCTGTCGGCGGCTTCGAACAGGTGATGGCCTTCATCGAACACATAACGTTGCGGCAGGTCCGTATCCGGCCCGGAATCGGCGGTGCGGATCATTACCAGCGCATGGTTGGCAACCACGATATCCGCCCGCTGTGCTTTCCTGACCGAGCGCTCGACAAAGCATTTGTGATAGTGATCGCAAGCCGCGTACACGCATTCCCCGCGCCGGTCGGCCAGCCCCAGCGTATGCTGCCAGCCCAAAATGCCAGCCAGCCAGCCCGGAAAATCCGCGCCCGACAAATCGCCATCCTTGGTGGCGCTGACCCAGCGTGCCATGATCCCGGCCCCGATGGCATGGCCCGGGCTTCGCGCCAACGCCGCCGAGACGGCCTTGTCCTCAAGGTTCAGCAGGCACAAATAATTCTCCCGGCCTTTCCGGATCGCGGTTTTCGATTCCTTGATATCCGGATCGGGATAGAGCCGGTCCAGCTCCTGTTCGATCTGGCGTTGCAGGTTCTTGGTATAGGTCGATATCCACACCGCCCCCTGATTTTTCTCCGCCCACACGCTGGCCGGGGCAAGATAACCAAGGGTTTTGCCCACGCCCGTTCCGGCTTCGGCGAGCACGATGTGCGGGCTTTTACCCCCCTCCAGCCTCCCCCCTTCCAGGGGGGAGACTCCGGACGGCACATCTCCTCCGCCCTGTGAAGGGGGGAGGCCGGGAGGGGGGTCGAAAACTTTTCCGCCCGGCGCAAACGCCGCCGTCATTATCTTTGCATATTCGGCCTGCTCTTCCCTTTTCTCGGCGCCGTCTCCCAGAAGCGCGCCCAGCCTTTCCCGCGCCTCTTCCCCTGTTACCGGGTGATGGGCGGGCGGCGGTTCCGGCGCTTCCTCCGCCCATTCGGGCAGGGATTTCCAGACATCCAGTGCTCTGCGGCTATCCAGCGCGCGCGCCGGATCATAAGTCTCGCCAAGCGCCGTAAACACGAACGGCGTCCACGGCCAGCCCTTGCCCTGAAGCCCCATCACCCCGGCGATATCCAGGATGCGCTTCCTGTCGGCCTTGTTCTGCAAATCGGTCAGCAGCGCCTGAACGGCTTCTGTGAGCGTAAACGGCCCGTCTTCAAAACCTGCCGGTTCCGATAGCCCCAACGCCTTCGCCAGCCCGTGCGGTGCCGGCACGCAGAACCGGCCCGGATGCACAAAGGCAAAAAGTTCCAGCACGTCATACGCCTTGATATCCTCCACCCCCAGCCGTGCCCGCGTATAAGGCGCATGACAGACCAGAACCGGCTCATGCACCAGCATCTGCTCCTGCGCATGGGGCAGGGTCTTCAACTCCCCGTCCGCCGACAACATCACCGCTTCCCGCGCATTGACGCACAGGGCCGGAACATTGGGCAGGCAGATTTCAGGAGCGGCCTTGTCAGAGGGAAGCGTGGACATAGTTTAGGGATAGCATGAAGAGTATTCGGAAACACATTTTTCTTTGTATTATACATAAGAAAAATATATATTCATGAGCAGATAACAAAGCTAGGAAGGTTATACACATGGGTATATTGCAATGGTTGCGCAACGCAGCAAACGAAATGACCCTTCCCAAACGCATAGGCGATGCTGAAAAAGAGCTTTCAACAGCACGGATGGGACGGAACCCGGTCTGTGGTTCGCGGATTGTTGGAGGCAATAAGGGTCGCGTAGTTAGAGCGTGTGATCAAAAACTTATGGAACTGACGCGCTAAGCCGCTTTCCCCGGCGGCACGAATACCTCCGCCGTATCCTCCGGCCACTGTTCCACGTATAGAGAGGTAGACGGGAAGGCGAAGCTTGTTCCAGCCTTATCCTCGACAATTTTCTTTACTTCATGCGCGAACGCTTCCTTGATTTCCAGCCATTCGCCCCAGACGGTTGTCTTCGTAAAGCAGTAAATCAGGAAGTCGATGGAGGAGGCGCCGAACTCGTCCACCCGCACGAAGGTCGAAACCTCATCCGGCTTGGCAAAGGCGTCGCTTTCGAGGATGTAGTTCATAATTTCATCGCGGATAATTTTAAGTTGCTCCACGTTCGTCCCGTAAACCACCCCGACCTTCCATTTGATCCGGCGGTGGGTCATGCGGGAGAAATTGGTGACGGCGGCATCCGATAGCTGCGCATTCGGCACGTGCACCGGCGCCTTGTCGAAGCGCCGGACCTTGGTGGAGCGGAAGCCGATATCCTCGACCGTACCCTCAACCACCCCGTCGACCAGGATCCATTCCCCCGGCTGGAAGCGTTTTTCGGCGATAATCGTCATGCCGCAAATCAGGTTCTTGAACAGGTCCTGCGCGCCGAGCGCCACCGCCGCGCCGAACAGCCCGAGCCCGGCTAGCAGCGGCCCCACCGCAATGCCCCAAAGCTCGAGGATTACCGCGCCGCCGATAAACACCACCAGCACCTTCAGCACCTTGAACATCCACTGCACCATCATCGGCGTCAGCATTTTTTCAAGCTTGCTTAAAAGGTGACTGAGCGGTTCCAGCGTCCGGAAAATCCCCCAGAAAATGGTAAAGGCGATCAGGGACCGCATGATGCGGCTGAAAGGCTCGGCAATGCTTTCATCCAGCCCGGCATACTGTCCGGCGAAAAACAGGCCCATCACCACCGGAATGAACTTGATCGGCGGGATCAGCGCATCGACGATCTTGTCGTCGATTTTCGTGTCTGTCCGCGAGGCCCATTTATGCAGGCGCGAGAGAACATACTTTCCGAAAATTCCCCGGATCAGAAGGAATCCGCCAAAGATCAGCAGGGCAACAATGACCCGTCCGATATCAACGCCGAGCAGTCCGTTTTCCCAGACATAGAGCGTCTCGGTCCACAGGTCGCCCAACTGCGTATCGATCGTCTTTTCAGCCATTTTCCTCTCCTGAAGATATGCGGAAGGCAGAATAGCGTCCCCGGAAACAGATGTACAGAATCCTTGATTATTTTACAGAAAACAAATAAACTGCTGTAATATTTAGTTTTTTTGTTCGGGTTGTTATGCTGACACTCATACAAAGTATTTTTGGTAACAAAGGGGCTGCCGTTGAGGCCGCGGAAAAACGTGAGAGTCTCGAGCGCAGATTCAGGGAAAAAGTTGAAGGGCCGCTGACCGCGCATTTTCACATCGTACTAAGCGCGGCCTTACAGGAGCCTCATAAAGATACCGGCGAGAGTTTTGACGACAGGCTGGCGCGGTACATAAACATTCCGCTTGTTCTGAACGGAACAGCGCCAAATACACTTAAAGAATATTTTTCCTTATCCGGAGAGTTTATGGTTGCGGCGCAGGCGGCAGCGGTGAAGGCGATAAAAGCGTCCATAGAGGAATTTGGGAGGGATCGCCTGAATCTTCATTCGACACGGGAAAAAGCCGTCAGTCACGCACTCGATTTGTTTATCGAAGAAATGAACCAACACGCCCCTTTGCCATAAAGCGATAGCTTTATAAACAGGCAACGGGCAGGCAACGGGGACACAATGAATCATTGTGTCCCCCGCGTAATCTGCCCCCAGCGTAATCATCTTTTTGCATGGCTCCATATCCCCGGTCATGCATTCCCCGCACACCTCCCATTCTGGCTCTGCGTTAGTCGGGAACCATGGATTGTGTCAAAATTATTCCATAAAAATTAATATGATACAGGGGTTTATGAATGTGGAGCATCAAATCTTCCGTGATGGAAGAGGGGCCGGAAGGGTCTGTAAAGCGCAGTCTGGATGAACACGAGCGGCTGCGGGCCCTTTTCAACGATATCTCGGATTCCTTCAGGGCGCATTTCTACCATGCTGTCAGGGCCGCTTTGCCGCCAACGCCCCTTGAAGGCGATTTTAAATACGATGAGCGCGCCTGTATCAAAAAGATCAGAAGTTACCTGGACCTGACGGCTTTTAATGACGGCCATATTACGATAGAGGATGAAACGGTCAGGCCCCTGACGATGAGGGCCGGCATGCTGGCGGAAGATCAAATGAAGAGTACTATCGTCCGCGAACTGATCGCGGAGCGGAACTTTCACGAGGCAAGCAACAGGGTGGCGAATGCGATGATCGGAACATTCCGGCGCAACAACTATATCTGGCCCGAGCGCTTTCGCTGTCACGTATTCTGACGGTACGATCTAACAAACTCTCCGGCTTAAAATAAAAACCCCCGCAGGCCTTATTTGCGTGCGGGGGGTATTAAAAACCGTTTACCGGAGAATTATTTCTTCGTGGGTTTTTTTCGTGCCAGCCATTGTATGCGACCTCTGATCTGGTGCCGTCTTAAGCGGCGGCGAACGTACCAAACAATTTGATACCCTGCTATCATACTCTTTTTTTGAAATTTTCAATACAGAATCTTGTATCCATGAAAATAAAATATCCCATTTATTTCAAAGGGATATGAATAGGTCAGGGAGATGTGTTAGTATGCGGCTTATGACGAAAAGAAAAGACATGTCTCTTGTTGATCTTAAGGCAAGACTGGAGGCACAGAAAGCGGAGTTGCTCCGCCTGATGGCAGCGACAAAAGAGAGCCGTGCACCGGTCGAGCTTGACCAGACCGTACAGGGTCGCCTTTCGCGCCAGGATGCTCTGATGCAGCAGGAAATGGCCAGGGAAAATCACCGCCGTCGTCAACTGGACCTGCAACGCACCGAAGCCGCCCTGAAAAGAATGGAAGAGGGCGATTACGGCTACTGCGTCAATTGCGATGAGGCAATCGCAGCCAAACGCCTTGAACTGGACCCGGCTATCCCGACATGTATTAAGTGCGCGGGCAAAAGCGCCTAGCGCACCAGCAGCACGTGATAGAAATAATATTTATCGGTCCCGTCGTCGTAATAGCAGCCGGTCCGCTTGCGGTTCAGGTCCGTGCCGGGGTCGCCTTCAAGCACTTTATTTCCCGAAAAGGATCCACCGTAGGCGCCATAGGAAACGCCGGTCGTATCAACCGGCGGGTCGCCGCCGGGATTGTCCACGTCAACTTCGCGGTTCAGTTGTATGCAAACAGCCTTTCTTACGCCTTCAAGAACGATCAATAAATCATTGCCGGTGGCCGCTGCCGTTGTGCCAACAGGCCCGGCCGTGCTGCCGACATTGATGTCCCCGGTGAAAATCCATTCCGTCGCGCTGGCCGCGCGTGACGGCGGTGCCTGATAGGTCATTCCGCCGCCCTCGACATGGAAGACAAGGCATTCCTTGCGCGTTGCCGAGTCACAATTGGCGTGGGAATAATCCGTGGTGGTGACGGCGTTCTCGAAGCTGATATCGCTCTCGCTGATTCCGCGCATCTGCATGTTCTGGACGGCGACCTCCAGCCCCTTGGCGTAACGCATCATCTGGGTGACGATCACCCGCGCCCGCTCGAAATCTCCGCTCTGGTCGACCGATGATCCTCCGCGCGAAAGCGTCATCGTCAGCGCCCCGATCAGCACGATCGCCAGCAGGATAAACCAGATTGCGTTACCGGATGAATTTGTGCGTTTCATTCTCTTATTCTAACCGCCAAGGCACCAAGACACCAAGGTTTATTCCCTTTTCTCTGTCATCCCCGCCTGCGCGGGGATGACAGAGGAGGGCGAAAGATCTGCTTAAGGTGCTATGTTACCCCACCATTCACCGGCACTCTTTGAATAAAAACCCTTGGTGTCTTGGTGCCTTGGTGGTTATAAGTATCTCCCGAAAACCCAGAGGAACCAAACCATGCAGGACATCGACACCGACATTGCCATGAATTGCCGCGCCTGGCCGTTTGAGGAGGCGCGCAAGGTGCTGAAACGCCTGAACGGCAGGTTGCCGGAAAAGGGCTATGTCCTGTTCGAAACCGGTTATGGCCCCTCGGGCCTGCCGCATATCGGTACGTTCGGCGAGGTCTGTCGGACGACGATGGTCATGCACGCCTTCCAGCGCCTGTCCGACATGCCGGTGAAGCTGACCTGTTTTTCCGACGACATGGATGGGTTTCGCAAAGTGCCGGGCAACGTGCCGCAGCAGGAAATGCTGGCCGAACATCTGGGCAGGCCGCTGACGCAGGTGCCGGACCCGTTCGGAACGCATGAGAGCTTCGGCCATCACAACAACGCCCGCCTGCGCGAGTTCCTTGATCATTTTGGCTTTGAATACGAATTCCTGTCCTCGACGGAATGCTACAAATCCGGCCGTTTCGACGATGCGCTCCTGAAAATGCTGCAAAATTACGAGGCCGTCACGAAGGCTGTGCTGCCGCTTTTGGGTGAGGAACGCAAAGCTACCTATAGCCCGTTCCTGCCGGTTTCACCGAAAACAGGAAAAGTGCTTCAGGTTTCCATTCTTGAAACCAGACCGGAAGACGGCACCATTGTTTTCGAAGATGAAGACGGCACAAAAACGGAAGTCCCCGTCACCGGCGGTCACGTCAAGGCGCAGTGGCGTCCCGACTGGGCGCTGCGCTGGTATGCGCTGGATGTCGACTATGAGATGTCCGGCGAGGATCTGATTTCCTCTGCCGAGATTGCCGGGAAAATCACCGAAATCCTGGGCGGGCACAAGCCGGAAGGATTCCACATCAAACTCTTCCTTGATGAAAACGGCGAGAAAATCTCCAAATCCAAAGGCAACGGCCTGACCATGGAGGAGTGGCTGACCTACGCCCCGCATGAGAGCCTGGCCTACTACATGTACCTCAAGCCGCAATCGGGCAAGAAGCTGCATTTCGACATCATCCCGAAGGCCGTGGATGAGTACATCACCTTTGTCGCAAAGCTGGCCGATATGACGGACGAGCAAAAGCTCCAGAATCCGGCATGGTACATCCATAACGGCAAGATACCGAACAGCCAGCATTCGCCGGTCTCTTTCGCCCTGCTGCTCAATCTGGCCAGCGTCGCCAACGCGCACGACAAGGAAACGCTCTGGGGATTCATTAAGCGTTACAAGCCGGATGCTACGCCGGATAGCGCGCCGTTCCTCGACCGGCTCATCGGCTATGCCGTGAAATATTACGAAGACTTCGTCTTGCCGACGAAAAACTACCGCCTCCCAGATGATCGCGAACGCACGGCGATGCAGGACCTTGCCCGCCGCCTTGAGGCCATAGAGGGGGGCGCGGATTTTGAATCCCTGCAAAACGAGGTTTTCGCCGCCGGAAAAGAGAACGGCTACGAGAAAGAAGAACTGCGCGGCTGGTTCCAGGCCCTCTACCAGGTCCTTCTCGGCCAGGACCAGGGCCCGCGCTTCGGTTCCTTCATCGAGCTATACGGGGTAAAAGACACCATCGCCCTCATCAAAGACGCGCTGGACGGTAAATTCGCAAAGGCTGCGTAAGCCGTCAATCCAAACCCCAATTCAGTTCTCTGGGGTCGACTTCTTCAATTCTTTCTGGGCGATTTGAGGAATTCGCTGGCCTTGTGTCTCGTGTTACCTCTGCAACTAATTGTCGCGCTCGCAAGTCTGTGATGCCGCGTCGTAAATTTGCCTGGTCTTCTGTTTCTGCCATGTTCGTTTATCCTCAAAAAGTATAGACATAATAAAGGCGCCTTTTACCGCAGATTTAAACAGGCGTAAATAGTTTTTTTGAAAAAGTCACTGGCCAGGTTTGCTTGGATCAATTCTGGCCGGAGGAAAGCCAAATCCGTCCTTATCGTAATTATCTCCCTTGTTAAGGGAGACTCCTTCCTGCCAGTATGTGACAATCTTCTCCATATCCGGGCGGTCGCGCTCAACCGGCTCTTTTTTAAGGGTGCCAATATAGATGAACCCGGCCACGTTGTCCCGTTCATCCAGCCCCAGTTTTTCCCGGAAAATATGGTTATAAGCATACCATTCCGTCAGCCAGTGTGCCCCGAAACCCGTGGCATGGGAGGCAAGAATCAGGTTCTGGCAGGCGGCGCCCGCGCTTAAAATCTGCTCCCACATCGGATGTTTGCCCTTGCGGATGCGTGAGATAACGCCGACAACCGCCGGAGCCTGCATAAACCGCCCGGCCTCCAGTTCAAGTTTGGCCTCTGCCGCCCCCGGTTCTTCAGCCTTGTAGGCTTCGCGCAGCAGGTTGCCGATGTCCTCCCGCGCCCTGCCTTCAAACACGACAAAATACCAGGGAAACATCTTGCCGTGATCCGGCACCCGCGCCGCTGCTTTCAAAATAGTCTCAAGCTGTTCGGGGGACGGGCCGGGTTCGCCGAGATTGACGGTCTCCACCGTCCGGCGCCGCAGCAGGTAATCAAGAAGCTCCGGCGAGGGTTTCGCCGCAATCACATCGCTCATGTGGGGGAGAATATTATTTGCCGTCCCCGGTGTAAACAGCCAGCTCGTTCCAACTGATCTTCAGATCCCGGTCCGTGTCAATTCTGGAAAAAAATTGGCCGGGATAGTTGACGGGAGCGCCTTGATGGAATTCTTCTTCGGTAATAAGCCCGTCCCGGTCCATATCAAGCTGTTCAAAGAAGAACACGTCCCTGACATGTACAAGCCTGGCTCTTACCTCCATCTGTGCCTCCGCCGCATATCCCGGCAGGTTTGGTGCGAGCATTGCGGCCAGGCAAGCCGCAAAAACCAAAACTCTATGCATAACCCGATCCCCGTTCAGCGTTTTTCTTGTTTTTCTTAATCTGCCCCGCCGAACAACTGTATTCTATACTAAAGATAGCACACCACTGGTTATTATGTAAATGGACACATTGTCGCACGTTTAAGTGACAGGCCGTGCATATAAAAAACATAATATAAAAAATATGTATTTATAACAGCGCGCTACACAAGACGGTGCGTAAAATAAAACGCACACCCCAAAGTTGTTCTTTGGCTTTCTGGCGTCCAATTCTGTGGCGTGGAAAAAACAACAGGCATAACCCTTTGGAAAATATTCAGCTTTTTCCGGCAATCTGATAGGGTTGGTTTGTTGCTGTTACAGCGATTGCGCGGGGAAAACAGGCATGAAAAGAGAGGAAAGGCTGTACGGAAAGGTCCGTTGGGGGGCTTGTTTTCTTTTTGCTTGCTTGTGGTGTTGGCTATCGTTTCGCAGAAGCCCAGGAAATAAACCCGTCCGATGTAGGCCCGGGAACGGAACTCATTATTCCTTACGGTACTTATGTGACGGACTGGGTTATTTCTTTTCAGGGAACCCGGTCCGATCCGGTTCTGATCCGGGGGGAGGCACCGGAGTTCTTACCGCAGGACGGGAGTGCGGGCGCTGTCCCGTTGATCAGGGGCCGGATTATTTTCAAAAATGCCAAATGGGTGGAGTTGCAGGATCTGAGCGTGTCCGCATCCGGTCTGGACGCTGTCCTGATTACGGAAGGAAGCGAAGGGATTACGCTGCGTAACATGTCGATATATGACAGCATGCGGGGCATCAGGATTTCAAATGCCGCCGGCCCTTCACACAGGTTTGAAGGGAATACGATTTCAGGCAACGAAAGGCAGGGAATTTTCGCAGACCGGGTTAATCTGGCCGGGCCGGAAAAGACAAAAATTCTGGAGAACAGTGTGGTTGAAAATGGCGGCAGCGGTATTGAGATTTTTGGCTCCAATTTTCACATAGAGGGTAACAGCGTCTTTAACAACGGAAAGGTGCGGGCGAAAGCAGCCGGTATCAAAATTTCAGCCGGCGAAGGCGCAGAGCCGGTCCGCGGCATGGGAACAAACAATACAATCCGGGAAAACACGATTTCCGGGAGCAGCCAGATTGGCGGCGACGGCGGGGAAGGGATCAGGCTGGATCGCTGGAGCGATGAAAATGCCGTCAGCAATAACATTATCTACAAAAATTATGGCCCGGGAATTCACTTGCATGATGCCGCGGGGAATGTCCTGCAAAACAATACATTGTGGAACAACGCTCAAAGCCGTCAGGCATCCGGCATGCCCTGGGGAGACATTATGTTTTCGGCTGCCAGGGAAGGGAAGGATACCAATAGGGCCGAGGACAACATATTGAGAAACAATATCTTCCTGATTGAAAAGGATAACCGAGACACCGGATATGAGCCTTATGCTTACGACAGAAAGTCTAAGCGAAACTCACAGACAAGCGCAGACAATAAACTCCTGGTTTGCCGGGAAGTTATAAGTGGCGTGAATACGCATGAGCCGGGTTGTATCAGGCAGTACAAAGAGGAAAGCTTTTAGGGGATCAATTGCTGCCTTGTATCGTGCGGTCATACTGATACTGTATAAAGCGGGACAGAGACGAATAGATGACGGACAAAGAAAAAGGAAATGATGGAAAGGGCGCATTCTTAAGCCACCACGACCGGCCGCCGCCCTATGATCTCAGTAACTTCACCATTTTGGTGGTGGAGGATTCCGCCTATATGCAGTCCCTGATGTCTTCCATGCTCAAGGTTTTCGGCGTCGGCGATATTATGGTGGCCGACAGTGCCAGGCAGGCCATCGACCTTCTGAAGGTGACGCAGGCCAGAACGATCAGCCGCCACATCACCAAGGTTGATATCGTCCTGACTGACTGGCTGATGCCCAAGGGGTCCGGCAAGGATCTGCTGAAATGGGTCCGCACCAATGAGAAGGACGAGGTGCGTTTTCTGCCGGTTGTCGTCGTCAGCGCATATACGACGGAAGTCATCACGGCCAGGGCGCGCGATCTGGGCGCGAACGAGGTTCTGGTGAAACCGATCTCCGCCAGCGGCCTTGCCTCGCGCATATGTACGGTGATCGATCATCCGCGCCCCTTTCTCGAGGTGCCGGGCTATTTCGGCCCGGACCGCAGGCGCCAGGCCATGCCGTATAAAGGCGAAGACAGGCGTGTCATGAAGCCGGAACTGATACAGGTGAAAAATGTCACGACCGAATAACAAAGACATCAAGGTCCGTGTTTTTAAGCTGACCAACCGGCTGAAAAAGAAGCTCGGCATGCGCCCGGCGCGTTTTGAAAACGAAGAAGGCTACGTCGATCCTGACGCCGTGAAAGAGGCGGACGAACTGATCAAGGAGCTTTGCGAAACCTGTCCCGAAACAATCGCCGGGCATCTCGAAAATATTGCCGCGAAGTGGGATAAAATGAAAGACATGCCGCGCTCGCCCGAGCGCGAGGCGCTGTCGAAGGAAATCTTTACGCTGTCCCATGAGATCAAGGATGTCGGGTCGATGTGCGGCTACGACCTGGCCGCTTTCTTCGCTGAATCCTTACGCGACTATGTCGGTCAGACCGAACTGAAACTCGAGGCGCAGCGCGTCATCATCCAGGCCCACGTCGACGCCCTCACGGTCGTCAACAAACAGGGCTTCAAAACCGAAGAAGAAGCCGGCCCCGCCGCCGAAGAACTCAAAAAAATGGTCAAGGTCGCAATCGGCAAATACCGTTAGCGTTAACGATTGGGACACAATAATTATTGTGTCCCACGCGTCTCACCACGCGCTTCATGTGTCGCGGGGAGGGGAATCTGCGGGGTCAGGGTTATGAGATTGTCTTCGATTTTCTGCGTTTCCTGATAACGGGACAGTCCTTCCAGCCAGTAAGCCTCCCAGTCATCTACCATGCCGCCCGCCGGTTCGACCTTAAGGTCTGTATTTTCAGCGCTCTCGGCACGTTGTCTTGCGCTGCTCCAGCGATAGGCGCAGGGATGATCGCACAGCCCGGCCCGAACAGGATTCAGTTCGACATAACGCAATGCCCGGTAAAAATAAGGTTCATCCATCGGGTAGGAGCCGAAACGCCCCTGCCACAGATAGCCCTGCCACCCCATTTTCCGGTTTATATAGCGGGTATAGAGCCTGTGGGCCTCACCAACAATCCTTAACCCTTCCTCATGTGCGGGCCTGAGGATAAGGTGAACGTGATTGTGCATCAGGCAATAGGCCAGAATGTTCGTGCCGGCCTTGGTGCATTTTTCTTTCAGAAGGGATAAGTACATGCGGTAGTCTTCATCTGAAAAGAAGACATCCTGACGGCGGTTCCCGCGCTGGATGACATGGTGCGGGACACCGGGAACGACAATACGGGCGGCTCTGGGCATAAGCATTGATACAATACCCGCACCCGGGACACAATAATTATTGTGTCCCAATCGTTAATGTGCGTTATATCTATCCCATGCTCGAAGCATCCGGCGTTCATTACGATAGAGAGAACATGCCGCAGGCGGACGCCTCGCGGCCTTTTCGCATTGTTTCCGATTTCGAGCCGAAGGGCGACCAGCCCGAGGCCATCAAACAGCTCACCGGCGGCCTGAATGACGGCCTGACCGACCAGGTCCTGCTCGGCGTCACCGGCTCCGGAAAGACCTTCACCATGGCCCATGTTGTGCAGGAGTTGCAGCGGCCCACGCTTGTCCTCGCCCCCAACAAAACGCTCGCCGCCCAGCTCTATGGTGAGTTCAAAAACTTCTTTCCGGACAACGCGGTAGAGTATTTTGTTTCCTATTACGATTATTACCAGCCCGAGGCCTACATCCCGCGCTCCGATACGTTCATCGAAAAGGACTCCTCCATCAACGAACAGATCGACCGCATGCGCCACGCCGCCACCCGGACCCTGTTCGAGCGCCGCGACTGCCTGATCGTGGCCTCCGTGTCCTGCATCTACGGCATCGGCTCCAAGGAAGACTACCTCGCCATGACCTTCGACCTGCACAAGGGCATGCGGATCGACCGGCAGGAGCTGATCAAACGCCTCGTCACCCTGACCTACAACCGCAACGATATTGCCTTCGAACGCGGCACGTTCCGGGTAAGGGGAGACACCGTCGAGCTTTTCCCCTCCCACATGGAAGACCGCGCCTGGCGCTTCTCCCTCTTTGGTGACGAGCTGGAAGATATCACTGAATTCGACCCCCTCACCGGCGAGAAATACACGAAGCTCGAGGGTGTGCGCATCTACGCCAACTCCCACTACGTCACCCCCGGCCCGACCATGCGCCAGGCCATTGAAAACATAAAGCGCGACCTCAAAATCCGCCTCGACGAATTTGAGAAAGAAGGAAAACTCCTCGAAGCCCAGCGCCTGGACCAGCGCACGCAATTCGACATCGAGATGCTCGAGGCCACCGGCATGTGCCAGGGCATCGAAAACTATTCCCGCTATTTAACCGGCAGGTCACCCGGCGAGCCGCCGCCGACCCTCATCGAATACCTCCCCGAAGACGCGCTGCTCTTCCTCGACGAAAGCCACGTCATGGTCCCGCAGCTTCGCGCCATGTATA